>NZ_VOHR01000037.1 GCF_009192725.1 Segeticoccus rhizosphaerae | reverse complement strand
CGCGTCGTCGCGGCTCAGCGGGCGCTGCGCACGGGCCACCACGTCATACAGGCGGCGCCGCGTGGGCTCGTCCAGGGCCGCGACGGCGGCCACCGGATCGGCGCTCGCGGCACCCGGCACCTCGGGTGCCTCGTCGGATTGCTGGGTCAACGGCATACCAACAGTCTAAAACCTAAAGTCGTTGACGGTAAGCGTGACGAGGGTCTAAAATCCGATTAAATCAACTTTAGAAGGAGTGTCATGAGCAGCGCCGAGCCTTCGTATGACGTCCTGACGTCCGTCGTCCCTCCGCTGCACGTGGTGCGCGGCGGCCGGGGCATCGACCTGGATGCGACGGAGCGCGCGATCTACGACCTGCTCCTGGCGCTGGGGCGCGACCCCTCCTCGGAGCACCTGGCCGAGACACCACGACGGGTGGCGCACTCGATGCATGAGCTGCTGACGCCCCGCGAGTTCGACCTGACGACCTTTCCCAACGACGAGCACTACGACGAGCTCGTGCTCGCGCGGAGCATCCCGGTGCAGTCGCTGTGCGAGCACCACATGCTGCCGTTCCAGGGGGTGGCTCACGTGGCCTACCTGCCCGGCGAGCGGATCCTCGGCCTGTCCAAACTGGCCAGGGTCGTCGAGCTGTTCGCCCGCGACCTGCAGGTGCAGGAGCGGCTGACGACCCAGGTCGCGGGCTGGCTGCAGGACCACCTGGAGCCGCGAGGGGTCGGCGTCATCATCGAGGCCGAGCACCTGTGCATGTCCTTGCGTGGCGTCCGGGCGTCCGGGTCGCGTACGGTCACAAGTGCGGTGCACGGTGCGTTGCGGGACGACCCCCGCACGCGCCAGGAGTTCTTCGCGCTCGCCGGTTGCGTCTGACCGTCACTCGATCGTCAAGGAGTAGGGAATGAGCCAGCAGACCTTCGTCATCGTCGGCGCGAGCCTGACCGGGGCCACCGCGGCCGCCGCCCTGCGCAAGGGCGACGGCGACGCCCGGATCGTGCTGATCGGCGCCGAGCAGGAGCGTCCCTACGAGCGACCTCCGCTGTCCAAGGAGTACCTGCGTGGCGACCCGAAGGCGAGCAAACCCTACGTGCACGACGAGGGCTACTACGCCGAGCACGACATCGACCTGCGCACCGGCACCCGCGCCACGGCGTTCGACCCAGCGGCTCGCACCGTCACCCTCGAGGGCGGCGAGCAGGTCTCGTATGACGCGTTGCTGCTGGCCACGGGGGCGGAGAACAAACAGCTCCCGCTGCCCGGTGTGGACCTGCCGGGCGTCGTGTCGTTGCGCACCATGGGCGAGTCCGAGGCGTTGCAGAAGGCAGCGCGTGGAGCTGGCCGCGTCGCGGTGATCGGGGCGGGCTGGATCGGGTCGGAGGTGGCGGCATCGGTCCGCCAGCTCGGCGCCGACGTGGCGATCATCGCTCCGGAGCAGTACCCGCTGGAGCGGGTGCTGGGGCCGGAGGTGGGCGGGGTCTACAAGACGCTGCAGGCCGAGCACGGGATCGAGCAGCACTACACGACCGGCGTGGAGCGGATCGAGGGCAGCGATCGGGCGAGCGGGGTGCGCACGAGCGACGGCCAGGTGGTGGAGGCCGACCTGGTCGTCGTGGGGGTCGGTGTCCGGCCGAGGACCGAGCTCGCCGAGGCCGCTGGCCTCGAGGTGGACAACGGCGTGGTGGTCGATGAGTACCTCGCCACCAGCGCCGACGGCGTCTACGCCGCGGGAGACATCGCCAACGCCTGGAACCCGTTGCTGGAGCAGCGGATCCGCGTCGAGCACTGGGCCAACGCACGCAGCCAGGGAGAGTGGGCTGCGCGCAACATGCTCGGTGAGCACACGGCATACCAGAAGGTGCCCTACTTCTTCTCCGACCAGTTCGACCTCGGCATGGAGTACAACGGCTACGCCACCGACTGGGACCGGGTGGTGCTGCGCGGTGACGTCGAGGGACGGGAGTTCCTCGCGTTCTGGCTCAAGGGCGGCCGGGTCCTGGCCGGGATGAACGCGAACATCTGGGACGCCGGCGATGACATCAAGGCCCTCGTGAAGGCCAGGGCAGAGGTCGACCCCGAGCGCCTCGCCGACACCTCTGTCCCGCTCGCCGAGCTGGCCCCGAGGGGATGAGTTCTGACCCGGATTCGCCCGGTATGCTGTCCGCGCACCCAGCCGGGGTGGTGGAACGGCAGACACGGAGCACTCAAAATGCTCTGCTCGAAAGGGCGTGCGGGTTCGAGTCCCGCCCTCGGCACCCCATCCGTACCGAATGGTTGTTGCCTTCGCGATAGGGCCCTGTTTCCTTCTCATCCGATCATCGCTCACCAGCGTCCGCCGCATGGTCGCTCGGCTCGGGGCGGGCCAGCTGCTCGCTAGGCTGATCCGGTGAGCGACGAGCAGCAACCGAGCGGCGGCACGGATCCCGCAGAACCCGCCGGGACCGATTCCGGGTTGAGAGTGCTGGTCGCCGAGGACGAGGCCCTGATCCGGCTCGACCTGGCCGAGATGCTCACCGAGGCGGGATATGACGTGGTGGGGCAGGCCAGGGACGGCCTGCGCGCGGTGGAGCTCGCGAGCGAGCTGCGGCCCGACCTGGTCATCCTCGACGTGAAGATGCCGCTGCTGGACGGCATCAGTGCCGCGGAGCGGATTGGTGCCCAAGGGATTGCGCCGGTCGTCATGTTGACGGCGTTCAGCGACAAGGGCCTGGTCGAGCGGGCGAGTGATGCCGGCGTGATGGCCTACGTCCTCAAGCCCTTCACGGCAGCCGACCTCGCTCCTGCCCTCACGATCGCGCGATCCCGGTGGCGTGAGCGAAAGGCGCTGGAAACCGAGGTGGCCGACCTCGGTGAACGGTTGGCCACCCGCAAGGCCCTCGACCGGGCCAAGGGAATCCTGATGGATCAGCTGGGCCTGGACGAGGCCGGTGCCTTCCGGTGGATCCAGAAGGCGGCCATGGACCGGCGCCTCGGCATGCGGCAGGTCGCCGAGGCCGTCATCGCGGGGGCGCGTGGGAAGGACACCTGACCGCGGCTCGGCCACGGTGTCATAACAGGTTCGTCACAGCCCTCTGTGCGCGCACCGAACTCGACTAGGGTCGGCACCATTACCTGCTGGGCCGTCACTGATGACGGCCCATCCAGTCTCACGAGGAGAACGAATGCGCACAGCCAAGCGGATGAAGCTTGTGGCACTCACGGCATCGGTCATGATGGCCGCTGCAGCCTGCGGCAGCAACGGGGGCGACGCCGGCGACGGTGCCAGTGGCAGCACCGGCGACGGAGGTGGCAGCGCGGAAGCCTTGAAGCTCGGCTACGTACTCCCGGAGACTGGCGACCTGGCCTACCTCGGCCCGCCGCAGATCGAGGCGATGAAGTTCGCCATCAAGAAGATCAACGAATCGGGCGGGGTGCTCGGCAAGGACATCCCCAGCCCGGTCAGCGGTGACGAGGCCGGCGACCAGGCCATCGCCTCGCAGTCTGCGGACCGCGTCCTCAACCAGGGCGTCCAGGGCATCATCGGTGCGGCGGCCTCCGGCATGTCGTTGGCCATCATCGACAAGGTCACCGGCGCCAAGGTGGCACAGTGCTCGGGGTCCAACACGGCGCCGACCTTCACCGACTACAAGGACGACGGCTACTACATCCGCACCGCGCCGTCCGACGCACTGCAGGGCCCGGTCCTCGCGGACGTCGTCGTCGGCGACGGCCACAGCAAGGTCGCGATCATCGCCCGTGCCGACGACTACGGCAAGGGCCTCGCCGAGGCGACCCAGAAGTCGCTCGAGAGCAGCGGCGCGGAGGTCGTCATGGACGACACCTACGACCCGAAGGCGACCAACTTCAACGCGACGGTGCAGAAGATCGTCGCGTCGAAGCCGGACGCCGTGGTCATCATCGCGTTCGAGGAGGGCAAGCAGATCATCAAGGGCCTGATCGAGTCCGGGATGAGCCCGAAGAAGACCGGCTTCTACGGTGCGGACGGTCTGCGGAGCGCGGATCTGGCCAAGCTGGTCGACCCGAAGAACCCGGGCGTCCTCTCCGGCATGAAGGGCACGGCGCCGGCGTCGGCCGACAACCCCTCGTTCACCAAGGAGCTCAAGGCCTTTGCGCCCAAGCTCAAGGAGCTGCAGTTCGCCCCGCAGGTCTACGACTGCGTCAACGTGATCGCCCTGGCGGCCGAGAAGACGAAGTCGACGACCGCCGAGGACTTCAAGGCGGCCTTCAACGAGGTCACCAAGGACGGCGAGAAGTGCAACGACTTCGCCAGCTGCAAGAAGCTCCTGGATGACGGCAAGGACATCGACTACAACGGTGCGAGCGGTCCGCTGGACTTCACCGACGTGGGCGAGCCCGGCAAGGCCACCATCGAGGTCTACGGCTACAACGACAAGGGCAAGCTGGAGACGCTCGACACCAAGGAGTCCACTCCCGCCGCGTGATCCGGTGGCGCTTCGGCGGCGACCGGAGCGCCCGACATACACGGAGGGCCCCGTCCACCGAGAGGTGGGCGGGCCCGTTCCTTGTGCCGTGAGGTTCGCGCGGAGCGAAGGTCAGCGGCCGGCGACGTATGCCGTGTGGCTCAGCGATCGACGCGGGCGAGCGTGCCGAGATAGAGCTCGATGACCTTCGGGTCGTCCAGCAGCTCGCGGCCGGTGCCGGTGTAGGCGTCGCGGCCCTGGTCCAGGACGTAGCCGCGGTCACAGATCTCCAGGCAACGGTGCGCGTTCTGCTCCACCATCAGGATGGAGACGCCGGACTCGTTGATGGTGGAGACCGATTCGAAGACGGTGTCCTGCATGATGGGGGAGAGGCCGGCCGACGGCTCGTCGAGGAAGAGGACCTCCGGGTCGGTCATCAGCGCGCGCCCCATCGCGACGACCTGTCGCTCACCGCCGGACAGCGAGCTGCACTTCTGCGCCTTGCGCTGGTCGAGCAGGGGGAACAGCTCGGTCACGGCCTGGTAGCGCTGGCTGAACTCCTTGGGCCGCAGGTAGAGCCCCATCTGGAGGTTTTCCTCGATGGTCAGCGACGGGAAGACGTTGTTGTTCTGGGGCACGTAGCCGAGACCCTGGCTGACCAGCTTGTGGGCCGGGAGCCCGGTGATGTCGCGGTCGTGCAGCAGGACCCTGCCGTCGCGCACCGGGACCAGGCCGAACATGGCCTTGATCAGGGTGGACTTGCCGGCACCGTTCGGCCCGATGATGCCCACGAGCTCTTCCCGTTCGACGTGCACGTTGCAGCCGTTGAGGATGTTGACCTCCGGCAGGTAGCCGGCGACGAGCTCGTCGGAACGCAGGAGGACCTCGCCCGCCGAAGTGCCCTCTGCTGCCGGGGTGCTCGTGCTCATGGGGAGGGCTCCTTCTCGTCGGCCGGCAGGGCGCGGCTGGTGCCGAGGTAGGCGTCGATCACGGCCTGGTTGGACCGGATGTCGGCCGGCGTGCCCTCGGCGATGACCTTGCCCTCGGCGAAGCAGATGATCCAGTCGCTGATGCTCATGATCACGTCCATGTCGTGCTCGACGAGCACGATGGTGGTGCCCTCGTCGCGCAGGGCCTGGATGTGCCCGAGCAGTGATTGCGTGAGGGCGGGGTTCACCCCGGCCATCGGCTCGTCCAACATGATCAGGGAGGGGCGGACCATCATCGCGCGGGCCATCTCGAGCAGCTTGCGCTGTCCGCCGGACATGGTGCCGGCGAACTCGTCCCTCATGTGGGTCAGCTTGAAGCGCTCGAGCAGCTCATCGGCCCGCTTCTCGTTGTCGGCCTCCTGCCCGCTCCAACTGGGCTTGAAGATCGCCGGCAGGAAGTGCTCCCCACGCTGGCCGGTCGCGCCCAGCATGACGTTCTCCAGCGTGGTCAGACGCATCAGCGCCTTGGTCAGCTGGAAGGTGCGCACCATGCCGAGGCGGGCGATCTTGTAGGCGGACATGCCGGTCAGGTCGGTGCCCTTGAAGCTCCACGTGCCGGTGTTCGGCTTGTCGAAGCCCGACACCAGGTTGAAGAAGGTGGACTTGCCCGCGCCGTTGGGGCCGATCAGGGCCGTGATCGTGCCGCGCTGGACCTCCAGGTGCGAGACGTCCACGGCCTTGAGGCCACCGAAGCGCCGGCTCACGTCGTCGGCGACGAGGATCGGGTCGGGTTTGCGTGAACCGGGCTCTGCAGCCACGCCTTCGAGCGACTTGGCGGCGGCGCTGGACCCCTTCATGGCAGCGGCGGCCTCCAGCGCCTCCTCGCGCTCCTCGACCTCGTCGTGCTCACCCAGCTGACCGGGGTCGAGCTGTTCGGTCAGCTCCGCTCCATTGCCGTCGGCAGGGGGGACGGCGGGGACGGTCGCGTCGTCGGCGCGGTGGTCACCCGGCCTGCTGTGTTCATCGGACATCGAGACGCAGCTCCTTCCGGTTGCCGAGGATTCCCGCGGGTTTGAAGATCATGAGCAGCATCAGGCCGAGCCCGACGAACGCGAAACGCACGGCACCGACATCGGATCCCTCGATGATGCTGGACGGGATGAGGCCGGAGCTGGTCGCTGCGCGCAGGAACGAGTCGAGGAAGGTGACGACGAACCAGAAGATCACCGACCCCAGCACCGGCCCCCAGATGCGGCTCGCACCGCCGAGGATGACGATGGCGTAGAGGTAGAACGTCACGACCGGGTTGTAGCTGTCCGGCTGCACCGACTGGACGTTGATCGCCAGCAACGAGCCGGCGAGCGCGCCGATGATGCCGCCGAGCACCAGGCTCTGCAGCTTGAAGCCGTAGACGTTCTTGCCGAGGCTGCGTGCCGCGAGCTCGTCCTCTCGGACTGCCCGCAGCACGCGCCCCCACGGTGCGTGGATGAGCAGCCAGACCAGCAGCGAGCACAGCACGGTCAACGACCAGCCGACCACCATGATCCACAGGGAGCGGGCGCTGAAGGTGAAGGCGCCGAATCCGTAGCTGGTCCCGGTGAACGGGTTGAGGTTGTAGAACCCGTCAGCGAACTGACGCAGCCCGTAGACGCCGCCGGTGAGCGGCTGGGCGTAGCTGGACCGGTAGAAGTAGCGTAGGATCTCGCCGGCCGCGATGGTCGCGATGGCCAGGTAGTCGCCGCGGAGCCGCAGCGTGGGTATGCCCAGGACCAGGGCCAGCACGACCGCGCACCCGATGCCGATGAGGACGCCGACCCCCAGGGGGAGGCCCCACGTCGCGACGCTGACGGCCACGCCATACGCACCGACGAGCATGAAGGCGACCTGGCCGAAGTTGAGCAGCCCGGTGTAGCCGAAGTGCACGTTCAGCCCGACGGCGGCCAAGGCGTAGATCGCCGCCTCGGGGCCGAACATGCCCCGAGCGGCGTCGGACAGGATGCTGATGAAGTCCATGTGATTGCCTTTGCCCTTGGCCTAGCCTGCGCGTTCCGCGCGGCCGAGGATGCCTTGTGGTCGAAGGAGCAGCACGACGATCAGCGCCAGCAGGGCCCAGGCGTTCTGCAGCTCGACCGGGAACCAGAGCGTGGACAGCTGGGCGACCAGACCCACCACGAAGCTGCCGACCATGGCGCCGTAGGCACTGCCGAGACCGCCGAGGATCACACCGGCGAACATCAGCAGCAGCAGGTTGAACCCCATGTCCCAGTAGACCGCCTGGGTGAGGCCGTAGAACACCCCTCCGAGGGCGGCGAGTCCGCCGCCGATGACCCAGACGGTCAGGATCACCTTGTTGACGTCGATGCCCGAGGCCTCGGCCAGGTCGGTGTTGTCCGACACGGCGCGGGTGGCCTTGCCGATCCGGGTGCGCTGCAGCATGTAGGCGACCCCGAACAGCACCAGGATCGACAAGCCGGTGACGAACAGGTCGCGTGGCGTGATCTGGATCGGGCCGAGGTGGACCGTCTCCTGGACGGTGTACTGCGAGTACTGGTTTCTCCTCGACCCGAAGAAGGTCAGGATCAGGTGCCGCAGCAGAAGCGACAGGCCGATCGAGATGATGAACATCTGGATCAGGCCGGCGCTCTTCTTGCGCATCGGGCGCCACAACGACAGCTCCATGGCGCCGCCGACCAGCGCCCCAACCGCGATGGCAATGGCCGTGGCGAGCACGAGCGGCAGGTGCATCGGGCTGGTGCTGAAGACGTAGGCCACGACCGCGCCGATCGTCACGAGCTCGCCGTGCGCGAAGTTGATCAGCCGGGTGGTGCCGAACACCAGCGACAGCCCGACGGCGGTGATGGCGATGATGGCGCCGAGCTTGATGCCCTCCACCGTCATCTGCAGGAACCGGTTGAGGAACGGCGTGGACGAGTCCTGGGGGTTGATCGGTGGCTGGCCCGCGGCTGGTGCCCCGGTGTCGCCCGCACCCGTGCTGCCCTGGTCGGTGCCGCCGCTGCCCGAGCCCTCGGTGGCGCCGCCCGAGCTGCCTTCCTCGCTCTCCTGCTGCTGGCTCTTGGGGATGAGCGGGAAGATCACCGTGCGTGCGGATCCGGGGCGCACCGACACATCCGGCAGCGTCTCGCCGCCCTTGCTGCGCAGCTGCAGGTTCTTGGGCAGCGTCGAGACGTCGAGCGTGACGGTGTAGTCACCCGGTTTCGGGACCGACACCTGCCACTCGCCCTTGGCGTTCGTGGTGGCGGAACCAACCGACGTGCCCTTCTGCTTCACCGTCACCCGAACCTTGGGCACCGGCTTGTCGGTCGGCCCCTCCAGCGTCCCCTTGATCGACGTCCCGCTGTCCGCGGCCGGCACGGCCGACGGCAGGGTCGCCGCGGAGGCGCCGGGTGCGCAGACCAGAAGCATCAGGAAGCACGCAGCGACGAGCGCCATCAAGCGTGCGCGCACGAGTTCCTCCTCAAGGTGGGCTTGGCGGGTCAGTCAAGCACACCGGGTGCGGCAGGCGAAGAGGAACAGGCGCGCACTTCCCGAATCGTGATCAACCTGCATTCAGCGCAGGACGATGACCACCTGGGTGAGCAGTGGCGCGATCACTAGCGCGGGCAGCAGATCACCCACCGGGATCTCCCGGATGCGTAGCAGCCGGAAGGCGATCCCGACGAGCATCAGCCCTCCGGTCGCGGTCAGGGCGGCGATGTGCGCGTCGGGCAGGACGGTGCCGAGCAGCACACCCGCGAGGGTGAGCAACCCCTGCACGACGAGGACCGAGGCGGCGGACATCAGCACGCCGATGCCGAACGAGGCGGCGAAGGCCAGCGCGGCGAAACCGTCCAGCACCGACTTGAGCAGCAGCTGGTCGATCCCGCGGCCCAGCCCGTCGGACAGGCTCCCGAGGATGGTGAGCGGTCCGACACAGAAGAGCAGGGTCGCGCTCAGCCACCCCTCGATGAACCGCTCGCGGGCGTGGTGCGACTGACCCGTCTCCTCCTTGCCGACCAGCCCGGGCCGGCGGGAGAGCCGGATCTGGATGACCCCGGCCAGGCCCTCGAGGCGCTGCTCGATCCGCAGCAGGGAGCCGGCGATGCCGCCGATCAGCAGGCTGCCCAGCACGATGAGGACGGGCGCGCCGGTGCCGACCGCGGAGGTGTAGGCCGCGTCGGTGACACTGACGGCGGACAGGCTCGCGATCAGCAGGGTGGTCAGGCCGAGGCAGTCGGTGACCACCGACCTGGTGCGCTCGGGGAGCCGGTGACCGACCGCCATACCGAGCAGTGCGCCGACCACCACCGTCGCGGCATTGACCAGGGTCCCGAGACCGGGGAAGGCGCCGTCCACGCCGGTCACTGTAGGGCTCTGTCCACAGGCGCGAAGGGGCCGCTCGCCAAGTGGACCGCCCGAGGGCTAGAGTCGGGAGGTCCGGAGCTCGGGGAGTCCCGTGTCGATGCTGGAGGAGCCGTGCCTCGTTCGCCTTTCATCGTGTCCGAAGTGACCCCAGAGCTCGAGTCCGAGTTCACCGAGCTGTGGACGCAGGCCAGGGTGGAGGCCGGCGCCACGGAGGAGTGGGCGGTGCGGTCGTCCACTGGCGAGCGGGTCTCGGAGGCGCTGCGCCGCCCCGACGTCCGGCTCTACCTCGCGCGCTCGGGTGAGCGCTTCGTGGGTTACGTCGTGCTGACGCAGAGCCCGCTGTCCGGCCTGTCCGAGACCCCGACCGTGTGGATCGACCAGGTGTATGTCGTGCCGTCCGCCCGCCGGGGCGGCGTCGCCAAGGCGCTGCTGTCCACCGCGACCCGGTATGCCGACGAGATCGGCGCCGACCAGGTCGCCAGCTGCGTGCCCGCCGAGCAGAAGGAGAGCAACCGCTTCTACGCCCGGCTCGGCTTCTCCCAGTACGTCGTGCGGCGGGTCACCACCACGGCGAACCTGCGCCGGCGGCTGACCGGAGCGCAGAACGACGCGAGCGTCCAGACCGTGCACCTGCGGCGCTCCCTGCGCGCCCGGGCGGCTCGATCATCGGCGCGGTTCGCCCGCTGAGGAACGGGCCACACGGACCCCGATCCGGCACGCTGGGACGCGCACGGATGCGGCCGGCCGCGCCGGCGACAGTCAGGTCGTGGCCGGCCCACGCCGCCGACGAACCAGGCACGTGATGCGGGAGGTGCAGACCCGCTGCCCACCCTCGTCGGTCACGACCACCTCGTAGGCGGCGATCGTCGAGCCCCGCGTGATGGCGGTGGCCGTCGCCGTGACGTGGCCGGCGTGTGCGCTGCGGTGGTGCGTGGCGTTGATGTCGAGCCCGACGACCATGGCGTCCGGCCCCGCGTGCAACGCGGCCCCGATCGAACCCAGCGTCTCGGCGAGCACGACGCTGGCTCCCCCGTGCAGGAAACCGTAGGGCTGGGTGTTGCCCTCGACCGGCATCCGGGCGACGAGCCGGTCGGGCGTGGCCTCCAGCAGCTCGACACCCATGCGGTCGGGCAGCGCGCCCAGGCCGTTCCCACGGAGGTGCTCCAACAGGTCGGAGCCGAGGCTGCTGGACTGGTCGCTCATGGGAGGGACTTCCTGTTCGGTGCTGTCGGTCACGGGGCCTAGGCTGCCATGCGTGAGCCGACTTCTCCTTCTCGACGGACACTCGCTGGCCTACCGCGCCTTCTTCGCGCTCCCTGCCGAGAACTTCTCGACCACCACCGGGCAGACCACCAACGCGGTCTACGGCTTCACGTCGATGCTCATCAACGTGCTGCGCGACGAGGCGCCGACCCACGTCGCAGTCGCCTTCGACGTGTCGCGGCAGACCTTCCGGATGGAGGAGTACGCGGAGTACAAGGCCGGCCGGTCCAAGACGCCCGACGAGTTCAAGGGCCAGGTCTCGCTGGTCCAGGAGGTGCTCGACGCGCTTCGCGTTCCCTACGTCGAGGCCGAGGGCTTCGAGGCCGACGACGTCATCGCCACCCTCACGACCCAGGCGCACGAACTCGGCCACGAGGTGTTGATCTGCTCCGGCGACCGCGACGCCATCCAGTTGGTCAGTGACACCACCACGCTGCTCTACCCGCGCAAGGGCGTCTCCGACCTGGCCCGGATGACTCCCGAGAGCGTGACGGAGAAGTACGGCGTGGGGCCAGACCGCTACAGCGACCTGGCAGCGCTGGTCGGCGAGTCGTCCGACAACCTGCCCGGCGTCCCCGGCGTCGGCCCCAAGACCGCCGCCAAGTGGATCAACCAGTATGGCGACCTGTCCGGCATCGTCGACCACGTCACCGAGATCAAGGGCAAGGCGGGGGAGTCGCTGCGCGAGCACCTCGACGGGGTCCTGCGCAACCGCCGGCTCAACCAGCTCGTCCGCGACCTGTCCCTGCCGGTCACCGTCGGCGACCTCGAGCGCAAGGCCTGGGACCGCGAGGAGGTCCACCGGGTCTTCGACGGCCTGGAGTTCCGGGTGCTGCGCGATCGGCTGTTCGCCACCTTGGAGTCGGCCGAGGTCGAGGCCGAGGAGGGCTTCGAGGTCGACGGCTCGGTGCTCGAGCCCGGCGCGGTGGGTGCCTGGCTGGACGAGCACACGAAGTCGGGGGCCAGGGTCGGGCTGCACGTCCTGGGCGGCTGGGCACGGGGCACCGGTGATGCGCACGCGCTGGCCGTGGCCGACGCGGGTGGCCCCGCGGCATACGTCGACCTCACGACCGTCGACCAGGCGGACCAGACGGCGCTCGCGCAGTGGCTGGCCGATCCGGAACGGCCGAAGGCGCTGCACGAGGCCAAGGGGCCGATCGAGGCGCTCTCGGCCCGGGGGCTCCCGGTGCGCGGTGTGACCAGCGACACCGCGCTCGCGGCCTACCTGGTGCGGCCCGACCAGCGGTCCTACGACCTGGCCGACCTGGTGCTGCGCCATCTGAAGCGGGAGCTGCGCAGCGATGGTGACGACTCGGGTCAGGGCGTGCTCGACTTCGAGGGCGACGCGGGGTTGCAGGAGGCCGAGGCGGCGATGGTGCAGGCCCGGGCGGTGCTCGACCTGGCCGGTGCTCTCGACACCCAGCTGGAGGAGACCGGTGGCGCGTCGCTGCTGCAGGAGGTCGAGCTGCCGCTGGTCGACGTGCTGGCCGACATGGAGCGGGTGGGGATCGCGGTCGACACCCCGTCGATGGAGCGGCTCGAGAGCGAGTTCGCCGACAAGGTGCGCGAGGCCCAGCTCGACGCCTACGAGGCCATCGGCGGCGAGCAGATCAACCTGGGCTCGCCCAAGCAGCTGCAGGTCGTCCTGTTCGAGACCCTCGGCATGCCCAAGACCAAGCGCACCAAGACCGGATACACCACCGACGCCGACGCGCTGACCGACCTCTATGCCAAGACGGAGCACCCGTTCCTCGAGGCGCTGCTGCGGCACCGCGACTCCTCGCGGTTGCGGCAGACGGTCGAGGGCCTGCTCAAGTCGGTCTCCGACGACGGCCGGATCCACACCACCTACCAGCAGACCATCGCCGCGACCGGTCGGCTCTCCTCGACCGACCCCAACCTGCAGAACATCCCGATCCGCACCGAGGAGGGGCGGCGGATCCGCGAGATCTTCGTGGTGGGCAAGGGATTCGAGTCGCTGATGTCGGCCGACTACAGCCAGATCGAGATGCGGATTATGGCCCATCTGTCCGGTGACGAGGGGCTGATCGAGGCGTTCCGCACCGGTGAGGACCTGCACCGCTTCGTCGGATCGCGGGTCTTCCACGTCGAGCCCGCCGAGGTGACCGTCGAGATGCGGGCCAAGGTCAAGGCGATGTCCTACGGGCTGGCCTACGGGCTCTCGGCGTTCGGCCTGTCCAAGCAGCTCGGCATCGGCACCGACGAGGCCAAGGGGCTGATGGACGAGTACTTCGCCCGGTTCGGCGGGGTGCGCGACTACCTGGCCGAGGTGGTGGAGGTGGCACGCCGCACCGGCTACACCGAGACCATGCTGGGCCGCCGGCGCTACCTGCCCGACCTGACCTCCGACAACAGGCAGCGGCGCGAGATGGCCCAGCGGATGGCGCTCAATGCCCCCATCCAGGGCTCGGCCGCCGACATCATCAAGCTCGCGATGCTGCGGGTGCACCGTGAGCTGGTGGCCGCGGGGTTGCGTTCCCAGATGCTGCTGCAGGTGCACGACGAGCTCGTCATCGAGGTGGCGCCGGGGGAGTGCGGGGCCGTCGAGGCGCTGGTGCGCGAGCAGATGGGTTCGGCGATCGACCTCGACGTTCCGCTCGACGTGAGCGTCGGGATCGGCGGATCCTGGCACGACGCCGCCCACTGACCCGCGCTCCGGGACGTCCTGCGGTGTGGCGGCCCGGGCGACCAGGACGCAGGACGTCCCGGAGAGGGGTGGTGGTCAGCGGGGTTTCTCGGCGACGAAGATCGCGGTCCCGGGGATGAACGCGCCACGCAGCGGGCTCCAGCCGCCCCAGACCTGCCGGTTCTCCTCCGGCCACTCCGGCTCGACGAGATCGACCAACCGCAGGCCGGCGGCGGTCAGCTCGCGCACCCGGTCGCCGAGCGTGCGGTGGTGCTCGACATAGGTCGCCCGACCCGACTCGTCCTGCTCGACGTAGGGCGTCCGGTCGAAGTAGGAGTGATGCACGCGAAGCCCCTCGGGAGACGGGTCGTCGGGGAAGGCCCAGCGGATCGCGTGCGTCGTCGAGAAGACCAGGCGCCCGCCCGGCCGGAGAACGCGCGCGCACTCCCGCATCAGCCGCGCGGTGTCCGCGATGAAGGGCACCGCCCCGTAGGCGGTGAAGACCACGTCGACCGAGGCGTCCGCCAGGGGCAGGGCCAGCGCGTCGCACTGCAGCAGCGGCACGGCAAGCCTCACCTTGCGGTTGAGGTCGAGGCCTTGGCGGAGCATGCCGGCCGAGAGGTCACTGGCCACGACCTGCCCGCCGTGCACCGCGACGTAGCGTGAGCACTGTGCCGCGCCGGCGCCGACCTCGAGGACCCGTCGGCCGGTCAGCTCGCCGAGCAGCCCGGCGTCCCGTTCGCGCAGCCCCTCGGGACCCCAGACGAAGTCCTGGTCACCGAGGAAGTCGCCGTGCTCGAGGTAGTAGTCGGCAGCCTCCTCGTCCCACCAAGCCCGGTTGGCACGGGCGGTCTCGTGGCTGCTTGCGGGCCGGTGCGTGACGACACCGAACGCGTCCGAGGGGTCGAGATCGTCTGGCGCCATGGCCACCATCCTGCCCGGCTGTGGGCGCACGGCATACCCGCGTTGACCCGGGGGAGACGGCGCCGATAAGGTGGACGGGCGCATCGGTGCGTGCTTTGTGCTGCGCTGATGCGTTGAACCTGTCCATCTTGGGCCGGATCGCCTCCCTCGGGTGAGCTCGGGAGAAGCGGTGTGCGCCCCGATCACATCATCCACAATCGGAGTCCCCACTACATGACTGCTACTACGGCCCCCAAGGCCAGCCCTCAGATCGCGATCAACGACATCGGGTCTGAGGAAGAGCTGCTCGCCGCGATCGACGCGACGATCAAGCACTTCAACGACGGAGACATCGTCGAAGGTGTCATCGTCAAGGTCGACCGGGACGAGGTCCTCCTCGACATCGGTTACAAGACCGAGGGGGTCATCCCCTCCCGCGAGCTCTCCATCAAGCACGATGTCGACCCGTCCGAGGTCGTTTCCGTGGGCGATGACGTCGAGGCCCTGGTCCTCCAGAAGGAGGACAAGGAAGGCCGCCTCATCCTGTCCAAGAAGCGCGCACAGTACGAGCGCGCCTGGGGCACCATCGAGAAGATCAAGGAAGAGGACGGCGTCGTCACCGGCACCGTCATCGAGGTCGTCAAGGGCGGCCTGATCCTCGACATCGGCCTGCGCGGCTTCCTCCCGGCGTCCCTGGTCGAGATGCGTCGCGTCCGCGACCTGCAGCCCTACGTGGGCAAGGAGATCGAGGCCAAGATCATCGAGCTCGACAAGAACCGCAACAACGTGGTCCTGTCGCGCCGTGCCTGGCTCGAGCAGACGCAGTCCGAGGTCCGCACCGGCTTCCTCAAGGAGCTGCAGAAGGGCCAGGTCCGCACGGGCGTCGTCAGCAGCATCGTCAACTTCGGTGCGTTCGTCGACCTCGGTGGCGTGGACGGTCTGGTGCACGTCTCCGAGCTGTCCTGGAAGCACATCGACCACCCGTCCGAGGTCGTCGAGGTGGGCCAGGAGGTCACCGTCGAGGTGCTCGACGTCGACATGGACCGCGAGCGCGTCTCGCTGTCGCTGAAGGCGACCCAGGAGGACCCGTGGCAGCACTTCGCCCGGACCCACGCGATCGGTCAGGTCGTGCCGGGCAAGGTCACCAAGCTCGTGCCGTTCGGTGCGTTCGTCCGCGTCGACGACGGCATCGAGGGCCTGGTGCACATCTCCGAGCTGGCCGAGCGCCACGTGGAGCTGCCGGAGCAGGTCGCGACCGTCGGCCAGGAGATCTTCGTCAAGGTCATCGACATCGACCTCGAACGTCGCCGCATCTCGCTGTCGCTCAAGCAGGCCAACGAGGGCGCGGTGTCCGAGTTCGACCCGACGCTCTACGGCATGGCTGCCGAGTACGACGAGCAGGGCAACTACAAGTACCCCGAGGGCTTCGACCCGGAGACCAACGAGTGGCTCGAGGGTCACGAGGAGGCCCGCGAGAAGTGGGAGAAGCAGTACGCCGACGCGCACGAGCGCTGGGAGGCCCACAAGGCCCAGGTCGAGGAGGCCCTCAAGGCCGACGCCGACGCCGCCGCCAGCCCGGCTTCCTCCGCGTCCTACTCCTCGGGTGGCTCCAGCTCCTCCTCGTCGTCGTCCTCCTCGAGCAGCAGCAGCACCCCGGCCGCCCCGGCCGCGCCGTCGGAGGGCACCCTCGCCTCCGACGAGGCCCTGGCCGCCCTGCGGGAGAAGCTCACCGGCGGCTGATTCACCGTATGCCGTGAGCCTCACCGAGGCACCACACAGCACCATCCCGAAGGCCCGGACCGGCACACGGTCCGGGCCTTCGTCATCCCTCTTGCCCTGAGTTAGTGAATGGTGATTTACTAACTGCTCACGCAGTGAACCTCGGGAAGGAGGAGTGGGGCAGTGGCGCGACCGGTCGAAACCCACGACGACACTCTCCTCGACGCCGCCAGTCGGGTGCTGATGACCGCCGGGCCCGCCGCCTTCACCCTCGCGCGGGTCGCAGAGGTGGCTGGGGTCTCGGCGGCCACCCTGGTGAAGCGGTTCGGCTCCAAGCAGGAGCTCTTGCTGCGGCTCTCGCAACGCTGGGTGGCCTCCCTCGACCAGGAGCTGGAGATGGCTGCCGCCAAGCGCCGTTCGCCTCTCGCGCGCTTCCGTGCGGTCGCGCTGCACAACTACCACGAGCTCGACCACGCCGATACAGCCGCGCTGCAGCTCGCGGCGCTGGCCGTCGACCTCCAGGACGACGAGATGCGCGAGCTGCTGCACCGGGGTTGGGGCCGGGTGCGCAGCCACCTCTCCATCCACGCCGAGCAGGCGATCGCCGAGGGCGACCTCGTCGGGAGCCCCCCGCCGCGGCAGCTGGCGCGCATCGTGGTCGGCGCGATGGAGGGCGGCTGCCTGGCCTGGTCGGTGCACCCCGAGGGGTCGCTGGTGCGCCGACTCGGCGCCGACCTGGACGCGCTGCTGAGCGGGTGGACCACGAGACCGAAGGCCACCAGGAGGAGATCACCATGACCGCAGACACAACCCTGCACGGCCGGGTCGCGCTCGTCGCCGGCGCCACCCGAGGGGCGGGACGGGCCATCGCCGTCGAGCTCGCCAGGGCGGGGGCGTTCGTCTACGCCACCGGCCGCAGCAGCCGCGAGCGAGGCCGGTCGGAGATCAACCGGCCGGAGACCATCGAGGAGACCGGCGACCTCATGACGCAGGGGGGAGGGGTGGGTGCGCCCGTGGTCGTGGACCACGAGGACCCCGAGGCCGTGGCCGCGCTGGTCGATCGGATCGAGCGCGAGCACGGCCGGCTCGACGTGCTCGTCAACGACATCTTCGGCGGCGACCGCTATGCCCAGTGGGACAAACCGCTGTGGGAGCACGACCTTGCCGGCGGCCTCCGGATGCTGCGGATGGGCGTGGACACCCACCTGATCACCAGCGCCACGGCGATCCCGCTCCTGCTGCGCAGCGGCGGCGGTCTCGTGGTGGAGATGACCGACGGCACGTCCAGCTTCAACGCCAACTATCGCGAGAACGTCGGCTTCTACTACGACCTGGTCAAGGCCAACGTGGAGCGGATCGTCAAGGGGCTCACCTTCGAGCTGGCCGACCACCCCGTCACCGCCCTGGCCGTCACGCCGGGCTGGCTGCGGTCGGAGCAGATGTTGGAGGGATTCGGCGTCACGGAGGAGACCTGGCGCGAAGCCTGCGAGAAGACACCGGGTTTCGCGATCTCGGAGTCACCGACCTACGTCGCCCTTGGAGTGGCCGCGCTTGCCGGTGACCCGGATCCGAGCCGATATGCCGGGGAGGTCGTCACCGCCCGCCAGCTCGCCGACGCCTACGGGCACACCGACACCGATGGGTCCAGGCCGGACTGCTGGGGCCTGATAGACCGTTACGGCATCGGCGACGAAAGCGGTCAGGGCATCGAGGACTTCCGCTGACCGGCCACGGCTCGGCCCGAGTCGTACCACTCGGCGCTCGTGGCAGGGCTGCAGGTGTGCCGCTTGCGCACAACGTGCCGCTCGTGGGGGCGCGCCGCAGGCACGGATAGGCTGGGCGCATGTTGCGCGTGGGCCTCACGGGAGGGATCGGGTCAGGTAAATCCACTGTGGCGGCACGGCTTCGGGAACTCGGCGCGCTGGTCATCGACTCGGACGTCCTGGCCCGCGAGGTCGTGGCTCCGGGGTCGGACGGCTTGGCTGCGGTCGTCGAACGCTTCGGCGACGGGGTGCTCGCCGCAGACGGCTCGCTGGACCGCCCCGCCCTCGGCGCCGTCGTCTTCGCCGACGAGACGGCGCGCCGTGACCTGGAAGGCCTCACCCACCCTCGGATCGCGCGGCGGACGGCCGACCTCGCCGCCGGCGCCGCCGAAGGCCAGGTCGTGGTCCACGACGTGCCGCTCCTGGTCGAGAAGCAGATGGGCCCGGCCTACCACCTGGTCGTGGTGGTCGGCGCGGACGAGGAGGTGCGCCTCGAGCGCCTGGTGCGCACCCGCGGCATGACCCAGGCCGAGGCCCGGTCCCGCATGGCCTCACAGGCCACCGACGGGCAGCGCCGGGCCGCTGCCGACGTCTGGCTCGACAACGACGGCACGCCCGAGGAGCTGCGCGCCGAGGTGGACCGGGTCTGGCGCGCGAGGCTCACGGCATACGAGCACAACCTGCTCACCGGCAGCCGCAGCCGTGGACCGAGGGTGCCCACGCTCGTGCCGTATGACGCGAGCTGGCCCGCGCAGGGTCGTCGCCTCACCCAGCGGCTCACCCACGTGCTGGGCGCGCGCGCCGCGGACGTGCAGCACATCGGCTCCACGAGCGTGCCGGGCCTGGCCGCGAAGGACGTCATCGACGTGCAGGTCGAGGTCGCCCGGCTCGAGGACGCCGACGAGCCGGGGTTCGTCGAGGCGATGGCTCGAGCGGGCTTCCCGCGCGCTGAGGGCAACCTCCAGGACCGCCCGAAGCCGCAACTCCCCGACCCGCGGCAGTGGCGCAAGCGCTTCCACGGCAGCGCCGACCCAGGCCGGGTCGCGCATGTCCACGTCCGCGAGGCCGGTTCTGCCGGATGGAGATTCGCCCTGCTCTTCCGTGACTGGCTGCGGGACGACGCGGAGGCGAGAGACGAGTACGAGGCCGAGAAGCGCCGGCTGGCGAGCGTCTCGGCCAGCACGCCGG
This sequence comes from Segeticoccus rhizosphaerae, assembly GCF_009192725.1. Classification (GTDB taxonomy): domain Bacteria; phylum Actinomycetota; class Actinomycetes; order Actinomycetales; family Dermatophilaceae; genus Segeticoccus; species Segeticoccus rhizosphaerae. The sequence goes on along the minus strand of NZ_VOHR01000037.1, from coordinate 730 downwards.
ACTACGCGGACGCCAAAGAACCGTGGTTCGACCGGGCCCTGCCGCGGGCCGAGGCGTGGGCCGTGAGCACGCGCTGGACGCCGGAGGGCGTCCGGGAGGCTGCAGATGCCTGAGGCCGCCGGCTCATCTCCCGACGGTGCTGAGCCGAAGGCCACCGCACCCGACCCGAGTCGGCGACCGGCCCGGGTCTACGGGGTCGGGGAGGAACCCGACCCGCGCTTCTCGCTGGCCAACGAGCGCACCGCGTTGGCGTGGATGCGGACCGCGCTGGCCATCGTGGCGGGAGGTATCGCGCTGATCTCGTTGGCCAGTCTCGCCGACCTGCCACGGTGGACCCCGATCATCGGTGCGGTGGCCTGCGTGGGAGGCGGCGCGACGGCGCTGCGCGCCGTGATCGGTTGGACCCACGTCGAGCGGTCGCTGCGGCTGTCCCGACCGCTTCCGGCGCCGAGGGCGTTGGTGCCGCTGGCGGTCGGCGTCGCGATCCTGGCGGTGGCCATGGTCGTGCTGGCGCTCGTGGAGCTGTCCCGGTGAGCACGCCATACCGGCCGGTGATCGTCGGCCGCCACGGTCTGCAGCCGGAGCGCACCGCCCTCGCCTGGCAGCGCACGGCCGTGTCGACCAGTGTCGCCGTGCTGCCTCTCGTGCTCGTCGACGCCCGCGAGGGGCAGTGGGCGCTGGTCGCCGCCAGCGCCCTCGCCGGACTGGTGACCACCGGCTTCGCGGCCCT
>NZ_VOHR01000369.1 GCF_009192725.1 Segeticoccus rhizosphaerae | reverse complement strand
GCCGCGCACGCTGCCGGCCGGACGCCATACGGACCCGATGGCGATGCGCTCGAGGACCTGGCGGGAGCGCCCGGCGCGGATGGCCTGGGTCGCCCCGGCCCACAGGAAGGCGCCGATGAAGCCGCCCCAGATGATGGTGAACAGCGAAGGCTGTTCGCCGTGCGCCAGCGGCAGGATGATCACCCAGACCAGGACACCGGCAGTCACCGCCCGTCCGCACCAGCCGGCGGCGATCATGCCCTTCTCGCGGCTGCCGGTGATCTTCCAGACCAGGGAGTCGACCAGGAAGCCGCCGTCCAGCGGCAGCCCGGGCAGCAGGTTGAACAGGGCGACGAACCCGTTGGTCCACAGCAGTGCCAGGCCCAGCAGGTGCGGGATGTCGCCGGTCAGCATCGGGGTGATCCACCAGCCGACCAGCGCCAGGATCCCGTTGGCCACCGGGCCGGCGACACTCACCAGGGCGCTGGACCCGGGGGTCGAGTCCGCGGTGTCGTATGCCGTGTGCCCGCCCCACAGGTCGGCCACGATCCGCGACACCTGGTAGCCGCGCCACCGCCCGACCACGGCGTGCGCGGCCTCGTGGAAGAGCACCGAGAAGAGCAGCAGCAATGCGTAGACGAGCGCGACGGCATACGCCTGCCAGCCCAGCTCGGGACGGGCCCGGGACAGGCTGGGACCGAAGGTGGCCACCACGATCAGCACGATGACCGGCCAGGTGCGTCCGAGGTAGACGGGCACGCCGGCGATGCTGCCGATCCGCAGGCCGTGGGGGGTGAGGTGCGCCTTCGCCTTGACGGTGTTGCCGGGGCCGCCGCCGGCAGGTGAGGGCGGCGGCGCCTGGCTCGTCATGCGGTCGAGCCTATGTCAGGGCCCCCGCCTACAGTGCGGTGCATGGTTGCCGCACTGTCCCCGAGCCGGGCCTCCGACTTCATGCAGTGCCCGCTGCTCTACCGCTTCCGGGTGATCGACAAGTTGCCCGAGCCGCCGAGCTCGGCTGCTGCCCGCGGCACCCTCGTGCACTCCGTGCTGGAGCGTCTGTTCGACCTGCCGGCGACCGGGCGCACGCTCGCCGAGGCGACCGCGCTGCTGCCTGCCCAGTGGGAGGCGATGCTCGAGGTCGAGCCGGAGCTGCGGGAGCTGGTGGGGTCCGAGCCGGAGGCGCTGCGGCAGTGGTTCGAGGACGCGGCGGGACTCGTCGAGCGCTGGTTCACCCTCGAGGACCCCACCAGGCTCGAGCCGGCCGAGCGTGAGCTCTACGTCGAGACGGAGCTGGACGGGCTGACCCTGCGCGGCTACGTCGACCGGCTCGACGTCGCGCCGACGGGCGAGGTCCGGGTGGTCGACTACAAGACGGGCAAGAGCCCGTCCGAGCGGTTCGAGTCCAAGGCGCTGTTCCAGATGAAGTTCTACGCGCTGGTGCTGTGGCGGCTGCGGGGCACGGTGCCCGACATGCTGCAGCTGGTCTACCTCGGCAACTCCGAGATCGTGCGCTACGTCCCCGACGAGCGCGACCTGCTGGCCACCGAACGCAAGTTGAAGGCGTTGTGGGTGGCGATCGCCCGGGCCGCGAGCGAGGGCGACTGGCGGCCGAGCAAGAGCCGGCTGTGCGACTGGTGCAACCACCGGGCGCTGTGCCCGGCGTTCGGCGGCACTCCCCCGCCGCTGCCGGAGCACGCCGCCGACCTGGCGCTCGACCCGAGCCGGTCCGGTGAGGCCTCCCCCGACGACGACTAGCTCGGCCGTGGCCCGGCGGGTGGGCCCGGCGATCGAGAGGAATGGCGATCGAGAGGAATACTGTGCACGTGCAACCGACGAGGTTCGGCCTGGTGGGCACCGGCCACTGGGCCCGCGAGGTGCACGCCCCCGGCTTGGCAGGGCATCCCGACGCTGAGCTGGTGGGCGTGTGGGGTCGCGACCAGGGCAAGGCGACCGAGCTCGCCGCCGCGCACGGCGTCACGTCCTACGCCGACGTGGAGGCACTCATCGACGCGGTCGACGCGGTGGCCTTCGCCGTGCCTCCCGCGGTGCAGGCCGAGCTCGCGCTGCGTGCCGCCGCGGCCGGACGGCACCTGCTGCTGGAGAAGCCCGTCGCCACCGATCTGGCCGCCGCGGACCGGCTGCTGGCGGCGGTGGAGGAGGCCGGTGTCAGCACCGTGGTGTTCTTCACCGACCGGTTCGTGCCCGAGCGGGAAGCGTGGTTGCGGGAGCGTCTCGAGTGCGGCGCTCTCGGTGCTCATGCGCAGTGGCTGGCGTCGCTGCGGACGCCGCAGAACCCCTACGCGCAGTCGCTGTGGAGGCAGCAGGAAGGTGCGCTGTGGGACGTCGGTCCCCACGCCCTCTCCGCGCTGCTGCCGGTGCTCGGCCCGGTGGCGGACATCGGCGGCGCCCGCGGTTTCGACGACTTGGTCAGTTTCGTGCTGACCCACGAGGGCGGCGCCACCAGCACCGTCCAGTTGAGCCTCACCATGCCACCGGAGGCGATCCGCTTCAGTCTGGAGTTCTACGACGCCCAGGGCTGGCACGCTCGTCCCGACAGCTCGGTCGAGGTCGTCGTGGCGCAGCAGCGCGCGGTGACCGAGCTGCTCGGGCAGATCCGCGAGGCACGAACCGACCACCGGTGCGGCGTCCGATTCGGCCGCGACGTGGTGGAGCTCCTTCACCGGATCGACCTCGCGCTCGGCGCTCGCTGACTCAGATGGGCCGGGAGTCTCGTGGGTGGGATCGTGTGGACGCCTGGGTGCGCGACCGGCCGCTGGTCCCCGACGTCGCGATGGCCGTGGTCCTGGCGGCTGTGGTGCTGCCCACCTCCGCGAGGGTCGTCCTGGGGGCCACCTGGCCCGTCGGTGGCCGCGTGGCGGTGCTGTCCCTGATGGTGCTGGCCCATGCCGCAGTTGCGTGGCGACGCATCCGACCCCTGCCGGCCTTCGCGTGGGTGGCCGTCGTCATGCTGGTCCTGGTCGTCGTCCCCGACGTGGACGGCCGGGAAGCGGTGGCCTCGGGCGGACCGCTTCCGGCCATCCTGCTGCCGACCGCCCTGGTCTTTCCCATCCTTTTGTATGCCGTGGCCGCCCACGCCCACCCGCCGTGGCCCCTGGCGGCGCTGGCACTGAGCCTGGCGGGGGCGCTCGCCACCACGATCCGGCTGTGGTCGCCCGGGCAGTGGGCCACCTCGGGGTCGTTCCAGGGATCCGGCCTGCGGCTGTTCATCGCCGGCGCCCTGCTGGCCACAGTGCTCGCCCCGTGGGCCCTCGGTCGCCTCCAGCGGGTGCGCACCGCCTACGTGGCGGCGCTCGAGGAGCGGGCCGCGCGTGCCGAGGAGGACCGACGG
>NZ_VOHR01000368.1 GCF_009192725.1 Segeticoccus rhizosphaerae | reverse complement strand
GGCAGCTCGTCGCCGGGTGCCCGACGACGAGCTGCCCGAGGCGCGCGTGCCCGAGGGCGTGGCCGACGTCCTCGCGGTCCTGGGCTCCAGCGCCATCGTCCTCGACCGCGACGACGCCGTCGTCAGGACCAGCCCGTCGGCGGTGGCCCACGGACTCGTGCGCGACAGCGAGCTGGTCCACCCCGCCCTGCGGGACCTCGCTCGCCGGGTGCGCCGTGACGGCGAGATCCGCGAAGCCGAGTTGGAGCTGTCCCGCGGTCCGATCGGCACCGGCGTCATCACCGTCGCCGCGCGGATCGCCCCGCTCGGGAGCGCCTACGTCCTGCTGCTGGTGGAGGACCGCACCCACGCCCGTCGGCTCGAGGAGGTCCGGCGTGACTTCGTGGCCAACGTCAGCCACGAGCTCAAGACGCCGGTGGGTGGTCTGGCACTGCTCGCCGAGGCCGTCCAGGGGGCCAGCGACGACCCGGAGGCGGTCACCCGTTTCGCCTCGCGGATGCAGGTCGAGAGCAGCCGGCTCACCACCTTGGTCACCGAGATCGTCGAGCTGTCCCGGCTCCAGGTGGCCGACACGCTGCACGACCCGGAGCTCGTCGACGTCGGGCAGGCTGCGGTCGAAGCGGTGGACCACACCGAGCTGCTGGCCCAGGACCGGGGCACGAAGGTGACCCTGGTGCGCGAGGATCCCGGGTCGCCGCAGGTCTTCGGTGACACCCACCTGCTCACCACCGCGATCCGCAACCTGGTCGCCAACGCCATCACCTACTCCGACCCCGGCACCAGCGTGACCCTGGCGGTGCGCACCCGCGGCGAGCTCGTGGAGGTCGCCGTGACCGACCAGGGGCACGGCATACCGGCCAGTGAGCAACCACGCATCTTCGAGCGCTTCTACCGGGTCGACGCCGCCCGCTCGCGGGCCACCGGAGGCACCGGCCTGGGCCTCGCCATCGTCAAGCACGTCTGCGCCAACCACGGCGGAGACGTCACCGTGTGGAGCGAGGAGGGGCACGGCTCCACGTTCACCATGCGGCTGCCGGCCGCACACCGGCCATCCCGGCCGGGCCCCGACCTCCGGATCGCGACGAGAGGTGACTCCATGACCACACCCCACGAAGGGCACCCCGCATGACGCGCATCCTGGTCGTCGAGGACGAGGAGTCCTACTCGGACCCGCTGTCCTACCTGCTGCGCAAGGAGGGCTACGACGTGGACGTGGCCGAGACCGGCCCGGCGGCGCTGGAGCGGTTCGACCGGGCGGGAGCAGACCTGGTGCTGCTCGACCTGATGCTCCCGGGTCTGTCCGGGATCGACGTGTGCCGTGCGCTGAGGCAGCGCTCGTCGGTGCCGGTGATCATGCTCACCGCCAAGGACAGCGAGGTGGACAAGGTCGTCGGCCTCGAGATCGGCGCGGACGACTACGTCACCAAGCCCTACTCGAGCCGCGAGCTGCTGGCCCGGATCAAGGCCGTGCTGCGTCGTCTGCAGGAGCCGGACGAGCTGCTCCCGCCGAGCCTGGAGGCGGGGCCGGTGCGGATGGACGTCGAGCGGCACGTCGTGACCGTCCGGGGTGAGCAGGTCTCCTTCCCGCTCAAGGAGTTCGAGCTGCTGGAGATGCTGCTGCGCAACGCGGGCCGGGTGCTGACACGGGGGCAGCTCATCGACCGCGTGTGGGGGAGCGACTACGTGGGCGACACCAAGACGCTGGACGTCCACGTCAAGCGGCTGCGGGCCAAGATCGAGACGGACTCGTCCGCCCCGGAGCACATCGTCACGGTGCGGGGGCTGGGCTACAAGTTCGAGAGCGCCTGAGCGGATCGGAGGCGCCGGTCGGTGGGATCAGCCGCCGCTGCCGGAGGTCGGCGTCACGGTCGCGTAGTAGCCGTCCGGCAGCAGGACCGGCACCGGGACCTCCTGGGCACCGAAGTCCGGTGTCTTCAGCTGCAGGTCGAGCATCGAACCGGGCGCCACCGCGACCGTGCTGACCTGGACACTCTCCGTGTCGCCGCCCGAGAGCTTGACCGTGCTGTGCGGCGGCAGCTTGGTCTGGGTCGCTTCGGCGTTCGGGGCCTTGAGCTGCAGCGTGACCTCCTGGTCGCCGCTGTTGACCACGTAGCCGGAGACCACGCCGGCGGCTCCCTTGGACCCGGCGACGACGAGCAGGTCGTGCACGGCGACGTCACCGAGGGTGGCGGAGACCCCGTCGGCCGGGTCGTAGTGCAGGTCGGTGGTGATCGGCGAGAACCGCTGGCACCCGGAGATCGCCAAGGTGCCGGCCGCCAGTGCGGCAGTGAGCAGCAGGGCACTCCTCTTCGGGAGCGCGGTCTTGGAGGTGGCCCGGGCCGGTCGACGCTTCACGCGGGTCAGCCTAGCGGGCCGCCTTCGGAACCGGTCGGCATACCCGCGCGAGTGGCCCTGACAAGCATGTCGAAGGCGATCTGTCAAGGGGTCGTTTCACACCGCTGGGACCGGCGTTGGGCCTCTGACCTGCGCAAACGTCCACAGGTCGGTTCAGTGACGGGGCCCATTCGTGGTATCCTAGAGTTCGCGAAAGGGGCAAATAACATATGGAGTTCAAGGTCGGCGAGACGGTCGTGTACCCCCACCACGGGGCCGCACTGATCGAAGAAACCAAGACCCGCACCATCAAGGGAGAGGACAAGCTCTACCTCGTCCTCAAAGTGGCCCAAGGCGATCTGACGATCGAGGTTCCCGCTGAGAACTGCGATCTCGTCGGCGTCCGCGACGTCGTCGGTCAGGAAGGACTCGACAAGGTCTTCGAGGTCCTGCGCGCCGAGCACACCGAGGAGCCGACCAACTGGTCGCGCCGCTACAAGGCCAACCTCGAGAAGCTCGCCTCCGGTGACGTCATCAAGGTCGCCGAGGTCGTGCGCGACCTGTGGCGCCGCGACAAGGACCGCGGCCTGTCCGCGGGTGAGAAGCGGATGCTGGCCAAGGCCCGGCAGATCCTCGTCTCCGAGCTCGCGCTCGCCGAGCACACCAACGAGGACAAGGCCGAGGCCACGCTCGACGAGGTCCTCGCCTCCTGAACGTCGCCCTGGTCCTCGTGGCCGGGGGCCAGGGCACCCGGCTGGGTGCTGCCCAGCCGAAGGCGCTCGTGGCGCTGGCTGGCGAGCCCTTGCTGACGCACGCGTTGCGGCGCGCCACAGCGTGCCCCGACGTGCGGCACGTCGTGGTGGTCGCGCCGAGCGGCCACCTCGACGAGGTGCGTGACATCGCACAAGCCCACCCGCGGGCCGACGACATCGACGTCGTGCCGGGGGGTGCCACCCGTACGGACTCGGTCGCGGCGGGTCTGCGCGCGCTGCATCCCGACGACGGCGTGGTGCTCGTCCACGACGCCGCCCGTTGCCTCGCGCCGGCCGCCCTCTACACCCGGCTCGTCCGCGCGGTCCGATCCGGGCACCCG
>NZ_VOHR01000367.1 GCF_009192725.1 Segeticoccus rhizosphaerae | reverse complement strand
TCCTGCAGCAGGTCCGGTCGGCGACCTCCCTCCCGCTGGTCGGCGCGGGGGTGGTCAGGGCCTGCTCGTAGGCCCGGTAGGCCAGGTGGGCGTTGGCGATCCCGGCCTGCCCGCGCAGCCACTGCCCCCGGGCCCGGGCGCTGACTCCCTCCAAGGCGTCCAGCCGGTGGTCGACCTCGGCATCCACCGCACACACGCACAGGGAGGCGACCGCGTGGATGCCGGACAGGTCCCGCCCGTTGCGGCGGGCCTGCTCCAGGCCGACCAGGACGGCGTTGAGGACTGCCCGGTAACCGGTCACCGAGCAGGCCAGCGCGGCGTTGACGCTGACCCCATCTGCCAGGACCGCGGAGATGGCGGGCAGGCCGGCGGGAGTGGCCGGCAGGGTGACCATCAGGTTGGGCCGGTCCACCTGCGCCCACAGCCGGCGGGCGGCGGCCAGGGTGCCGGTGGTGTCCCCGGCCAGGTGCGCATCGACCGGCAGGCACACCCACCCGTCTGTGCCGCCGGACCGCTCGAACACTGGGGCCAGCACCTGACAGGCGGCGCCCGCGTCCTGGACCAGGACCGCCTGCACCGCTTCCTGCAGGCCCGCGCCGGCCCGGGCCAGCTCCTGCAGCTGGTCCCGGTAGGCGCCGTCGGTGATCGCGGCGGCAACGGCGGCCGGATCGGTGCCGACCCCGGCCACCTGCCCAATGGTGACCAGGTCGGCCAGGTCGCCGCCGGTGAGCATCGGCCGGGTCAGCCCCTGGACCCAGACCGACACGCCCGCCGGCGGCGTCACCGCCGATGTCCGGGAGGTCCTGGCCGGTGGCGGGGTGCTGGCCGGTGGCGGGGTGCCGGCGCCCATCAGGACCTGCCGCCTGACGCGGCGCTGCCGGCCAGGCTGTCCCCGGCCGTGTCTTCTCCGGTGTCGTCTGGGGTGTCGTCTCTGGCTGTGTCGTCGGCGGCGTCGGTGCTCGCGGTGTGGTGGGGTACCAGGGTCAGGGCGTCGGCGCCCAGGGTGTGGTCCACGGTGACGGTGTCGCCGTCGCGGACCTGGCCGGCGAGCAGGGCCTTGGCGAGCTGGTCGCCGATCTGCGTCTGCACCAGGCGGCGCAGCGGACGCGCGCCGTATGCCGGGTCGTAGCCGGTCAGTGCCAGCCACTCCCGTGCCCCGTCGGTCACCTCCAGGGTGATCCGCCGGTCGTGCAGCCGCCTGGCCAGCGCGTCGACCTGCAGGTCGACGATGCGGGCCAGCTCGGCGGTGGTGAGGGCCTCGAAGATGACGATCTCGTCGAGCCGGTTGAGGAACTCGGGCTTGAAGGACTGGCGCACCGTCGCCATGACGGCGTCCTTCTTGGCCTCGTCGGTCAGCTGCGGGTCGATGAGGAACTGCGAGCCGAGGTTGGAGGTCATCACGAGGATGACGTTGCGGAAGTCGACCGTGCGGCCCTGGCCGTCGGTCAGCCGCCCGTCGTCGAGCACCTGCAGCAGGATGTCGAAGGTCTCCGGGTGGGCCTTCTCGACCTCGTCGAGCAGCACGACCGAGTAGGGCCGCCGGCGGACCGCCTCGGTGAGCTGGCCGCCCTCCTCGTAGCCGACGTAGCCGGGCGGGGCTCCGATGAGACGCGCGACGGCGTGCCGCTCGGAGTACTCGCTCATGTCGATCCGCACCACGGCCCGCTCGTCGTCGAAGAGGAAGTCCGCGAGTGACTTGGCGAGCTCGGTCTTGCCGACACCGGTCGGGCCGAGGAAGAGGAACGACCCGGTGGGCCGGTCGGGGTCGGAGATCCCGGCCCGCGAGCGCCGGACCGCGTCGCTGACCGCGCGCACCGCCTCGGTCTGACCGATCAGCCGCTTGCCGAGGTGGTCCTCCATCCGCAGCAGCTTCTCGGTCTCGCCCTCGAGCAGCCGGCCGGCGGGGATGCCGGTCCAGGAGCTGATGACGTCGGCGATGTCGTCGGGGCCGACCTCCTCCTTGACCATCGGACCCTCACCGCCCGCGGTGGACGAGGTGGCCTCGCTCTGCTGGGCGGTCTCGAGCTCCTGCTCGAGCTGGGGCAGCTGGCCGTAGAGGATCGCGGACGCCGCAGCGAGGTCGCCCTCGCGCTGCAGCCGCTCCGCCTGCCCGCGCAGGTCGTCGATCTTGGCCTTGATCTCACCGACCCGGTTCAGGCCCGCCTTCTCCTGCTCCCACCGGGCGTTGAGCGCAGCGAGCTCGGACTCGCGGTCGGCCAGGTCGTGACGCAGCTTCTCCAGCCGCTCCTTGCTGGCCGCGTCGGTCTCCTGCTCGAGGGCAAGCTCCTCCATCTTGAGCCGGTCGACGCTGCGCCGGAGCTCGTCGATCTCCACCGGCGAGGAGTCGATCTCCATCCGCAGCCGGGAGGAGGCCTCGTCGACGAGGTCGATCGCCTTGTCCGGCAGCTGCCGGCCGGTGATGTAGCGGTCGGACAGCGTGGCCGCGGCCACCAGCGCGCTGTCGGCGATGGCCACCTTGTGGTGCGCCTCGTAGCGCTCCTTCAGCCCGCGCAGGATGCCGATCGTGTCCTCCACGCTCGGCTCACCGACGAACACCTGCTGGAAGCGCCGCTCGAGCGCGGCGTCCTTCTCGATGTGCTGGCGGTACTCGTCCAGCGTGGTGGCACCGACCAGGCGCAGCTCGCCGCGGGCCAGCATCGGCTTGAGCATGTTGCCGGCGTCCATGGCGCCCTCGCCGGTCGCGCCGGCACCCACGACGGTGTGCAGCTCGTCGATGAACGTCACGACTTCGCCTTCGGAGTTCTTGATCTCCTCCAGCACCGCCTTGAGCCGCTCCTCGAACTCGCCGCGGTACTTCGCACCGGCGACCATCGCGCCGAGGTCGAGGGCGATGAGCTTCTTGTCGCGCAGTGACTCCGGGACGTCACCGGCCACGATGCGCTGGGCCAGCCCCTCGACGACGGCGGTCTTGCCGACGCCGGGCTCGCCGATGAGCACCGGGTTGTTCTTGGTGCGCCGGGACAGCACCTGCACGACGCGCCGGATCTCGGAGTCACGGCCGATCACCGGGTCGAGCTTGCCGTCACGGGCCGCCTGGGTCAGGTCGGTGCCGTACTTCTCCAGCGCGTCGTAGGTCGCCTCCGGGTCGGCGGTGTTCACCGTGGCGCCCCCTCGGATCTTGGGGATCTCGACGGCGATGGCGTCGGCGTCCAGGCCGAAGCCGCCGGTGCGGGCGAGCGCCTCGAGCAGGTGGTCGGTGGAGACGAACGTGTCCCCCAACGACTGCATGAACTGCCGGGCCTGCTCCAGCACGGCCAGGCCCTGCCGGGACAGGTTCGGCGCGCCGACGGTCGACCCCGACGTCGTGGGCAGGGTCTTCAGGGCATGCTCGGCGGCGTCGCGGGCCGCGGCGGTCGAGGAGCCGACCGCGTCGAGCAGCGGCCCGGTGGTGGTGTCGGTCTGCTCGGTCAGCG
>NZ_VOHR01000366.1 GCF_009192725.1 Segeticoccus rhizosphaerae | reverse complement strand
GCCGCCGGGCGGCCGTCCAGCAGCACCGAGGCCACCTGCACGACCGGCTCGAGCGCGGGGTGCGCGCCCACCGCTGCCGCCAGCACGTCTCCCACCGTGTCGCCCGAGTGCTCCTCGGTATCGAGCCCGGCGGCGGCGCGTGCGGCCGCCCAGTAGCGCACGGTGATCCGCGCCCTCGTGGACTCGGTGCGGTCGTCCGCGGTCGTCATACGCGCTCGTCCTGCCTTCCCGATGGGATCCTGGCCGTGGGCGCCCGTGGTCTCGGGTGCCGGAAGGGTCCGGCCGGACCGGGCCCTCCCCCACTATCCTGCCTGCTGTGGCCAGACTCCTGCTGCTCACCCAGCCGCCTGCGGCCAGCACGGAGGTGCTGCCGGCGCTGGACCTGCTCGGTCACGAGGTGCGCACGCTGTCTCCGGAGCCGGCCGCGCTCGTCGACGCCCCCGAGGCCGACGTCGTCCTGGTCGACGGCCGCCGGGCACTCGGTGCGGCGCGATCGCTGTGCCAACTGCTGCGCACCACCGGAGTCACCGCACCGGTGCTCGTGATCCTGTCCGAGGGCGGATTCGCGGCGTTGACCGCCGAGTGGCAGGTGGACGACGTCGTCGTCGACACCGCCGGCCCGGCCGAGGTCGAGGCCCGGCTCCGGCTGGCGACGACGCGCACCCTCGTCGCGGCGGACGAGGAAGGTGCCCCGATCACTGCCGGAGACCTGGTCATCGACGAGGCGGCGTATGCCGTCCGGCTGCGAGGTAACTCCCTGGACCTGACCTACAAGGAGTTCGAGCTGCTCAAGTACCTCGCCCAGCACCCGGGGCGGGTCTTCAGCCGCGACCAGCTGCTGCAGGAGGTCTGGGGCTACGACTACCTCGGCGGGACCCGCACCGTTGACGTGCACGTCCGCCGCCTCCGGGCCAAGCTCGGGCCCGAGCACGAGGCCCTCATCGGCACGGTGCGCAACGTCGGCTACCGCTTCGTGCCCGGCGACCAGCGCGAGCGCTCGGACGTCTCCGCCCCCTCCTGAGCAGCCGCCGGCCGGTGCCAGGTCCAGCACGCCGACGGCGGCGAGCGGACCCCTCTCGGGCCTGCTCGCCGCCGCTGGCGATCGCGCTGTGACGCCTACTGCTTGGTGATGCGGTCCAGCGGCGCCGGGGTGTACGGCGAGACGCCCGGCAGGTACGCGGCGAAACCGTCGATGTCGAGTCCGCCGAAGTACTTGTCCGCGCCGTTGATGAACGCCGAGAAGCCGTCGCCACCGTCCGAGAGGAAGTTGTTGGTGACGATCCGGTAGGTCTGGTTCGCGTCGTCGGCAACGACCTCACCGTTGATCATCACGCTTCCCGGCACGACCGTGCGGCTCGAGCTGTCACCGGTCCAGCTGTAGGTGAAGCCCTTCGAGACCTGCAGCACCTTGGGCGAGCTGGCGCTGTTCTTGCCGGTCCACTGCTGCTCGAGCAGGTCGTAGATGTCGGCACCGGTCAGGTCCATCGACACGAGGTAGTTGTTGAACGGCTGCACCGTGAACGCCTCCGCGTAGGTGACCACGCCGGGCGCCTCCTGACCGGTAGGTGCATACGTCAGGTCGGCCCTGATGCCGCCGGGGTTCATGAAGGCGACCACGGGGGTCTTGCCGTTCGTCACCACCGACGGGTCGTTGACCTGCGCGTCGGCGATCAGGTCGCCGAGCTGCGACTCACCGGCGTCGTTCGCGGTGCGGGTGACGTCCGTGGTGATCGAGCCGAGCTCCTTGCCCGCGATCGGTGCGACCAGCTCCTTGTAGGTGTTGATGAGCCGGGTCAGGTCGGCGGCGCGGGGCACGTCGCGGGTCACGACCATGTTGCTGCCGTCGACCGAGCTACGCACGATGTCGCTCGTGCGTCGGTCGTACTCGAGAGTGGTCTCGGTGTAGAGCCGCCCGAACGAGGACGCCGACGTCACGAGGCGGTCGTTGCCGGCCGGGTCCGGGACGTTGCAGACGTAGGGCTGGTGCGTGTGCCCGGAGATGACCATGTCGATCTGGGGCGAGAGGCCGGCGGCGATCGGCAGGATGGGCGAGTCGGAAGTCAGGTTGCCGCCCTTGCCGCACGTGTAGTCGTAGGTCGAGTTGACGTCATACGTCTTGCCGTCCGGGCCGGTCCACTTCTCGACGTCCGGCACGCCACCCTGGTGGACCAGCACGACGATGGCCTTGACGCCCTGCTCCTCCAGCACCGGCACGAGCGCGTTGGCGGTCTCGACCTCGTCGGTGAACTCCAGCCCCTCGACGCCGGACTTGGTGACGATGTTGGGAGTGTCCTTGAGGGTCATCCCGATGAACCCGATCTTGGCGCCCCTGACGTTCTTGATCGCATACGGCGCGAGGATCGTCTTGCCGGTCGCCTTCACCTTGACGTTGGCCGCGAGGATGTCGAAGTTTGCCCCCTCGAACTGGCCTGCGGCACAAGAGTTCTGGTTGTTCTCGCCGTCACCGTCGTCGACGCAGCCGCCGTTCTGCAGGCGCTGCAGCTCCTGGTAGCCCTCGTCGAACTCGTGGTTGCCCACCGAGGTGACGTCGAGGCCGAGCTTGTTCATCGCCTCGATGCTCGGCTCGTCGTGGAACGCCGCCGACAGCAGCGGGGACGCACCGACGATGTCGCCAGCCGCCACGGTCAGCGAGTTGGGGTGGCCCTTGCGCGCATCACGCAGGTGGGTGGCGAGGTACTCGACGCCGCCCGCGTCGACCGTGACGTCTTTGGGCAAACTGGTGGCCGGATCCAGCTCGTGACCCGTGGTGATTCGGCCGCTCGACCCGCTGGGGGCCTCGAGGTTGCCGTGGAAGTCGTTGAACGACAGCAGCTGGATGTCCATCGTCGGGCTGTGGGCCTTGCCGTGGCCGGCCGGGTTCGCCGTCGCGGCGGGCTGCGCCAGTGACATGCCGGCCGCGGCCACCATCGAGGTGGCGGTCGCGGCTGTCACCGCAAGGACGCCGATCGTGCGGCGTCGCGAGATCCTTCGTGGGGTCAACGTGTGCTCCAGGGAGGTCGGGGGCCCAAGGGTGGTGGGTCCGGGGAGTCCCAGAACCTAGCCATCCCCGACGCCGTTGGGAAGGGGCTCGGCCGGATCGGGGCACGATCGTCACCTGCGTGGTGGAATACGTCCATGCGCGCCGATCCCCAGGAGACCCTCACGCCGGACCAGGCCCGGGCGGTGCTCGCACTCGCGGTGTCCGACACCGGACCGCAGCCGGCGCTGTCCGAGCAGACCCTCCTCGTCCTGCGGCGGGTCCTCGACCACGGCTCCGCCACCGAGGGCGTGCGACACCTGCTCGGGTATGACGAGCGGGCACCGGAGGTGCTCGTTGCCTACGCCCAGCTGGTGGGCGACGAGGAGGGCGGCTCGGCCGAGCTGCTGGTACACCCGGAGCACCGCCGGCGCGGCCACGGGACGGCGCTGGTGGAGTCGCTGCTCGAGGCGGCCCCACGGGTCCGCGTCTGGGCCCACGGCGACGG
>NZ_VOHR01000365.1 GCF_009192725.1 Segeticoccus rhizosphaerae | reverse complement strand
CCTCCCTGGACGGCACACCGGGCACCTCCGGCTCGAGCGGCCAGGTGCCGGTCAGGCCGGCGTAGATCAGGCCGACCAGGGCGGTCGCGTCGTCGCGCGAGGCCTCGTCGGAGGGCACGTCGTCGAGGCCCTCGAGCGCGCCTGCGACCGCGATCCCGCTGACCCGGATCCGGCCCTCCTTGGTCACGAGCACCGCGTGCGGGGTCAGCCGCAGGTGGTGCAGTCCGCGCTGCCGGGCGACCTCGAGCGCCGAGGCGGTCTCGCCGACGATGCGGCGCACCTCCTCGGTCGGGAGCGCCCGCTCGCGGACCAGCTCGGCCAGGGAGGTGGCGTCGCGCAGGCTCTCCTCGACGATGTAGGAGACTCCGGCCTGCTCGCCGACGTCGAGGATCCGCACCAGTCGCGAGTCCTCGATGCCGGCGGCTCGCCGGGCACCGTCCAGCGCGGCGGCGGAGTGCTCCCCCGAGCTGGGGAAAACCGTGACGGCGACCTCACGCTCGAGCGTGCGGTCGCGCGCCGCCCAGTGCTCGAGGTCGTCGCGTCCGGCCAGACGCGTGGTGAGGGAGTAGCGGTCCGCGAGAACCGTGTCCGGGCTGATGCCTTGCACCACTGCTCCTGTTCCTGTGCTGGTCCCGCGGGCACGCGAGCGTACGACTGCTGCTGCGCGGCCAATACTAAGGGCTGGGTGCCTGTGCGCCCTGCCACGGCGGCGTGGGCAGGCTCGCTGCTGTGCGGTCAGCGCAAGGTCAGGGCAAGGTCAGCGCAGGCTGCGGAGCTTGCGGGTGATCGAGCCGAGCAGCTCGTCGACCTCGGTCACCCGCAACCGCTTGGCGACCACGATGTAGATGACCAGCAGCACGCCACCGCCGAGGACCAGGGTCAGCAGGGAGCCGATCCGTCCGGTCAGCACCTGCGCGAGACCCAGGTGCACGAGGTATGCCGCGCCGGCACCGAGCAGCCCGGCGATCCCCAGGCGCACGTAGGTGCGCACCACGACGAACAGCGAGAGCCCCTCGAGGCGGCGCCGGATCCAGACCACGGCGACCACGCAGGCGGCCAGCTGACCCACGGCCTGCGACAGGCCGGCGCCGACCGCCACCCGGTCCGGCGGCAGCAGCAGCGACAGCAGGGTCCCGCACACCGAGACGGCGGTGATCACGATCTGCAACCGGAACGGGGTCTTGGCGTCCTCGAACGCGTAGAACGCGCGCCAGGTGAGGGTCAGCACGGCATACGGGACGAGCCCGCAGACCATCGCCATCATCACGTAGGCGAGTGCTCGGGTGTCGCTGGCCGCGTTGCTGAAGAACAGGGTGGAGGCGATGGCGGGGCCGAGCAGCAGCATGCCGAGGCTGACCGGAATCATCGCGACCCCGATCAGTCGCAGCCCGTGCCGCAGGTCGGAGCGCAGCGCCGGCAGGTTGCGGGCGTGCGCCGCGCGGGACATCCGGGGGAACAGGGCGGTGACGAGGGACAGCGTGATCAGCGAGTGCGGCAGCACGAACAGCAGCGACGCCTGCTCGTAGGCGAACCGGCCGGCGGTGCCCTTCGCGCCGGAGGTGGACGCGTGGTTGACCACGACCGAGGTGACCCAGATGCCCACCTGGGAGACCGCGATGATCCCGAAGGTCCACATCGCCACCCGGGAGGCGGTGCGCAGTCCGACGCCCCGGAAGCCCCAGCGCGGCCGCCAGCGGAAGCCGGTGCGCCACACCGGATAGAGCAGGACGAGCGCCTGCAGGACGATGCCCAGGGTGGCGCTGCCGCCGAGCAGCCAGATCATGCTCGGCGTCCAGTCGGCCGGCGCCGCCTCGTGCGGGAAGAGCGCCAGGAACGCCGCCAGCCCGACGATGCCGACCACGTTGGCGAGCGCCGGGGCCCACATGAAGGCGGCGAACTTGTCACGCGAGTTGAGGATCTGGCCGAGCAGCGTGTAGAGGCCGTAGAACAGGATCTGCGGCATGCAGATGATGGCGAACGCGAAGGCGAGCTGCAGCTGGTCGCCGTGGAAGCTCGGCGCGTAGAACCGCACGAGCAGGGTCGATCCGGCGGTGAAGACCACCGTCACGACGACCAGCCCGATCGCGGCCAGGGTGAGCAGCCGGTCGGAGTAGTCGCGACCCCCGTCGCGCTGGGTCATCGCCTTGGTCAGCTGCGGGACGAGGACGGCGTTGAGCATGCCGCCGGCCAGCAGCAGGTAGATGATGTTGGGCAGCGTGTTGGCGTTGGTCCAGGCGTCGGCGCTCGCGCCGGTCAGCCCGATCGCCGCCGCCTGCATCAGCACCCGGATCAGGCCGAGCAGCCGGGAGACCAGCGTTCCGGCCGCCATGCCGGCGCTCGAGCGCGCGATGCTCGACGGCGCGTTGGTCTGGCTCATGGGTCGGGGATCTCCTGTATGTGCTCGGCCGCGCTGGGGTCGGTCGGTCGCTGGCCCCCTCGTCGCAGGGCGCGGTAGAGACCGATCACGAGGATGAGCCCGGCCACGATACCGAGGACCCAGTAGATCCAGGTGCTGGTGGGCTGCACCCGCACGGTGACGGAGGTCCCCGACCCGAGCGTGGTGCCGTTGGGGGCGGACAGGTAGGCGTCCACCGGGACCAGTCCCGCGGAGATCGCATTGACCTTGACCTTGACCGTGGTCCGGCTGTGCGGGCCGATCCGCAGCGGCGTCGGCTGCGCGATGATGCGCAGCCGCGGGTTGCGCGGCGCGAGGGTGAGGTGGACGTTGCGCACGCTGACGTCGAGGTCGTTGACCACGGTCAGCTGCAGGGACCCCTCGTCGGCGAAGAAGTTGAAGGTGCTCGAGACGACACTCACGCCCTTCGTGATGGCTTGGTTGGCGTCCACGACCCGCACCTCGAGGGTGCGCCACGCTCCCGGACGGGTGCGCCACCGGCTGGACAGCAGCTGGTCGGTGGCGGCCGACCAGATCGACTGGTAGCCGTCGCCCGGGTCGAGCACGCCGCTCACGCCGGCCGTCGTGGCCCGCAGCTCGGTGAGGGCCAGGAGCCGCTTGGTCGTGAGCGGTGAGGCGTGCGCCGAGGGGTATGCCGTGAGGGAGCCGGGCGCGGAGGGCGCCGACTTTCCGGTCAGGGTGCGGTCCTTCACCTTCGGGGCCTTCTCGGCCTGGCGCAGCAGAGTGTCGGTCGAGGTGGCCCGCAGCCACGGGGCCCGGTCCACCCCGGCGAACAGCTGGCGCAGCACGGTCGGGTCGCCCTCGAAGGTTCGGGGTGGCACGACCAGCAGCGATCGGCTGTTCGCCGGCCGCTCCTGGTAGACGGCGAGCGTCTCGGCGAGGAAGCGCTGCACCGCGGCACCTCCGGCGGCCGGGTCGTCCA
The DNA here is from genome assembly GCF_009192725.1 of Segeticoccus rhizosphaerae. Taxonomy (GTDB): domain Bacteria; phylum Actinomycetota; class Actinomycetes; order Actinomycetales; family Dermatophilaceae; genus Segeticoccus; species Segeticoccus rhizosphaerae. The sequence continues at coordinate 160 of NZ_VOHR01000365.1, read as the reverse complement.
TCGCGCTGAAGATCGCGCTCAGCCGGTCGTCGTAGGCAAGCAGCGGCAGGCCCTGGGCCGACTTGCGGGGGGCCGAGCCGGTGTAGCCCGACGAGCCGTCCAGCGCCCGCGCGGAGATCACCGCGGCAGCGAGGCCACCGTGGCCCCGCCACGCGCCCCG
>NZ_VOHR01000364.1 GCF_009192725.1 Segeticoccus rhizosphaerae | reverse complement strand
AGGCGGAGCGCGACGACGACGCCGAGCTGCGTGCCTACAACGCCCAGCTCGCCGCCTTGGCCGGGCGGGGCCCGGTGACCGAGCGCTCGACCACGCCGGCCACGCGGCCGGACGACACGGTGACCCCCGGAGGGGCTCCGACGACACCAGGAGAGTGACATGCGCATCGCGATGATCCAGCTCGCATACGGCGATGAGGAGAGCGTGGCGGACCGCACCGAGCGGGTGGCGCAGCTGGTCCGCGCCCAGGCCGGACACGACCTGGTCGTGCTGCCGGAGCTGTGGGGCGCAGGCGGATTCGCCTACCAGGGTTGGCAGGAGCGCGCCGAGCCCGTGGACGGGCCCATTGCCTCGGCCATGGCCGCGGCGGCCAGGGACGCGGGCGTCCTGTTGCACGCGGGCTCTATCGTCGAGCGCCCGGCCGACGGGTCGCACGGACCGGAGGGCAAGGACCTCTGGAACACCTCGCTGGTGTTCGACGCCGGGGGCAACCTGGTGGTGACCTACCGCAAGATCCACCGCTTTGGGTTCGGCCGGGGTGAGCCCCTGCTCATGGAGGCCGGTGAGGACCTGGTGGTGCTCGACGTCCCCGACGGCGCCGGGACCGCACGCGCCGGGCTCTCGACCTGCTACGACCTGCGCTTCCCCGAGCTCTACCGGGCCCAGCTCGACCTCGGTGCGTCGATGTTCGTCGTGCCCGCGGCGTGGCCGATGCCACGGGTCGCGCACTGGAGCCTGCTGGCGCGGGCCCGTGCGGTGGAGGACCAGTGCATCGTCGTGGCCTGCAACACTGCCGGGACCCACGCCGGGGTGCCGATGGGCGGCCACAGCCAGGTCGTGGCCGCCAACGGTGAGGTCCTGGCCGAGGCCGGTGAGGACGAGCAGGTGCTCAGCGTCGAGGTCGACCTGGCCGCGGTCGCCGCCTACCGCAAGAGCTTCCCGGTCCTCGACGACCGGCGCCTTCCCCGCCCCGGCGAGTGACGGAGCCGGATTTAGAAGGCGTCCTCGGGGACCTCCATCAGGGCGTTGTCGGTGGCCTCGGCGATCGCGCGCTCCGCGGCGAGCTTCGGCAGCACCGTGCGCGCGAAGAACGAGGCGGCGGCGACCTTGCCCTGGTAGAAGGACCGGTCTGCATCGGACAGCTCGGCGGCGCGGGCGGCGAGGGCCCGCCCCGCGATCTCGGCTTGCCGGAGCAGGAGCCAGCCGATGACCACGTCACCGGCGCTCATCAGCAGCCGAGAGGTGTTCTGCCCGACCTTGTAGAGGTTGCGCACGTCGCCGCCCTCGGCGCGGGGGTCGGACTCCATCAGCGAGCCCACCATCGCGCCGAGGATGCCCTGCATGTCCTCGGCGGCCTGCCCGAGCAGCTCGCGCTCGCGGACCAGCTCGTCACCGGAGCCCGCCCCCTTGGCGAACTCCTGTACCTGCGTGGCGAGGTGGGTGAGCGCCTGCCCCTTGTCCTTGATGATCTTCCGGAAGAAGAAGTCGAGTCCCTGGATCGCCGTCGTGCCCTCGTAGAGGGTGTCGATCTTGGCGTCCCGGACGTACTGCTCGACCGGGTAGTCCTGCAGGAACCCCGAACCGCCGAACGTCTGCAGCGACTCGGTCCCGAGCAGCACCCAGGCCCGCTCCGAGCCGACCCCCTTGACGATCGGCAGCAGCAGGTCGTTGACCCGGCTCGCCAGCCCCGCCTCCGACTGCGGATCGAGCTCCTCGACGCCCGACTCGAGCTGTGCCCGGGCCACGATGTCCTGCTGGCTGGCGGTGTAGAGCACCAGAGCACGCAACCCCTCGGCATACGCCTTCTGCAGCATCAGGCTGCGGCGCACGTCCGGGTGGTGGGTGATCGTCACGCGGGGGGCGGACTTGTCGGTCTGCTGGGTCAGGTCGGGCCCCTGCACGCGTTGCTTGGCGTAGTCGAGCGCGTTGAGGTACCCGGTCGACAGGGTGGCGATTGCCTTGGTGCCGACCATCATCCGGGCGAACTCGATGATGCGGAACATCTGCGCGATGCCGTCGTGTGAGTCGCCCAGCAGGGTGCCGACCGCAGGCTGGTCCTCGCCGAACCGGACCTCGCACGTGGTGGACACCTTGAGCCCCATCTTGTGCTCGACATTGGTCACGTAGGCACCGTTGCGCTCGCCGAGCTCGCCGGTCTCGAGATCGACGTGGTACTTCGGCACGATGAACAGGGACAGGCCCTTGGTGCCCGGGCCCGCGCCCTCGGGCCGGGCGAGCACGAAGTGCACCACGTTGTCGTAGATGTCGGCCTCGGCCGAGGTGATGAAGCGCTTGACGCCGGTGATGTGCCAGGTGCCGTCGTCCTGCTGCACGGCCTTGGTGCGGCCTGCTCCCACGTCGGAGCCGGCGTCCGGCTCGGTCAGCACCATGGTGCAGCCCCAGTGCCGGTCGACCAGGTGCCGGGCCAGCTTCTTCTGGTCCTCGGTGCCGAGGGTGTAGAGCACCTTGGCGAAGGAGAACCCGGCGGAGTACATGTGCACCGCCGGGTTGGCGCCCAGGACGAGCTCGGCCACGGCCCAGCGCAACGACGGCGGAACCACGGTGCCGCCCAGCTCGGCCGGCACGTCGAGTCGCCACCACTGCGCATCGAGGTAGGCCCGGTAGGACTTCTTGAACGACTCCGGCAACGTGACCGTGTTGTGCTCGGGGTCGAAGACCGGCGGGGTGCGGTCGGAGTCGAGCAGGCTCTCGGCGAGCTCGTGCTCGGCCAGCCGCGCGACCTCGTGCAGGATCTCGCGCGCGGTGTCCGCGTCGACGTCCGCGTAGGGCCCGGTGCCGAGCACGTCCTGGCGCCCCAGCACCTCGAACAGGTTGAACTCCAGGTCACGCACGTTGCTCTTGTAGTGGCCCATGGCGGCTCGTCCTCCGATGCTCCGTAATGAGGTCGGCGGCGAAAGGCACCGCCGGCTCCGCCCGCCTACCGGCGGGTAACTTCCATCATGCTACTCATCAGTAACCCTGGCAAGCAGATCGGTGAACGTTCGGTCACGGCGATCCGGTTGCTGACCATTCCTTGACCGAACCAGGGGCTGGACGTGGTTTGCCGAGCACGGGCTGGGGAGGAGGCTGAGGGGCACTTTCGCGGACGAAGGAGTCGGTATCGATGTGCGCAGCGCCTCCACCGGGCACGCCGTCTGCGACGACACCGAGTGGATCAACGGGCTGTCCTGGCCGGTCGACGAGTCCTACCACCCCAACCGGGCGGGCAACGTGGCCTACGCCAACCTGATCGGGCCCCGTCTGACCGGGCAGACCGTGCGGGTCGCGCCGGCCAAGCCCGAGTTGCGGGTCAACCCGGCGCCGAGCCAGGGGACCGATACCGCCGGTACCGCAGCGCACTTCGTCGTGCCCGCCATCACCAGCCCGGAGAGCCTGCGCGCCGCCCGGGCCGCCGGCCTGAACCCGCGTGACGTGCGGCACCTCGACCGGTTGCTGCGCGGGCGACCCCTCCTCGCTCCACACCGCCACGCGCGACCTG
>NZ_VOHR01000363.1 GCF_009192725.1 Segeticoccus rhizosphaerae | reverse complement strand
GACGTGCACCTTGTGGCCCCCGTCGGCCACGCCCGACAGCGGCGCCGCGGAGCTGGGGGCCGCCACGGTGGCCACGAGGCCACCCGAGACGGCCAGGATCGCCGAGGCCTTGGCCACCGGCTGACCGGACCGCGCGACGACGTCAGACAGTGAAGCCGCGCTCAGACGACTCGGCGCGCGGTGGCGCCCAGAGCTTTTCGACACGTGATGAACCTCTCCGGCGCCTACGGGGTGAGCTGTCGGGTTCGGGTGGGAGGTTGACTACCCGGCCCCGGCGCCGCGCGACGACCGGCGGATCTCTCGATCCGGACGCGGTCGTCCCACGCCATCCGGGACTTCACCCCAAGGAGCGCCTCTCGACGCCCCGGAAGTGGTTCCCCCGCTCCTGCCAAGCGGAATTGCGTCCACCACGACGTGATGACAGGACTAGGCGAATCTCGTCGTAGGCCTCCCCCAGGGAAGGTGAGGCGCAACCACCGTACACAGCGACGTGCGCGATGTCACGCCGCGGTCACGGCATGTTAAAGATCTGGACAGATTCGAGCGGCTGGGGGGGTGGCTACGGGAAGGTTCGTGCACCCGAGTCCAGCGGAGCACCCCTCGCAGTCACATCGTTCAGGCGGACGCCGGGGTCGGGCTCAGGCGAGGTGTGGCCGCTGCTCAGGCGTCGGCTGCGAAGACGTGTCCCGCGACGTCCGGGGGCAGCGAGACGCCGTCGACGTCGGCGCCTCCGTCGGGCACCACGATGATGCGCCCCTGGTCGAGCCGCACCTGCACCCGCCGACCGGGTAGCAGACCGGCCTCGGTGAGCAGTGAGAGGGCCACGTGGTCGACCTGGGCCGGCTCTCCGATCCGTCGCACGATCACGGCCTTGGACTGGTCCCCCGCGATCTCGTGCAGGCTGCGCACCCCGAGGCGGAACTCCTCGTCCTCGCCGGGCTCCCCGAGCTCGTCGAGGCCGGGGATGGGGTTGCCGTAGGGCGACTCGCGGTGCTCACCGATCAGCCCGAGGATCTTGCGCTCGACGCGGTCGCTCATCACGTGCTCCCAGCGGCAGGCCTCCTCGTGGACGTACTCCCACTCCAGGCCGATCACGTCGACGAGCAGGCGTTCGGCCAACCGGTGCTTGCGCATGACCCGCGTGGCGAGCTGGCGGCCCAGCTCCGACAACTCCAGGTGGCGGTCTCCGCCGAGACTGACCAGACCGTCCCGCTCCATCCGCGCGACGGTCTGGGAGACGGTCGGACCCGAGTGACCCAGCCGCTCGGCGATGCGTGCGCGCAGCGGGATGATGCCTTCCTCGTCGAGCTCGTAGATCGTGCGGAGATACATCTCGGTGGTATCAATCAAGTCGGTCACAGACCAAGCCTCTCATTGTTCTCGAAGTGGTGTCCGACGCCGACGTGACGGACGCCACGACGCTGTATGCGGGGTGTTCGGAATGCTTCCAAGGTGATTGAACGTTCAACCACACATGACGACGCACACCACTGACACCCGCTCCTTCGACCTCGACCGGCTGGAGGCCGAGTTCGCCGAGGAGCTCGAGCTCGCTCGGGAGGCCCAGGACCTGCTCTTCCGGTCCGCCCGGACCGCCAACGCCTTCACCACGGAGCCGGTGACCGACGCGCAGGTGCAGGCCATCTACGACCTGGTCAAGTGGGCACCGACGTCGATGAACAACCAGCCGCTGCGCGTCGTGCTCGTGCGCTCCCCTCAAGCGCGTGCAGAGCTCGTCGCGCAGATGAGCGAGGGAAACCGGGCCAAGACGTCCAGCGCTCCGCTGGTCGCGGTGCTCGCCGCGGACGTCGACTTCCACGATGAGCTGCCGAGAACCTTCCCGCACTTCCCTGGCGCCCGTGACCTCTTCGCCGGCGACGACTCGGCCCGCGAGCGCACCGCGGAGCTCAACGCCACCCTCCAGATCGCCTACTTCATCATCGGCGTGCGAGCCGCGGGGTTGGCCGCCGGGCCGATGACCGGGTTCGACGCGGACGCCGTGTCCCGCGAGTTCTTCCCGGACGGGCGGCACCGGGCCCTGGTCGTCGTCAACATCGGGCACCCGGCGGAGAACGCCTGGCAGGACCGGCTGCCCCGCCTCGACTACGACGACGTCGTCACGAGCGTCTGAGGTGGCACCCCACCTCTCGACCAACCTGCCTTAAGCCGTTGCGCGGACGGAACCGACCGGCATACCGTCGGGGCACACGAGAAGGGAGGTGGTCCGCCTAGTGAATATCTATCGGACGCGTGAGGTGGCTGCGCGCTAGCCAGCCCCCGTTTCACTGGCCCCCGTGGGGCCAGCCAGGGACGGATGGAGGCCGCGAATCCCTCGCAGCCGCCGCGACCCGTGAGTATGTGCGGCTCGTCCACCGCACCCGTGCACCGACTCGTGGGGCACGGAGCTCACGGGTCGTTCCCTGTCCGGGCGCCCGCGCGCCCCGCGGTCAGGGCCGCAGCAGACCGACGAGCGCGTCGACCGCCTCGTCCGGGTCCCAGCCCATCGTCTCCGGCCCGACGACGAACTCGGTCCAGGACGATCCCGGCAGCTCTGCCGGAGCCCACCCTCCGGTGAGCATCAGCTGCTCGCGCTCCATCAGCGCCACCACCCGCTCAGAGATCTGGTCGACTGGCTGCCCGGCGTAGAGCCGAAACGCGTTGGTGTGTGGGACCAGCGGGTGGACCTGCACCCCGCGAGCGCTCAGCTTCTCCGCGAACTCGCAGGCGCGGGCGTGGTAGTCGCCCATCCGCGGCAGCTCGGTCCGCAGGCCACGCAGTGCGGACACGGCATACGGCAGCAGGGTGTAGAGGGTGCCACCCAGGCGCTTGCGCCACTGGGTTGCCTCGGCGACGAGGTCCCCCGGCCCGGCGAGCACGGCGCCGGCGAGGCCACCGAGGCCCTTGTAGAAGGAGACGTAGACCGTGTCCGCCAGCGCGGCCACCTCGGCCAGGTCGTGCCCGAGGGCAGGGGTCGACTCCCACAGCCGCGCGCCGTCGAGGTGCAGCGGCACGCCGCGGTCCCGGCACGCGGTCGAGAAGGCCACCAGCTCGTCCCAGCTCGGGAGCAGGAAGGCCGCCTCCCGCAGCGGCAGCTCGAACAGCACCGCACCGAGCGGCCCCGCGATCGCGGCCAGGTCGTCGGCGGTCGGCACGGCGGGGCCGGTGGTGAGCCACTCATAGCGCAGGTCGTGCAGCAGCCGTGGGCCGTCGAGCTCGTGGTGCAGCAGGTGCGACAGCTCGGGGATCGCGACGCGGCGCGATCCGGCCCGGTCGGTCCAGACGCGCAGGGCGGCCTGCTGGGCCATGATGCCGCTCGGGAACATCGCCGCGGCGGGCTTGCCCAACAGCTCGGCGACCTGCTGCTCGAGCTGTTCCACCGGGCCGCCGTTGCCGTAGCGGTCCCACCGCTGCGGCTCAGCGGACCGTTCGAGCTCGTCGGCAAGCTGCCGGAGCACCTGCGCCGGAGCGTCGGCCACGCCCCCGGGGAGGCGGCGGCGCACT
>NZ_VOHR01000362.1 GCF_009192725.1 Segeticoccus rhizosphaerae | reverse complement strand
GCACGTGTGGGGACTGGCGCGCGCACGTCAGCTCACGGCATACCGCGGCCTGCTGCGCGGGCACCCGCTGCTGGGCGTCTCGCTGGGGCTGGCGCTGCTCTCCCTGGCCGGGCTGCCGCCCGGGGTGCTGGGACTGGTGGCCAAGATCGTGGCGCTGCGGCCGGTCGTGCACGGGCAGCTGTGGGCGCTCGCCGTGGTCGCCGCGGTCAACGCGGTCATCGGGGTCGCGGTCTACCTGCGGTGGCTGCGGGCCGCGCTGGAGAGGCCGCAGGCGATCCCGGTGTCCGAGGCGGGCGGAGCCTCCGACGCCGCGGGCGACGGCAGCCGCGAGGGTGAGACGGAGACCACCAGGGTGCACTGGCGCAGCTGGCACCCCGCCCAGCTGGTCGCCGTCGCGGTCGCCTTCATCGCGCTGGTCGCCACCTCGCTCGCCCCACAGATGGTCCTCGGCCTGCTCGGGCCCTGACCACCTCCTCGTTGCCCCGAGAAGGGGCGGCTTCCTGCGCCCTCCCGACGCAACCGGAGAGGGACCGGACCCGGCGCCGTCGAGTGCCGGAACACCGGGCGTGCCGCGGGCGTTCAACCGGCATGCACCGCCACTTCAACGGTCTCAAGACGGCCGCGCTCTTCGGAGCCATCTGGGCGATCCTGCTCGGGCTCGGCGCGGTCATCGGGAGCGGCCGGTTCATCTGGCTGTTCGCCCTGTTCGGCGTCGGGATGACCGTCTACGGCTACTGGAACAGCGACAAGATCGCGATCAAGGCGATGCACGCCTACCCGGTCAGCGAGGCCCAGGCGCCCGAGATGTACCGCATCGTGCGGGAGCTGTCGACCAAGGCCGGCGAACCGATGCCGCGGCTGTTCGTCTCCCCGACCGAGGCCCCCAACGCCTTCGCCACCGGCCGCAACCCGAGCCACTCCGCGGTCTGCTGCACCGAGGGCATCCTGTCCCTGCTCAACGAGCGCGAGCTGCGCGGGGTGCTCGGGCACGAGCTGATGCACGTCTACAACCGGGACATCCTCACCTCGTCGGTCGCGGCCGCCGTCGCCGGTGTGATCACCAGCGTGGCCCAGATGCTGATGTGGTTCGGCATGTTCGGCGGCTTCGGCGGAGGCGGTGGCGACGACAACCGGCCCAACCCGCTCGCCATGCTGGCGATGGCCCTGCTCGCCCCGGTCGCCGCGACCGTGATCCAGATGGCGATCAGCCGCACCCGGGAGTACGACGCCGACGAGGACGGTGCCAAGCTCACCGGCGACCCGCTGGCTCTCGCCTCGGCCCTGCGCAAGCTCGAGTCCGGCACGGCACGGGCGCCGCTCGCCCCACAGCCCGCCGTGGTCAACGCGAGCCACATGATGATCGCCAACCCGTTCCGTGCCAAGGACGTCTCCCGCCTCTTCTCCACCCACCCACCGATGGACGAGCGGATCGCTCGCCTGGAGGCGATGGCCAGCGGCCACCAGCCGTACTGAGCGGCGGCGAGGACACGAGCGAGGCCCGGAGCGCCGAGGCAACATGGCAGGGTTGGACCCATGGCGAACCTGACGCGGGTGGAGGCGGCGGCGCGAGCAGCGCTGCTGGACGTGACGGCATACCGGATCGAGCTCGACCTCGACCGCGGTGACCGCGCCTTCGAGTCGACCGCCACCATCACCTTCACGTGCCGCGAGCCGGGCGCCTCGACGTTCCTCGACCTGCGCGCCGAGTCGGTGCACGAGGTCACCCTGAACGGCAAGCCGCTCGGGGCGGAGGCTCTGGACGGCGACCGGCTGACCCTGCCCGACCTCGCGACGGACAACGAGGTCGTCGTGTCGGCGACGATGCGCTACAGCCGCGACGGCCAGGGCCTGCACCGCGCGGTCGACCCGGCCGACGGGCTGCACTACGTCTACGGCCACCTCTTCCTCGATGCGGCTCCGCGCGTCTTCGGATGCTTCGACCAGCCCGACCTGAAGGCGCCGTTTGACGTGCAGGTCACCGCACCGGACGGCTGGATCGTGGTCGGCAACGGCGCGGCCCGGCGCGAGGCCGACGGCCCTTGGCGCCTCGCGACGACGCGCCCCCTCGCGACCTACTTCGTGACGGTCTGTGCGGGCCCCTACGCCACGGTCGCCGACGAGCACGACGGCATCCCGCTCGCCATCCACGCGCGTGCATCGCTCCGGGAGCCGCTCACGCTCCAGGCTGGGCAGATGCTCGAGGTGACCAAGGCCTGCTTCGACTACTACCACTCGCTGTTCGGCCTGCGCTACCCGTTCGGGGAGTACCACCAGGTGTTCGTGCCGGAGTTCAACGCCGGCGCGATGGAGAACCCCGGCTGTGTGACCTTCCGCGACCAGATGATCTTCCGGGGCGCCACCACCCGTCAGCAGGTGCTGCGCCGGTCCAACACGATCGCCCACGAGATGGCGCACATGTGGTTCGGCGACCTGGTCACGATGAGGTGGTGGGACGACCTGTGGCTCAACGAGTCCTTCGCGGAGTACATGGCGCACCGCACCCTGGTCGCGGCCACCGAGTTCGACGAGGCCTGGGTCGACGCCGCCATGTCGCGCAAGACCTGGGGTTACGCGGCGGAGCGTATGCCGTCTACGCACCCGGTCGCGGGAGCTGCGGCCCCGAACGTGGAGACCGCGTTGCAGAACTTCGACGGGATCTCCTACGCCAAGGGCTCGTCCGTGCTGAGGCAGCTGATCGCGTACATCGGCGACGAGGCGTTCATCGCCGGGCTCACGGCATACCTGCGGGCGCACCGGTTCGGCAACGCCGACCTGGGCAACTTCCTGGAGGCGATGGAAGAGGCCTCCGGCCAGGACCTGGACGGATGGGCGGAGGGCTGGTTGCGCACGGCGGGGCTGGACGCGCTGTCGCTGCGCACCGAGGTCGAGCAGGGGCGGATCAGCGAGGCGGAGCTGGTGCGGACGCCGGCTCGGGCACACCCTGCGGACCGGCCGCACACCATCGACGTGGCCGGGTTCGCCGGCGGCGGCGAGGTCTTCCGGCTGCACACCACGATCACGGCCGACCGCACGCCGTTGCCGCAGATCGTGGGCCGCCCGATCGCGGCCGTGGTGGTGCCCAACGCGTCCGACCTGACCTGGGCCAACGTCAAGCTGGACGGCTCGTCGGTGGACGCCCTACCCGCCGAGCTGGCCCGGATCGACGACGCCGCGACCAGGGCGGTGGTCTGGACGGCGCTGCTCGACGGGGTCTCACTCGCCGAGGTCGACCCGAGGGCGATGCTGAGCGTCTTCGAGGCGGCGTGGGCGCTGGAGACCAACGACTCCATCCTCGGGAGCGTCGCCGAGCTGGTGGGCGACCGCGTCATCCCGGCGTTCCTGCATGAGAGCGAGCACGAGGCGGCCCGGGCCGTGCTCGCCCGGGTGGCACAGGGCGTGGTCACCGGGAGCCGACCCGGTTCGTCGCGGGCGCTGACCGCGATACCGCCACCGCCCGTGCCCTGGACACGGCGGGCCGGTCGGTGCTCTTCGCGGGATGCACGGTGATCATCGCCCTGCTCGGCCTGCTG
>NZ_VOHR01000361.1 GCF_009192725.1 Segeticoccus rhizosphaerae | reverse complement strand
GCCCGGTGGCCGTCCGGTCGCCGACCCCTCGGCCCGCACCGAGCTCGCTGCCACCTGGGGCGTCCCCGAACTGCCCGCACGACCCGGTCGCGACACCGCCGCGATGGTTGCGGCTGCCGGGTCCGGCGAGATCGGGGCCCTGCTGGTCGGTGGCGTGGATCCTGACGACCTGCCCGACCCCCGGGCGGCCCGCGCCGCGCTGGAGCGCACCTTCGTGGTGTCGCTCGACCTGCGTGAGAGCCCCGTCACGCCCTACGCGGACGTGGTGCTGCCGGTGGCGGCCCACCAGGAGAAGCCCGGCGCCTTCGTCGACTGGGAGGGACGCGTGCGTCCCTTCGAGCGTGCCCTGTCGAGCAACAACATGAGCGACTACCGCGTGCTCGACCTGCTCGCAGCAGAGCTCGGTGAGTTCCTCGGCACGCGCACGGTCGACTCCACCCGCGCCGAGATGCGCGCGGTCGGACCGTGGACCGGCGCGCGGGCACCGTTGCCCTCGCGCGAGCCGGTCGACCCGCCGGCGCTCAGGGAGGGGGAAGCCGTCCTCGCCACCTGGCACACCCTGCTCGACGCCGGGCGCATGCAGGACGGTGAGCCGTTCCTGGCCGGCACGGCGCCGCGTCCGGTGGCGCGGGTCTCGGCGGCGACGGCAGCGGCAGTCGGCCTCGCCGAGGGCTGGGTCCTGACGGTCTCCACCGACACGGGCCGGATCAGCCTGCCCGTCGCGATCACGGACATGCCCGACCACGTGGTCTGGCTGCCCACCAACTCTCCCGGGTCCGCGGTGCGCTCGATGCTCGGTGTCGACGCCGGTGCCGTGGTCACGCTCAACAAGGGTGAGGGGGCCCCGGAATGAGCATGGTCGGAGCACTCGACCTCAGCGCGGTCCAGGCCCTGGTGCCGACCACCGACAACCCCGTGGCCGACTTCAGCGACACCCCGTGGTGGCTGTCGCTGATCAAGGCCCTGTTCCTCTTCGTCATCCTGCTGGTGCAGACGCTGATCGTGATCTGGTTCGAGCGGCGCGTGATCGGCCGGATGCAGCAGCGGCCGGGCCCCAACCGGACGGGCCCGTTCGGGCTGCTGCAGACGTTGGCCGACGGCGTGAAGCTGGCGCTCAAGGAGGACCTGACGCCGAAGAACGCGGACAAGATCATGTTCGTGCTCGCGCCGATCATCGCCGGGTCGATGGCGTTCGTGTCCTTCGCGATCATCCCGCTCGGCGGTGAGGTGTCGATGTTCGGGCACCGCACCCCGCTGCAGCTGACCGACACCCCGGTGGCGGTGCTGCTGGTGCTGGCGGTCGCGGGGGTGGGTGTCTACGGCACCATCCTGGCGGGCTGGTCCTCGGGCTCGACCTATCCGCTGATCGGCGGGCTCCGCTCGACCGCACAGGTGATCTCCTATGAGATCGCGATGGGTCTGGCCCTGGTGGCGGTGTTCATCTACGCGGGCTCGATGTCGACCAGCCAGATCGTCGCGAGCCAGAGCGGTCTCTGGTACATCATCCCGGCGTTCTTCTCGTTCATCGTCTACGTGATCACCATGGTGGGGGAGACCAACCGGTTGCCGTTCGACCTCGCCGAGGGCGAGGGCGAGCTGACCGGTGGGTTCCACACGGAATACAGCTCACTGAAGTTCGCCATGTTCTTCCTGGGCGAGTACGTCAACATGTTCACCGTCTCGGCCCTGGCCACCACGCTGTTCCTCGGCGGGTGGCAGGCGCCTCCGGGGATCGCGGCGATCAACGACGGGATGTTCAACCAGGGCTGGTGGGGCCTGCTGTGGTTCCTCATCAAGCTGTGGCTGTTCATGTTCTTCTTCGTGTGGCTGCGTGGTTCGCTGCCGCGGGTGCGGTATGACCAGTTCATGCGGTTCGGGTGGAAGTTCCTGATCCCGGGCACCCTGTTGTGGGTGGTGGCGGTGGCCTTCATCCGCGGCGCGCAGCTGTCCTTCCTGGGTGACAACACCTGGCGGGCGACGATCATCGTGGTGGGTGTCATCGGGGCGATCGCCCTGGCGGCCTCATGGGTGTGGGACGGCCAACGGGCCGCGGCCGAGGAAGCGGCGGACCGGCCACTGCCGGAGGAGATCGACCCGTTCGCGGGCGGCCACCCGATCCCGCCCATGCCCGGCCAGACCCTGCGCGAGCCGGAGCGTGTGGACGCGGCTCCCGCGCTCCCCGAGCCGGTGGCAGCCAGCTCGCCCAGCCCGACCACTTCGGAGGACACCAGTGGCTGACGACAAGCAGCGTGACTACTTCCTCTCCGACCTGTTCGCGCCGGTCGGTGGGTTCGGCGTCACCTTCGCGACGATGTTCCGCAAGGTCGCGACGGAGGAGTACCCCGAGGAGAAGCGACCCACCCAGCCGCGCTACCACGGGCGGCACCAGCTCAACCGCCACCCCGACGGGCTCGAGAAGTGCGTCGGCTGCGAGCTGTGCGCGTGGGCCTGCCCGGCGGATGCCATCTTCGTGGAGGGCGCCGACAACGACGACACCGAGGGAGGCGCGGGCCGGTTCTCCCCGGGGGAGCGCTACGGCCGCGTCTACCAGATCAACTACCTGCGCTGCATCTTCTGCGGCTACTGCATCGAGGCCTGCCCGACGCGGGCCCTGACGATGACCAACGAGTACGAGCTCGCGGACGACAACCGTGGTGACCTGATCTTCGAGAAGGACCAGCTGCTCGCCCCGTTGCGGCAGGGCATGCTGCAGCCGCCGCACCCGATGGTGGCCGGGACGACCGAGCGCGACTACTACCGCGGCAAGGTCGAGAAGGCCACCCCGGAGCAGGAGGCGTGGGTCCGGGACCAGGACGAAGCGGCGGACGCGGCGAACGACGACACCACGGCGCAGCCTGTCGCGGGCCACCTGGAAGGTGGTGTCACCAAGTGAACGGAACCGGCACGTCGGAGGCGGTCCTCTTCTGGATCCTGGCCCCGATCACCGTGTTCGGCGCCCTCGGGTTGATCTTCGCCAAGAAGGCCGTGCACGCGGCCATGGGCACCGCCCTGGTCATGGTCTGCCTGGGCATCTTCTACATCGCCCAACAGGCCGACTTCCTCGGCATCATCCAGATCTTCGTCTACACCGGCGCGGTCATGATGCTGTTCCTGTTCGTCGTCATGCTGGTCGGCGTCGACTCGTCCGACTCCCTGGTCGAGACGATCAAGGGACAGAAGTGGGCCGCGTTCGTCCTCGCCGTCGGACTGGCGGTGCTGCTGACCAGCACCGTCGGATCCGTCACCTTCGGCAAGCCGGTCGGTCTGGCCCAGGCCAACTCCGGCGGCAACGTGTCGGGCATGGCCGACCTGATCTTCGGCAAGTACGTCTGGGTCTTCGAGGTCACCAGCGCGCTGCTGATCACCGCCGCGCTCGGGGCGATGGTGCTCGCCCACCGGGAGCGGCTCACCCCGAAGCGCACCCAGCGCGAGTGGGCCGAGCGCCGCTTCCGCCGCGGACAGCACGTGGCCGGCCTGCCCGCGCCCGGTGTCTACGCCCGGCACAACGCGGTGGACACCCCGGCGCTGCT
>NZ_VOHR01000360.1 GCF_009192725.1 Segeticoccus rhizosphaerae | reverse complement strand
CGGACGGCCGGCAGCTGCGCCCGGACGAGGTCACCGAGCTGCTCGCGGCCTACGGTGTCGCGGTCTGGCCCACGGTGTCGGTGGCCGCCGCGGACGACGCGGTGCGCGCCGCCGACGGACTGGGCTATCCCGTCGTGCTGAAGTCGGTGTCGCCCCTTGTGCGTCACCAGGGTGGGCTGACCGGCGTGCGGGTGGACCTTTCGAACGCTGAGGCGGTGCGCACGGCATACGCGGCTCTGGACGCACGGTTGGCACCGCTGCACGCCAACCGCTTCGTGGTCCAGCGCCAGGCCACCCTGGGTGTGCCTTGCGTGATCGGCACGGCGGAGGACCCGCTGTTCGGGCCGGTCGTGAGCTTCAGCGTGGGGGGACCTCCGACGGAGCTGCTCGACGACGTCGCGCACCGCATCCCGCCGCTGACCGACGTCGACGTGGCGGATCTCGTCGGCTCGGTGCGGGCGGCACCGCTGCTGCACGGACACCGAGGAGCCGCGCCCGTGGACCTCGCGGCCCTGCACGAGCTCGTCGCGCGGTTGTCGGTGCTGGCCGACGACCTGCCCGAGGTCGCGTCGCTCGAGCTCAATCCGGTGAACGCGCACGAGCAGGGTGCGGACGTGCTCGGCGCGGAGGTGGCGCTCGCGCCGGCGCCGGTCCGGACGGACACGGGTCGCCGGGCCCTGACCTCGTGAGCGAGGATGGGGTCATGGTCCGTTCCAGCAACCGGTCGATGATCGACCACAGCTCCCTGCCGTCCGAGGTCACCGAGGCGATCGAGCAGGCCGGTTACTACCCTGCCCTCGTGGTCGACGTCGTCGCGGCGGCGGTGGCCGGTGACGAGGTGGTGTCGCACCTCGTGCACCAGGAGACGACCTTCGACGAGGACGCGGTCCGGCGCCACATCACCGTGCTGGTGATGACGGGGGGCAGGCTGGTCATCGTGCACGCGGACGACCACGCCGCCGACCACGACGACGCGCAGCAGGTCGCGACGGCCACGAGCGAGACGGTGCCGCTGTCTGCGGTGCGGGGAGTGATGCTCACGCACGTGGTCCCGGGGCCGGACCGCTACGTGCCGGGCACGCTGGGCCGAGAGGTCAGCCTGACCCTTGGCTGGGGGGCGGTCAGCCGGGTCGACCTGCTGCCGGCGACCTGTGGCGATCCGACGTGCGAGGGCGACCACGGCTACGACGGCACGATCACCTCCGACGACATCAGCCTGCGGATCAGCGCCGAGGCGGATGGTGACACCGCGCTGGGCCAGGCCCTGGCTTTCGCAGGTCACCTGTCCTCGGCCATCGGGCGCTGACCGTTGCCGACGCAGGCCCAGCCCCTGGTGCCCTCCTACGACGGTGCCGGCCTGGCCGGGGTGCTGCCGTCGGTCGTCCACTCGCTGGGCGTGGCCGGACCGCGGGGGCCCTTCCCCCTGCCGCCGGCACGTCGGGCCGTGGTGGTGCTGGTCGACGGGCTGGGCCTGGAGCTGCTGCGCTCGCGCAGCGGCCACGCACCCTTTCTGCGTTCCCTGCTGGCGGGGTCACCGAGCCTGACCTCCGGGTTCCCGTCCACGACGGCCACCAGCATGGGGACCTTCGGGACCGGCCTGCCGCCCGGAGCGCACGGACTCGTCGGCTACGAGGTGCTCATCCCCGGGGAGGACCGGCTGCTCAACGAGCTGTCCTGGGAGGACGGGCCTGACCCCTTCGTCTGGCAACCCTCGGAGACGGTGTTCCAGCGCGCCGAGGCCGCCGGGGTGGCCGTCACCCGGGTCGGGCCGCACTACTTCGACGGCTCCGGGCTGACCAATGCGGCGTTGCGGGGCGGTGGCTTTCGGGCGGCGCGCGGTCTGGAGGCGGCGGTGGACACCACGCTGGCCGCGGTGCGCGAGACGCCCCGGTCGCTCGTCTACCTCTACTGGGGCGACCTGGACAAGGTCGGTCACGTGCACGGCTGCCGGTCGTGGCAGTGGGGCGACGAGCTGGAGCAGATCGACGCGCAGCTCGCTCGCCTGAGCGAGGCGCTCCCGACGGACACCTCGTTGACCATCACGGCCGACCACGGCATGGTCGATGCGCCTCACGCGTTGCGCATCGACCTCGCGCACGACGAGGAGCTGGCAGCCGGGATCCGCCACGTGGCAGGGGAGTTCCGCGGACTGCAGCTGCACTGCGAGGACGGGGCCGCCGCCGACGTGATGCAGACGTGGTCGGACCGGGTCGGTGAGCGGGCCTGGATCCGCAGCCGTGACGAGGCGATCGACCAGGGCTGGTTCGGGCCGGTGACCCAGCGGGTGCGACCGCGCATCGGGGAGATCATCGTCGCGATGCGCGAGAACTTCGCGATCGTCGACTCGCGTTCGGCCCGTCCGCAACTGCTCTCGCTGCTGGGACTGCACGGTTCGCTCACTCCGGACGAGCTGGCGATCCCGATGCTGCACCGGATGGCGAACAGCCAGGCAACCGGTCGGTAGGTTGCTGCTCCTCGACCGGGAAGGTCAATGGTTTCCTCAGTCCCGGAGCCGCAATCAGGTGACCAGCGGAGGGCGGCACAAGGGCACGGTGGCGCGACCCTGCCGCGGAGGAACAGCGGCAGTGAACATAGAGTCAGCGACCGTGGCTGAGCTCGTCTTCTTCTCCGGGACCATGGACTGCGGCAAGTCGACACTGGCCCTGCAGATGGACCACAACCACGCGGCGAGGGGCAGGGGCGGCCTGATCTTCACCAAGCACGACCGGGCGGGGGAGGCGGTGCTCTCGTCGCGGCTGGGGCTGTCCACGCCTGCCCTGGAGGTGACCGACGAACTCGACTTCTGGGACGTCATCGTCCGGCGGGCCACCCACGGGCGCCGGGTCGACTACCTCATCTGCGACGAGACGCAGTTCTACACCCCCCTTCAGGTGGAGCAGCTGGCGCGACTGGTGGACGAGATGGGGATCGATGTCTACGCCTTCGGCATCACGGCAGACTTCCGCACCGAGCTGTTCCCCGGATCGCGCCGGATGATCGAGCTGGCCGATCGCACCGAGGTGCTGCAGGTCGAGGCTCTGTGCTGGTGCGGTCGCCGGGCCACCCACAACGCCCGCGTCGTGGAGGGCACCATGGTGGTCGAGGGCGCGCAGGTGGTCGTGGGCGACACCGGTGCGGCACGCGAAGGTGTCGTCGAGTACGAGGTGCTCTGTCGCCGGCACTACATGCGTCGTATGACGTCCCATGCCGCCCGCGCGGCGGCGATCTCCGCCGAGGTGCTCCCCTTCGACCTCGACGTGTGCCCGCTCCCCGTCCGCCGCGATGCCGAGGAGTCCGAGCGTCGCGGCGCGACGCCTGACCGCCGGAAGTGAGCGACGCGCGGGTCCGGTAGCGGCCCCGCATCAGCGCGGATCGCCGCGCATTCGGCAAGATGGGGGTGTGCCGCCCGATGACCACTTCGACCCACCGGCGTGGACGGACGGACCGGATCGTGCCGTGCCTCCGCCCGACGGGGATGGAGCACGGCATCGACGGGCGGCCCGTCGCCGGGCCCGTGCGGGCAAGCTGGCCAAGGGCGTCGGCCGGGGAGCCCGGGGCGTGGGCA
>NZ_VOHR01000036.1 GCF_009192725.1 Segeticoccus rhizosphaerae | reverse complement strand
GGTCTACTGGGCGTTGGATGCGGCGCGCTGCGCCGACTCGGACGGCGGTCGTGCCCGGCAGGACCTGCACCCGCGGGCCGGCCGGACGCCCGCGCTGGCGATGGAGACCTGAGGTGCACTGGCTGCAGGCGGTCGAAAGGCTGCGTCGCGACCGCGAGGCCGGCGTCCTCGTCACGCTCATCGAGGTGCGCGGGCACGCGCCTCGTCGCGCCGGGGCCAAGATGGTCGTGGGCGCCGAGCAGGTCTGGGACACCGTCGGCGGCGGCAACCTCGAGGCGACTGCCGTCGAGCGGGCGCGCGAGATGCTCGCCGCGGGCGCCCGCGACCCAGAACAGCTGGAGCTCGGGCTGAGCGACAAGGCGCCGAGCCGGCACGGGCAACAATGCTGCGGCGGCGAGGTCACTGTGCTGCTCGAACCGCTGCGCGTGGTGCCTGCGGTCGCCGTCTTCGGGGTCGGACACGTCGGGCTCGAGCTGGCCAGGATCCTCGCCCGGCACGACGTCGAGCTGCACCTGGTCGACAGCCGGGCGGCCCAGGTCTCCGACGAGCGCCTCGCCGTCCTCGCCGACGCCACCGCTCAGGTGCACGTCCACCACTCGCCCGTGCCCGAGCTCGTCCTGGGGCAGGTGCCGCGCGGCACGCACGTGCTGATCATGACCCACGACCACGCCGAGGACGCAGCCCTGTGCGACGTGGCGCTGCGCTGCGCCCACCTGGGCTCGATCGGGCTGATCGGGTCGCCCGCGAAGTGGAGCCGGTTCCGCGGGCGGCTGCTCGAGGAGGGCCACGGCGAGGCCGACCTGGCCCGGATCACCACTCCGATCGGCTCGCCGGGCATCACCGGCAAGGACCCGGCGACCATTGCCGTGAGCGTGGCGGCAGAGCTGGTCCGGGTGTTCGAGGCGGACCGCGCGAGCAGTGGGGTGCGGCGATGACGCTCTACCGTGCCCGCGTCCTCGACACCCCCGACGACCCGTTCACCGGTGGCGAGCTGCGCGCCGACGACGATGCCGGGCTGGTCGTCCGTGACGGGCAGATCGTGGCCCGGGGCGCCTATGCCCAGGTGCGTGGAGACCATCCGGAGGACCACGTCGTCGACCTGCGGGACGGCATACTGCTGCCGGGGTTCGTCGACACCCACGTCCACTTCCCGCAGGTCAGGGTGATCGGCGGCCTGGGGATGCCGTTGCTCCGGTGGCTGGACGAGCGCGCCCTGCCCGAGGAGGCTCGGCTGGCCGACCCTGCCTACGCGCGAAGCGTGGCAGCCGAGTTCGTGCGGGGGCTGGTCGAGGCGGGGACGACCACGGCGCTGGTCTTCGGCGCGCACTTCGCCCCGGCGGTCGACGAGGTCTTCGCGGAGGCCGCGCGGGTGGGGTTGCGGATCACCAGCGGCCTCGTGGTGAGCGACCGGCTGCTGCGACCGTCGGAGCTGCTGACCTCTCCGGACCGGGCCTATGAACTCTCGTGCGAGCTCGCCGGCAGGTGGCACGGCGTCGGGCGCGCACGTTACGCCGTGACCCCGCGGTTCTCCTACTCCGCCACGGACGACCTGCTCGACGCGTGCGCCTCCGTGCTGAAGGACGTGCCCGGGTCGTGGTTCACCTCGCACGTCAACGAGAACCTTGCGGAGATCGCCCGGGTGGCCGAGCTGTTCGACGACGCGCACGACTACGTCGACACCTACGACCGGCACGGTCTCGTCGGGCGACGGTCCGTGTTCGCGCACAACGTGCATCCGACCGACCGCGAGCTGTCGATCCTCGGGGCCGAGGGCGCCACGGTGGCGCACTGCCCGTCCAGCAACGCGTCCCTCGGCAGCGGGTTGTTCCCCCTGCGGCGCCACCTCGAGCACGGCGTGCGGGTCGCGCTCGGTTCCGACGTGGGCGGTGGCACCGGGTTCTCGCTCCTCAAGGAGGGGCTGCAGGCCTATTTCGCGCAGCAGCTGATGGGCGAGGAGGGTATGCCGTTGGGCCCGGTGCACCTGCTGCACCTGGCCACCGCCGCGGGCGCGGCGGGTCTCGGCCTGGCTGACCAGGTCGGAGACCTGGACGTCGGCAAGCAGTTCGACGCGGTCTGGGTGAGCGCGGCTGAAGGGAGCACCCTCGACGTCGGGCTCCGGCACGCTCGGGACGCCGAGAACGCGTTGGCCACGGTGTTCGCGCTCGGTGGGGTGGCCGACATCGCGGCAGTGTGGATCGCGGGGGAGCCGGTGCACCGGCCTCGGCAGCGCACCGGCCTGCGCCTGGGGGCCTGACTCCCTCCGCAGCCGTCGGCTCAGGCTCGGGTGGGGAGCGCGCGCGGTTCGACGACCTGCTTCATCACGATGGTGGAGGTCAGTCGTTGGACACCCGGCAGGAGCGCGAGCTGGTCGTCCTCGAGGTGCTGGTAGCTCGCAATGTCCGCGGCCGCGACCCGCAGCAGGTAGTCGGGGTCGCCGAACAGGCGCTGGGCCTGCGTCACCGCGGGGATCTCGCGCACGGCCTCCTCGAACGCCAGCAGAGTCCGCCTGTCCTCCTGCCTCATGGTGACCGACACCAGGACCTCGAATCCGAGGCCGACGGCGGCGGGGTCGAGCACCGCGCGGTAGCCGCGGATCGTCCCGCTGCTCTCGAGCTCGCGCAGCCTGCGGTGGCAGGGCGACAGGCTCAGGCCCACCCGGTCTGCGAGCTCGGTGATGGTCAGCCGGCCGTTCTCCTGGACCTCCGCAAGGATCTGTTGATCAATCGCGTCCATGGCGGAGATTCTTCCATGGAATGAGTGGGTCGAGGCTGAACTCGCAAACAGTTCGGGGCACAGTGCGCCCATCTTCTCAAGAGGCGGTGAAGTGGGAAGGGATGTTGTGATGGCGGTCGCATCGGTGCTCGCGTTCTGGGGGACGGCGCTGCTGCTGATAGTCGCCCCGGGACCGGACTGGGCCTTCACGCTTGACTCCGCGTTGCAGGAGCGCTCGGTGCTGGCCGCCCCCGCCGGGCTCACGCTGGGCTACACCGCCATGACGCTGGTGGTGGCTGCCGGGCTCGGCACCGTGCTCGCGGACTCCCCGGTGGCACTGACGGTCCTGTCGGTGGGAGGGGGTCTCTACCTGATGTGGCTCGGCGCCACAGGCCTGGCCGGTCACCGCCCGCCGGCCTCGCGGGGCCGATCACTCGGCTCCGATCACGCCGCCGTGCTCTCCGGGGTCGGCGTCAGTGGGCTGAACCCGAAGGCGCTGCTGATCTTCGTGGCGCTGCTGCCGCAGTTCGTCGACCCGTCCCGGGGTTGGCCCCTGGCGGTCCAGTTGACCCTGCTGGGCCTGCTGTTCACGGTGACGTGCGCACTGTTCTACCTGTGCCTGGGCGCCTTGGCGCGCCGGGCGTTCGTGTCCCGGCCCGGCGCAGCGCGGGTCGTGAGCCTCCTCTCGGGACTGTCGATGCTGCTGATCGGCGGCGCCCTCGTGGTGGAGCGACTGATCGCCTGACCGAAGAGGACGGGCAAGGTGAGGGGGCGTGGCGGGTCGGCGACACCCTGAGACGGGTGTGGCCCGCAGACCTGGTGATCTGCGGGCCATGGTGGCGACCCCGACCGGGCTCGAACCGGCGACCTCCGCCGTGACAGGGCGGCGCGCTAACCAACTGCGCTACGGGGCCTTGGGTAAGGCCTTGAACTGCGTATCCCCAACGGGATTCGAACCCGTGCTACCGCCGTGAAAGGGCGGGGTCCTAGGCCGCTAGACGATGGGGACCAGGAACGACATACTCGATCAGGCCCCTCGCCGCCAGCGAGCAGCAGCTCGGATCCGTCGAGGACTCCGAAAGCATAGGGGACACCCCGACGAAACTCCAAAGCGGCTGCTGCGTGGCTACCCGGGGTTCGCCCAGGCCAGCAGCCGGTCGCGCTCCCACGTGTTGACCACCCGTTCGGCCGGCACGCCGAGCTGCTGTGCCCGCGCGCACCCGTAGTCGAGGAAGTCGAGTTGTCCGGGGGCGTGCGCGTCGGTGTCGATGGAGAACAGGCAGCCCTGCTCCAGCGCCAGCGAGATCAGCTCGTCCGGTGGGTCTCGCCGCTCGGGCCTGGAGTTGATCTCGACCGCGACGTCGTGCTCGGCACAGGCCGCGAACACCGCCCCGGCGTCGAAGTCGCTGCGGCCGCGGATGCCGCGTTCGCCGTCGACGAGCTGCCCCGTGCAGTGGCCGAGCACATTGGTGCGCGGGTTCTGGACCGCCGCGACCATCCGCCGGGTCATCGCCGCCTTGGCCATCTTGAGCTTGGAGTGCACCGAGGCCACCCGCACGTCCAGCCTGGCCAGCATGTCGTCGGTCTGGTCGAGGCTGCCGTCGTCGAGGACGTCGACCTCGATGCCCTTGAGCAGGGTGAAGCTGCCCTCCAGGTGCTTGTTGATCGCGTCGATGACGCCGAGCTGCCTGGTCAGGCGCGCGGAATCGAGCCCGTTGGCGACCTTGAGCCGCGGCGAGTGGTCGGTGAGTACCTGGTAGTCGTGGCCCAACTCGATGGCGGTCATGACCATCTCCTCGATCGGCGAACCGCCGTCGGACCAGTCCGAGTGCGAGTGCAGGTCCCCGCGCAGGGCCGCTCGCAGCTCCTCACCGCCGGTGGCCAGCGGTCCTCTCGACTTCTCCTCGAGCGACTGCAGGTATGCCGGGTGCTCACCCGCGAGGGCCTGCTCGATGACCGCTGCGGTCGCCTTGCCGACCCCCGGAAGGTCGCCGAGGGTTCCGGCCTCGGCGCGGCTGCGCAATTCGTCGGGCTCGGTGTCGGCGACCGTCTGGGCCGCTCCGCGGAACGCCTTGACCCGGTAGGTGCCGGCGCGGGAGCGCTCGAGCAGGAAGGCGATCCGGCGCAGCGCGTCGAACGGTTCGAGAGCCATGGCCCGACGCTACCCGCCCCCGCGGGCTCCCCGTTGACCACTGCCCACGAGCGGGGTGGCTCACAGAGAATCCTGTGGTTCGCGGGGGTCGCCAAGAGAAATGTGCAAAGAGGCTTGTGCAAAGAAACCTTTGCGTTCTACCGTAAGGCGCATGTCACCGACACCTCCCCCAAAGGCGTGGCACCCTGACCCGGAACGCGACGTGGTGCTCAACCACACCGTCCTGCGCGCCCTCTCGCACCCGATGCGCAACCAGCTCCTGGGTCTGTTGCGCCGCTTCGGCCCCTCGACCGCCACCGGTCTCGCCCAGCGACTGGGCGTCAACAGTGGTGCGACGAGCTACCACCTGCGCCAGCTCGCCGACGCCGGCCTCATCGTCGAGGCCGAAGGGCACCGCAGTGGTCGCGAGCGGTGGTGGAGCTCGGCACACCGGGGCACCTACTTCGACCAGGACCTGTTCGAGGAGGAGCCCGAGCTCGCCAACGCCTACCTGCGAGGCAATGCGCAGGTCTACGCCGAGTCGATGCTGCGCTACATCGACGAGATCCCGTCGCTGCCCAAGGCGTGGCAGCGTGCCGCCGAGATGTCGGACTTCGCCTTCCACCTCACGCCGAGCCAGCTGACCCAGATGCTCGACGAGGTCAGAGCGGTGCTGGGCAGGTACCGCACCGAGGACGACGGTCCGCACCCCCGCGGGTCACGGCCGGTGACGGTGCAGCTGCAGGCCTTCCCCAGGGAGGGGCAGTGAACCGCGGAGTCGGCGCCAGCACACCAGTGGGCGGTGAGCAGGACACGCAGCGCCGACGAGGGCGACCAACCAGCCAGGGTGGCGCCGAGGGACGGAACCGGACCCCGCTGTGGGCGTTCCTCGCGGCCAACGTGGTCTCCATCTCGGGCACCCGCGTCAGCGCGATCGCCATCCCCTGGCTGGTGCTCACGACCACCGGGTCGGCGACCAAGACCGGCCTGGTCGTGGTCTTCGAGATGACCCCGCTGGTCATCACCAAGGCGCTCGGCGGCCCGATCATCGACCGCATCGGACCGCGCCGCGTGAGCGTGGTCGCTGACCTCGCCAGCGCCGTCCTGGTCGGGCTCGTCCCGCTGTTGCACGTGCTCGGGCTGCTGAGCTTCCCGGCACTGCTGGGGCTCGTGGCTCTCGCCGGCGCTGCGCGCGGACCCTCGGACGCAGCCAAGGGCACCCTCGTCCCCGACATCGCCGAACAGGCTCGCGTGCCGATCGAGCGCGTGACCGGGCTCGAGAGCAGCACCGACCGCACAGCCACGATCATCGGACCGGCCGTGGCCGGCCTGATCATCGCCCTCGTGGGGGCCGCGAACGCCCTCGTCATCGACGCCGCGTCCTTCGCGGTCTGCGCGATGCTCATCGGACTCTGGGGACCGGCACGTCACCTCGACGAGACGGACGACGACGCACCACCCGAGACCTACCGGCGGCAGCTGCGCAGTGGCTGGGACTTCCTGGTCCACGAGCCGCTCATGCGCAGCATCACGGCGATGATCTTCGCGACCAACCTCCTCGACATGGCCTTCATGTCGGTGCTGCTGCCGGTGTGGATCATGGACCACGGCTACGGCACGACCCAGATCGGCCTGATCGGCTCGGTCTTCGGCGTGACCGCCACGATCGGGGCACTGCTCGCGGCCGCACTAGGCGAGCGGCTGCCACGTCGGATCACCTATCTCGTGGCGTTCGCGATCGCGGGTTGCCCGCGGTTCATCGCCCTCGCGCTGGGCGCCCCGATCTGGCTGATCCTCGGCATCTGTGCCGTCGGGGGCTTCGGCGCCGGCTTCATCAATCCCATCATCGGCGCGATCTACATCTCGCGGATCCCGCGGCCGCTGCTCGGCCGGGTGGGTTCGCTTGCCGAGTCGATGGCGTGGGCCGGGATGCCGCTCGGTGGCATCGCGGCCGGCGGGGCCGTTGCCGTGGTCGGTCTCGCGCCCGCTCTGCTCCTCGCCGGTGGCATCTACTTCCTCGCGACGACCCTGCCCGGCCTGCTGCCGCAGTGGAAGGAGATGGACGAGCGCCGCACCCCAACGCCGCCCCCGGCCGGGCACGGCTTCCCCGAGCCGGCTGGGGTCCCGGACCCCGAGAGCGCTCTCGGCGTGGGTGTCCGGTCAGACGGGATCGCCTGATCCCGAGCGGCGCGGTCCGGCTTCGCGGTCGAATCGGCTTGCGATGACGTCGTGCTGGGGTGAGACTCGCCGGCATGAGCACCGACCGTCCGATCGCCCTGGTGACCGGAGTGGGCCGCACCGCCGGAATCGGCGCGGCCGTCGCCCTGCGACTCGCCTCCGACGGCTGGGACGTCGCCACCACCTACTGGGCAGCGTATGACGACCGGATGCCTTGGGGACGTCAGGTCGCCGACGTCGACGAAGTCGGAGCAGCCCTGCGCGACAACGGCGCTCGCTCCCTCAGCGTCTCGGCGGACTTCGAACGCCCTGAGGCTCCCGCAGAGGTGTTCGACCAGGTGGAGCGTGACCTGGGACCCGTGACCGCGCTCGTCATGTGCCACTGCGAGTCGGTGGACTCGTCCCTCCTCGACACGAGCGTGGAGAGCTTCGATCGGCACAACGTGGTCAACCCCGGGCCGGTCGACACCGGCTGGATGAGCGACGAGCTGCGTGAGCAGATCGCTGCCGCCCAGCCGCGGGGGCGCGGTGGCCGGCCCAGCGACACCGCAGCCCTCGTGTCATTCCTCTGCTCGTCCGAGGGCGAGTGGATCAACGGTCAGCTGCTGCACAGTGACGGAGGCCTGCACGCCTGACGACCCGTCGGTCAGGGAGGGCCCTCCAGAGGCGCTTGGCGGAGGAGTCGTCCAGCCCGGAGAGCACCTGCTCGGCGGCGACCGCTAGATCGGCCTCACGTGACCCGGCCGAGCAGGTGCAGGGCATGGAGCCAGGGATCGGAGTCGTCTCCGTCCACGACAGGGGCGAACGGGGCGTCCACGGGGCGCTGCGTCGGGACCAGTTGCGCCTGGCGGGCGACGAGGTCCACGAGGGCGGGGGCGGGGCGGTGGGGAGGGCCGGTGATGTCCCAGGTGTGCACGACCGTGTCGAGCGTCTGGAACCCCAGCACCGCCTCGCCGGTGTGCCGCGTCTCCGGCCGCACCTCGACGAGGCGGATCCGGTCGGCCGGTGACGTGGCGGCCTGGCGGAGGGTGTCCACCGATTGCGCCCACTGGTCCACCGTCCGCGGGGCGTAGGCGTCCTGCGGCGCGTCACCGTCCGCGAGGGCAGCGGCGAACCCGAAGTTCTGGCCGGTCATGTGCTCGACGAGCTTGCGGACGCTCCAGCCGGCGCAGCGGCTGTCTCGGCCCCAGTCGGAGGAGTCGAGCGCGTCGATGACGGTGGTCGCGTCGTCGAGCGCCTGTCGATGGAGATCGCGGATCGAGGTCACGCTTCATCATGCCTCCCGTCGAGCGACGGGGGGCAAGGCTTTTAGCTCACGAGAGAACTCCGGAACTGCCGGCGCATCGCGGCATCCCAGACGCGGTCGCCGCCGAACCGGCGCAACGCGATCAGCGCGCGTGCCATCGGCGTGATGACGTAGCGGCTGCGCGGGTGCTCGGCCTCCAGGGCCTTGAGCACGACGCTCGCCACGCGCTCCGGGGTCGAGGCCCGCAGCGCGCTCGCGTAGGTGCGCGCCATGCGAGGACCCGGCAGCCCCTGTCGGCGAGGCGGGCCAACGTCTCGGCTCTGCGGGCAGTCGCGTAGACGTTGTGGCCCGCCCGCACGAGCAGCTCGGCGGTGGCCGCGTCGATGCCCGAAGAACAGCCGGTGATCAACACAGGAGAGGACGCTGCCATCCCTCCACTGTGACAGGTGGCGCCGCGCTGCCCAGCCCTTCCTATGCTGGCCGCGCTGGCCGGCCCTTCCTATGCTGAGGGTCATGAAGAGCTACGAGGCAGCCGAGGACCGTTACGAGTCGATGCAGTACCGCCGGTGTGGCGCGAGCGGGCTGCAGCTCCCCGCCATCTCGCTGGGCCTGTGGCACAACTTCGGCAACGACAAGTCGATCGACACCCAGCGCGACATCCTGCGTCGCGCCTTCGACCTCGGCATCACCCACTTCGACCTCGCCAACAACTACGGACCGCCCTACGGTGAGGCGGAGCGCAACTTCGGCCGGTTCCTGCACGAGGACTTCGGGCCCTACCGCAACGAGTTGGTCATCTCGACCAAGGCGGGCTGGGACATGTGGCCGGGTCCCTACGGCATCGGCGGCTCGAGGAAGTACCTGCTGTCCTCGCTCAACGACTCCCTGCACCGGATGGGTCTGGACTACGTCGACATCTTCTACAGCCACCGGGCCGACCACGAGACTCCCGTCGAGGAGACGATGATGGCCCTCGACCAGGCGGTCCGGTCGGGCAAGGCGCTGTATGCCGGGATCTCGTCCTACTCGGCGAAGCGCACCAAGGAGGCCGCCACCATCGCGCGCGACCTCGGCACCCCGCTGCTTATCCACCAGCCGTCCTACTCCATGCTCAACCGCTGGATCGAGCAGGACCTGTTCGACGAGCTGGAACGGCAGGGCATGGGGTGCATCGTCTTCTCGCCGCTCGCGCAGGGGCTCCTCACGGACCGCTACCTCGACGGCATACCCGAGGATTCCCGTGCGGCGCAGGGGAAGTCGCTGCTTCCGGAGCACTTGGACGAGTCAGTCCTCAAGCACGTCCGGGCACTCAACGAGATCGCCGGGCAGCGCGGTCAGAAGCTGGCGCAGATGGCATTGGCGTGGTGCCTGCGGGACCCGCGCGTGACCTCGACCCTGATCGGCGCCTCGTCGGTCGAACAGCTCGAGACCAATGTCGCTGCGCTCCAGGGCCCGAGGTTCACGGACGAGGAGCTCGCGGCGATCGACCAGGACGCGGTCGAGTGCGGCATCAACCTGTGGGCCGAGTCCTCACAGGACTGAGCCTTGTCCGGTCACCGGCCCCGGTCGCTCGGGGGCGGTGCCCGGCCCCACGGGTGCCGTGTCCTGCTCGCGCCGCAAGGTGCTCGCGGCTGCGAGCGTGAGCAGTGTTGCGAGCGCTCCGGCGGCCACCGTCACCGCAAAGGCCGGCGTCTGCCCGCCCCAGTCGGCGAGCCTGCCGGCGATGCTCGATCCCACCGCGTAGCCGAGGCCGGTGGTCGCCGCCAGGGCGGTCATCGCGGCGCCGGTGCGTGACTGCGGGGTGATCCGCTCGGCGAGCGTGAAGACGCTGATCATGTAGGGCGCGATGGTCACCCCGAGGACCGCGAGTGCGGGAGCCAGCGTCTTGAGGCTGTCGACGAGCAGC
The DNA here is from genome assembly GCF_009192725.1 of Segeticoccus rhizosphaerae. Lineage (GTDB taxonomy): Bacteria > Actinomycetota > Actinomycetes > Actinomycetales > Dermatophilaceae > Segeticoccus > Segeticoccus rhizosphaerae. The sequence goes on along the minus strand of NZ_VOHR01000036.1, from coordinate 10,664 downwards.
AGAGGGGTCGACAGCACGAGCAGACCGAGCGCGAAGACTCGCAGCCGGCTCTCGTAGGCGAACCAGTCGGGCAGCCGCACCACGCACAGCCCGGCTGCGACGCTGCCGACGCCGAGCAGGGCATGCAGCAGCCCGGTGAGCCCCGGCACACCGGCGTTGGTGGCCAGCACCGAGGTCGCGGTCTGGACCGAGCCGAAGACCGTGCCCACGATGAGCTGGGCGACGACCAGCACGAGCAGTGCCGGGGTGAACAGCCGTCCCGCAGCCTGCCGGGGCGGCTGGTGCGCCCGGGTGAGGGTTGCTGTGGGGTGCAGGGCGAAGAGGGTGCCGAAGACGGCGAGCAGGACCGCGGCGGCGATCAACGCGGCGGCCGGGGCGACGAGGGCCGTGGCGATGCCGACCAGCGCCGGACCGAGGACGAAGGACGCCTCGTCGGCGGCACCCTCGTAGGAGAACGCCGCGTCGACCAGGCGACGCTGCTCCGTCCCCGTCTCACGGGTGATCGGGCGCCATCGCACCCGGGCCAGTGGACCGACCTGCGGCATCATCAGGCCCGCTCCCGCCGCGACGGCAGCCTGCACCGGCCACGCCACCTCCAGGTGCGCGAGGACGACGAGGGCGACGAGCCCTGCCGCGCCGGCGACGGACTGGACGAGCACCACCGGTCGCTGGCCGACCCGGTCGGCCAGCGATCCCGCGACCGGGGCGCCGGCCGCGTTGGCCATGGCGAGCGCTCCTGCGGACGCACCGCCGGCGCCGTAGCTGCCTGTCGAACCGGCCACCAGCAGCAGGGTGCCGAGCTGGCTCATGGCCAGTGGCAGCCGTCCGAGGAAGGCGATGAGGACATAGAGGGGGCCGGAGAGGGAGAACAACCGGCGGTAGGACGCGACGGGCGACACGTTGACGGAACTCCAGGGACGTGGATGGGCGCGTCTTCCCACCCAACAGACGCGTGTGTAGCCCTTAGCGTCCGCCAGTCTACCGGCTGTTTCGTCGCGAACGTGACGGCACGGCATACGCTCGGACTCGTTCGACCCGGGACCAGCCGCGAGAGGAGAGCCGATGAGGGTCTACCTGTCCTTCGACTTCGAGGGAGTGGCCGGCATCGTCGACTGGTCACAGTGTCGACCGGGCGGCGAGGGCTACGAGATCGGCTGTCGGCTCGTGCTCGGCGAGGTCAACGCCGCGATCGAGGGCGCGTGTGCGGGCGGCGCGACCGAGATGGTCGTCAAAGACGCCCACGGCGCGATGCACAACCTGGACCCTGCCGCGCTCGCGGGGCGGGCGACCTACGTCTCGGGCCGGCACAAACCCCTCTACATGATGGAGGGGCTTGACGAGTCATTCGACGTGGTCTTCTTCATCGGCTACCACGGCTCGATCTCCGGCCGTTCCTCGACGCTGTCGCACACCTACAACCCCGAGGTGTTCAGCGAGGCCCGGGTCAACGGACAGCTCGTGGGGGAGAGCGGTATCAACGCCCTGGTGGCGGCGCACTTCGGCGTCCCGATCGGGCTCGTGACCGGGGACGCGGTCACCCAGCAGGAGACCGCGCCGTTCGCTCCGTCGGCGGTCCAGGTGGTCACCAAGGAGTCGGCCACCCGGTTCGCCGCGGCAAACCTCCACCCCGAGGACGCGCGTGAGCTGATCCACGACGCGGCCAGGGCCGCGGCCGAGCGGGCCCGCGCGGAGGAGCTCGAGGTGCCGCCGATCGCGACGCCGGTGCGGCTGGACCTCATGGTGCAGACGGCCGACATGGCAGAGGTCGGCAGCTGGGTCAAGGGTGCCGAACGGATCGACACCCGGGTGATCCGCATCGAGACCAACGACCTGCTCGCGGCGTTCCGGTCGTTCGTGGCCGTCAACTACCTGACCCGTCAGGCAGGTGGGAGATGACCAATCCCCAGGAAAGGCAACCCATGCAGTCATTCCACCTGTCTCCCACCGGCGGGCCCGCCCTGGTGATCCACGGCGGGGCAGGCGCGTGGTCGAGTGAGCTCAGCCTCGAGGCGTCCGGCAGCTACCAGAGCGGGCTGGCCGACGCCGTGGCGGCGGGAGCCGATGTGCTGGGTCGTGGGGGCACCGCCCTCGATGCGGTGACGGCGGCGGTCGTCAGCCTCGAGGACAACCCGCTGTTCAACGCCGGACGCGGGGCCTCCCTCACCACGGCCGGCACGGCCGAGCACGACGCCGCGGTGATGGACCACGAGGGCCGTGCCGGCGCGATCGCGGTGAGCCGGTGCGCCCGCAACCCGGTGCTGGTGGCTCGCGCCGTGATGCAGCGCACACCGCACGCGTTCATCGTCGGGCCGAGCGCGGACGCGGTGCGGGGGTGGGGGCTGGAGACCGCGGAGCCGGACTACTTCGTCACGCCCGCGCGCCAGAGGCAGCTGGAGGACGTGCTGGCTGCCCGCACCGAGGCGTCACGGTCCGGCACGGTCGGTGCGGTCGCGGTCGACGGACGCGGGCGCGTGGCCGCGGCCACGTCCACGGGTGGCATGGTCGGTCAGAGCGAGGGCCGGGTCGGCGACTCACCGGTCATCGGGGCGGGCACCTACGCTCGCGGCGACACGGCGGCGATCTCGTGCACGGGGGAGGGTGAGGCCTACCTGCAGGGAGTCGTGGCCCACGACATCGTCAGCCGCATGCGGTATGCCGGGTCGTCGCTGGAGCAGGCAGTCACCGTGACGTATGACGTGGAGCTGGAGTCGCGTTCGGCCACGGGCGGCACGATCGCCGTGACCCCGGCCGGTGAGGTGCTGATTGCGCACAACAGCCCCGCCATGTTCGCCGGTTACTGGAATCCGGCAGGCACGCGCGTCTTCGCCTGAGGCCTGCCGGTCGCGGTTTCGACAGACGGTTACCGCTGCAGGTCACCGCACGGGGGTGACGTTGAACTGCATGCGAGGGTGGGCGATGGCTTCTTGCGCCTGCACCAGCTGCAGCTCGCGCCGGCCAGAGTCCAGAGTCGTCTGCAGGATGTCGAAGATCGAGGACACGGTGCGGCCCAGCGCTTCGTCGAGGCGGCCCGTCTCGAGGTGGTGAGCAGTGAAGAGCGCGGCCGTGACGTCACCGGACCCGTTGGCCTTCAAGGGAAGCAGGGGTGTCTGGACGATCCAGGCTTCCTCGCCGTCGGCCGCCAGCATCTCGATGGTGCCTTCGGGCGCGTCCGGCCGCATCAGACTGGTCACCAGCACCGTCCGCGGGCCCATGTCCCGCGCGGCGCGGATCGAGGCGAGCGTCTCGTCGATCGTGTGGGGATCGGTCTCGGTGAGGAAGCCGAGCTCGAACTGGTTCGGGGTGATCAGGTCGGCGTGCGGCACGACGCTCCTGCGCAACAGGACCGGGATATCGGGGTGGACGAAGCAACCGCTCTTGGCGTTGCCCATCACCGGGTCACAGGCGTAGATGGCCGCCGGGTTGGCCGCCTTGACCTCAGCCACCGCGTCGATGATGACGCCACCGATCTCCGTCCCGCCCTGGTAGCCGGACAGGACGGCGTCGATCTCCGGCAGGGCCCCACGCTCGCCCACGCCGGCGATGACGTCGCGCACGTCCTGCGCTGGTAGGACGGGACCGCGCCACCTGCCGTAGCCGGTGTGGTTGCTGAAGTGAACGGTGTTCACGGGCCACACCTCGACGCCGATGCGCTGCAGGGGAAAGACCGCAGCGCCGTTGCCGACGTGGCCGTAGGCGACCGAGGACTGGATGGAGAGGATCGTCGTCACGGGGTGGATCCTCCCACGCCCGTGCTCGGCGGCCCGCAGCAAAGGGTGGCTCAGCGCACCACCGCGACCGACGAGCTGGCGCGATGGAGCACACAGCGGCTGACCGACCCGAGCAGCAGTCGCTGGAAGCCACCGAGGCCACGGGCGCCCACCACGACGAGCTCGGCGTCGGCGGAGCCGTGGACCAGCGCATCGACCGGTCGGTCGTTGACCGCTTCCGCGGTCACCTCCAGGCCCGGGTGGGCGCGCCTGACCTGCTCGGCAGCGGTCGCGGCCACCTTCTCCGCCTGAGCTGCCATGGTCTGCTCCCACTCCTGCAGGACGTTGGCCTCCCAGTAGACCGACTCCCAACCCATGACCGGCGCCTCCTGCCAAGCAGCGACCACGTGTAGCGGTGCGTGTCGTCTGGCGGCGAAGGCCGCGGCATACTCGACAGCCTTGTCCGAAGAGCTCGACCCGTCGACGCCGGCAATGACGCCGCGCGGTGCAGGTCGCGGACCGGGCGCGCCGCGGACGACGACAACCGTGCAGCGGGCATGGGTGACCGTGGCAACCGACACCGATCCGAGCAGCGCACTGGTCACGGCACCACGGCCGCGGTGCCCGACGACGACCGCCGCTGCAGTCTCGGACGCCTTCGTGAGGGCCGAACCGGCGTTGTCATTGACGATCTGGCTGGTCACCCTGGACCGGTCCAGGGTCTTGGCGGCCAGCAGCTCGGCCTCGTGGCGTGCGCCCTCCACAGCAGCCACGAGCGGTTGTGGCACTCCCGGAGCCAGGTCACCCGACTGCGCGATCCAGGCGGGATAGAACGCGGCGAGGACGATGTGCAGGTCTGCATCCAGCAGGTTCGCCTCGGCCGCTGCCCACGCCACCGCCTCTCCTGCGGGCGGCGATCCGTCGAAGCCGACGACGAGGTGACGTGTCTGGGGCAGCGACCCCTCGCGGGCGATCCGGCTCGGGTCAGGGGTGGTCATCTGGTCGGTTCCCTTCTCGATGCCCTGGTCAGCGGTATTCGAAGGCGGGCGAGCTCAGCGACCGCTCGCCGGGCCCGGAACGCGTGGGGCGCCCGGTGACCGGTAGCACGAGCACGTCGCACCGCGATCGCCGGACCGTCGCACCGCCGACCGAGTCCTGGGTGAGGTGCCCGACGGGCGAGGACCCACGTGAACCGATGACCAGCAGGTCTCCCGGGGCGGCCTGGTCGGCCAGGGCCGCGGCCGGTTTCGCGACGAGGTGCACGACGCGGCAAGGGATCTCGCGACAGTGCCCGTTGAGGGCAGCCCACGTTTCGTCCATGGCGGGCTCGAGCTCCTCGGCCGAGGCCACCGCGCGGACGACGACCACGTCCCAGCCCCGTAGCTCTGCCTCGGCGAGTGCAGGGGGCATCAACTCGGCGTCCTGCGGTGCGCCGCTGAACCCGACGACCACGGCCGGCCGACGGTGATCGTCGGCCTTGACCGAGGGACCGGCCAACAGCACCGGGCACCGGAACAGCCGGTCGAGGGCACGAGCCGTGGATCCCCAAGCGGTGGAGCTTGGGGCCAGGACGTCTGCCCCACCCACCACGAACAGGCGCGCGCGCGAAGCGAGCTGGTTGAGACGCTGCGAGTGCAGGTCGGCAACGGTCATGATCTGGACGGCAACGGACGGGTCGGTGTGGTTGGCTCGCCACCACGCCCGCTCCGCGATGCTCTTGGGGTCGTCAGCAGGCGCAGGCTGCAGCGGCGAGGGCGCGCCGGTCCGCTGGTGGGAAGGTTCCGCGTGCGTGGCGAGCAACGCCAGCGGGGCACGGTAGCGCGCCGCCTGCCTCGTGGCCGCAGCCACGGCGTCCTGGCTGACGGCCGACCCGTCACACCTCACCACGACCGGTCGCGCACTGGGCTTGGTCAACGTCATACCTGCTCCTTCATTGCTCTGTGAAGCCGCTCGCAGCCCGTAGAGACGAGTCGCCGATGCCGGGCCGGGGCCGTTGGACCGGCTCATCGCGCGGACGCCGGCTCGAGGACCTCGTCGGGGGCCGAGGCGGTCACGACGGGGCAACGTGCGTGGGTCCGGCAGTAGCGGGCCGTCCCGCTCGAAGCGCCTCGCGTGTCGGCGCCGACGACGAGGGCTGTGGCCGTGGCGCTCCGCTCGACCAAAGTCCGACCGGGATGGCCGCTGAGCACCTCGAAGGCCACGGGGATGCGGTGCTGGCCACGCAGCGCCCGCAGCGCGATCCCGAAGGTGGCGGAGCCCGCGTCCTCGTGCGCGTGCGCGGTGAGCACCTGCACGAAACGGACTCCGCACTGGCGGACGGCCGCCAACCGGACGGCGGCCCGGGCGACTCTCGCCGCCGACCCGTCGTTCACCAGACCGGCGACCACTTCACCGGCGGCGGTCGAAGGGCGTGAGGGACGGGGTGCGGACTGCTGCTCGGTCATGTAGCCATCGTGCCCAGCCGCCCTCGGTCGGGTTAGGGCCGAAGGTCCCTTGCGTCTTGTTCCTCCGGCGACGCAGAGTGGATCTCTCGCCCCGCGACGCGCTGTGGCGTGATCACGATCCAGAACATGTTCTCGGCCGCGGGGGCCCATGTCTGCAGCTGAAGCGAGCTCAGCCGATGCCGCTCATCGAGGTCATGCACGATGGTGGCGTGCCCCTGGAGAAGGACGCTCCAGCCCCAAGAGCGGGACGTCTCGTGTCCATCCACCTCGAAGGCCATCGGGCCCTGATCGGCGGCAACCTGGAGCTTGCTCCCCCAGGTGGTCTGGAAAGCGATGCGCTCGCCGACGACGAGGTGGTTGACGGGCAGGATGACCACCTCGTCGTCCGCGGCGAAGGCGACCCGGCCGACAGGCTCCTTCCGGATCCGGTCGAAACACTCCGCCCGGGTGAGGACGACGAGGCCCCTTCGGTCCTGCGTCGGGCTGTCGTCAGCCATGTCGGTCCCTCGCTGTCGGTCGGCCAGTCCATCGTCACACGTCGCCTCCTGCCGGGCTGGACGGGACCGTCGACACGATGGCAGTGCCGCAGACTCGAGGTCCTGTCGTCGTCACTCCTGGTGGTGCGCCGGGCGTATGACGGCCACCGGGCAGGCGGCTCGGGCCAGGACCGCGCGGCTCACAGACCCCAGCAGCAGGCTGGTGAATCCACCCAGTCCGCGACTGCCCACCACGAGCAGGTCCGCCTGGCGCCCTTCGTCGAGCAGGGCCTCGACGGGGTGCGCCCGGAGGATGTGCTCGCGGACGTCGACGTCCGGGTACTTGCTGCACCATCCTGCAAGCGCCTCGGAGACCATGGCCTGTCGCTCCTGGACCATGGCTTCGTGCTGCTCCTTGGAGAGGGCCAGCGTGGCCAGGCCGTCGACCAACTCCTCGGCCCAGGCGTGGACGGCGGTCAGACCCACCGAGCGCGAGGACGCCTGCTCGAAGGCGTAGCCGACTGCATCCTGGCAGTTCGCCGAGCCGTCCACCCCGACCACGACGCGAGGCTGGCCGGGAGCAGCGACCGGGTTGCCACGCACCACGACGACGGGGCACTGGGCATGCGCGCTCACCTGGGCAGAGACCGAGCCCAGGAGCGCCTGCTTCGCCGGGCCGCGGCCACGCGCGCCCATCGCGACGACCTCGGCATCGTGGGAGAGGTCGATCAGTGTCTTGGCCGCGTGGCCCACCGCTGAGTCGGACGACACCACCACTCCCGGCGCCTGTCGTCGCACCCGGTCGACCCGCTCCTCGAGCAGCTGGTCCTGGATGTCGATCAGCTCGCGTGGCACCGGCGCTCGAGCCATCAGCCACCAGTCGTCCACGCCGCGGGCGTGCACCAGGTGCAAGGGGAGATTGCGGCGCCGGGCCTCGTCGACGGCCCAGTCCAGGGCGAGGTCGCTGGCTTGCGAGCCGTCGATGGCCACCACGACGCTGCGACGCGAGGGAGTGTTCATGGGAGTGCTCCTTGCTGCGAGTCCTGAAGACGACGACGCAAGTTCGTCTGATCACCACGGTCGTCGACGGGCGAGCCGGTGTGCAGGGCCATTGGTCCCCTTACCGACGAGCGCCCTTTCCGGGCCGGGAGCAACATGGTGGCCGTTTGGCGATCTGGTGGTCAGGACGGGAAGGTCACACCTCTGGAGTCGGCTTCGTCCCCGCCCTGGTCGAGTCGGAACGGTGGGTACTCGTCGGTCATCAGCGCCACATAGCCCGCGACTCGCAGCACCCAGCGATTCATGCCGAGGAGCAGGTCGAAGAGGGGTTTCGGGTAGCGCCCGGTGAACAGCAACACGGCCGCTGCCAGTGTGGCAAGCAGGGCTATCAGGCTGGCCCCCGCGGACCACGGCGAATCGAGCTGGCCGGCGCCGTGGCTCGCGGTGTAGAAGCCGCCTCCGAGGAAGAACGCGAGCACCAGGTAGTGCGGGATCGCGAGGAGCCACCACTTGATCAGGACCAGCCCGCGGGACAGGTGCGGGGGGTAGTCCACCTCGAGGTGGGTGGGGTAGTCCGGCTTCTCCCGAAGAGAGAAGGGCGGGTACTGGTCGGTGGCCAGCGCGCCATACGCGTAGTAGGCGACTCGCCAGCTCCATCGCAGGACACCGACGTTGAACTCGAAGATTCGCCGGGGGTACCGACCGGTGACGACGATCGCGAAGAATGCGGCGACGCTGAGCAGGATGAAGGCAGGCCACAAGAAGCCCAGCACCACATAGTGCGGGATGACCAGCAACCACTTCACGAGCCACAGCCCTCGGCTGACTCCCGGGTCCAGCCTGGCCGTCACCCGCACCGGATAACTCGACGTGATCATGGCGCTCTCCCCTCCAAAGTCGTGGTGCTTTGACACTGCTCGCGCGACCCCCGGGTGAGCAGTGCCGAACGTCCCGCCGTGGAAGCTCTCAGTGCATGAGGCCGGCAGGCGTGCCCCGCAACAGGGCGGGACCTTCGGCCCTGCCGCGGGTCCGCGGCTGGCCGGATGCTGGCGAGGAGCCGGATCGCCGCCGGACCCGCCGGTCTGCCGGTGATTCCGGGGCAGCCCAGGAGAGGACGCGGCCATGTTGGTTCGTGAAGTGATGACCCAGCCGGCGCTCAGTCTGCCGGTCGGCGCGACGATCGACGAGGCGATGCGATTGTTGGTCAGTGCCAGGATCTCGTGCCTGCCGGTCGTGGACGAGCGCGACCGCGTGGTGGGTGTCGTGAGTGAATCCGACGTCCTGCGAGACCCTCTCGAGCCAGACCCCCGCGCGCACGCACGATCATCCGTCCCCCCGCCACCCCGGCATCACCAGGTCGAGTCCGTCATGACACGTGGCCCGTTCACGACGCATGAGCGAGCCGACGTCGCCGACGTCGCGGCCGTCTTCGCCGAACGCGGTTGGAAGAGCATCCCGGTCGTGCACGATGACCGTCTGGTCGGCGTGATCAGCCGCAGTGACGTGGTGCGCGCGCTGTCCCGCTGCGACGAGGAGATCCAGGCGGACGTCAGGCTACGGCTGGCGTCGGACGGGCTGCCCGGCTGGCGAGTGCGGGTCTGCGACGCGGAGGTGACCGTCAGCGGCGTGCGTTCGAGACGGGATGCCAGCCTGGCCGAAGCCGTCGCGGCGTCCGTCCGCGGCGTCCGGAGAGTCGTGGTCCTGCCACCCGAACAGACCGCCGTCACCACCCAGATCGGGAGACGGTGATGCGCGCAGCGTTGTTGGACGGGTATCGCACGGACCTGGAGGTTCGCGACCTACCTGTGCCGGAACCCGGTCCGGGGCAGGTGTTGGTCCGCGTGGGAGGGGCTGGACTGTGCCACTCCGACCTGCACCTCGCGGACGGGGACATCCCCGTCCTCCCCTCCTTCCCGTGGGTGCTCGGCCACGAGGTGGCCGGCTGGGTGGAAGCGCTCGGGCGCGGAGTCCGCGGTGTCAGTCACGGCGAGCCGGTTGCCATCTTCGGCGGCTGGGGGTGTGGGACGTGCAGGGTCTGTGTCGGGGGCAACGAGCAGCTGTGCAACACGACCTCGTGGTTGGGGATCGGTCACCCCGGCGGTTTTGCCCGGTATGTCGTGGCCCCGGTGCGTCACCTGGTGCCCCTTGGTTCGTTGGATCCTGTCGCCGGCGCCCCGTTGACCGACGCCGCCCTCACGCCCTATCGGGCGGTCCGCAAGGCGCTGCCCCGGTTGGTGCCCGGATCGACCGCCGTGATCATCGGCTGCGGCGGACTCGGGCAGATGGCCGTGCAGTTGCTGTCCGTCCTGTCCCCGGCGCGAATCGTGGTCATCGAGCCGTCCGAGCGCCGCGGTGGCATGGCGCGGGAGCGCGGCGCCGCCGAGGTGTTCCATCCCGACGACGAGGCGGTATCGGGCCTGGGCGGCGAAGCCGACGCCGTGCTCGACTTCGTCGGGAGTGACGGCACGCTGGCCATGGCGGGTTCGTTCGCCGGCGTCGGGGGCCTGGTCGTGATCCTCGGCATCGCCGGGGGCTCCCTCCCGGTGAGCTTCTTCGCCCCGACTGCCGAGGTCGAGGTGACCACCAGCTACTGGGGCAACCGGGCCGAGCTGGAGCAGGTGATCGCCTTGGCTCAGGCCGGTCGGATCAGCGTGCCGGTGCACGAGATGGACCTCGCGGCAGTCAACATCGCGATGAAGCAGCTGCGAGCCGGCGAGGTCGACGGCCGGATCGTCCTGATTCCCTGACGGCGCCGCGCAGCTCGGCACTCGAGGTGCCGGCCGGCAGTGCCAGCGCGGAATTGCGATTCAGACCCCTAGCTCCGGTGGCGCCCAGGGATGTCGACAAGGACGGGAGCGGGTGTGGCCGGGCCGCTTCTCAGGCTCGGACCACGGCCACCGGGCAGGCGGTCCGGTGCAGCGCGGCGCGGCTGACCGAGCCGAGCAGGAGCGGGTGCCGGAGTCGGTCGTGTGGGAGAAGCCGGGCAAGAAGGGCCCGCTGCGGATGCAGAAGGACTACCGGATCGTGCCGCGCGGGGT
>NZ_VOHR01000359.1 GCF_009192725.1 Segeticoccus rhizosphaerae | reverse complement strand
GGCCGCGGTCTCCTGCCTTGCGGTAGAGCCGTCCGCGGCTCTCGGCGGTCTCGGTGGCGCGGACCACGACGGGCAGCGGCTCGGTGACGAGGCGGCCGAGGCGGCGTCCGCGCCAGCACATGAGCGCGACGACCGCACTCGCCACCAGGATCGCGGCCGGGGCGAACCAGGACGGAAGGAGCGGCAGCGGCGCGCCGTGCTCGCCGGCGGCGATGTCGGCGTTGTCCGCGACGTACCAGACGAGGCGCGGCGCATGACCGAGCGAGCGCAGGGCCACGGCCGCGTTGTCGGCGTCCGTCACCGAGGAGTTCGTCAGCACGGCACCGCTGCCGAGCAGCACGACGTGCGGGCGGTCTGCGGTCTGCGGGAGGTCGACGAGGTAGCCGCTGTCCGTGCCTCCGGCGGCGAAGCCGGGACTCGGCGGGAAGCACACTCTCGCGTCGGTCCCGTCGTGGGGTGTGTAGCGGATCCGTCCCCGGGAGATCTGGTCGCTCCGGCGGACGTCGGTGAGTTGGCAGCTGGCCGTCATCGTGGTGTACGTCGGCTCCATGGTGACATCCACCGGCAGGTCGAGTCCGCCCACGACGACCGGATCCGCGAGCAGCAGGACGAACCGGCCGGCGTGGCGCGCGTGCTCGAGAGCGGTTCGTGCGGTTCGGCTCGACAGCTCATCGGTGTGGGTGACGAGGACGGTGGTGCGCGAGTCGATCCGCTGGTCGAGGAAGGGCTGCTGCGAACGGACCACCGTGATGTCCACACCCTGCTGCCGCAGCACCTCGGCGACCGCCTGCGCCCCCTGCGGGCCGGGGTTGGCTGGATCGTAGGCCTGCGCGTTGCTGGTCTGCTGTGCGGTGATGAGCCAGGTCACGACGACGACCACGACGACGACCGCGGCCCAGATCAGCCGGCTGTGCCAGCGACGGGCGCGAGGCGAGTCGCCGGTGGCCGTGCCGGTCGAGTCACCGGGGCCGTTCTCGCCGGCAGCCACGGCTGGTCGGCTCGAGGGCAGGGCGGTGTCCAGCCGGGGACCGGAGGCGCTCACGAGTGGGCCAGGGGAGGCTCGAGGAGTTGGTGCGCCGGGCGGCCCCGCGACAGAGTGCGGTCCAGCGCGACCATCTCATCCACCTCGGGGCGGGTCGCTCGCCCGTTGCCGTAGCGGACGGCGTCGAACCGGTCGGCGGCTGTGCGCAGAGCGGTCTGCTGGTCGGGAAACGACGGAGCCAGGGCGAGGCTGATCTCATGCGCGGTCTGACCGGGTGCGTCGTCGAGCAGCGTGCGCTCGGTCGCCTCGGCGGCCACGGCTCGGAACGTGTCGAGCAGTGCGTCGTCGAGACGCCCCTCGCCGAGGGCCCGTGAGGCGCGGGCGCGATAGTCCGTGGGTGTGGCGGCCGGATCCTCGATCACCCCGGCGCCCCTTTGCCCCCTACGCTCACGGCGCACCTTCGGCAGGATCCAGACCAGGAGCGCGATGACGAAGGCGCCCACGACGACGAGCAGGGCGACCGGCGCACCCGCGCCGATCGACACGTCGAGGTAGCGGTGCCACAGGTCCGCGAGCCACTGTGCGGCCCGGTCGATCAGGGAGGCCCGATGGCTGTACCTCCCGCGTGAGAGCTCGTGCTCCAGCAGTCGCCGGGCCTGGTCGGACGCGGGATCCACGGGGTCGAAGAACGGGACCACGGACGGATCACGTCCCCGCAGCCTGCTGGGCGGTGCGTGCCAGCGTGACGTCGAGCGCCTCGCGCCGGATCCGCTGGTCGAGGTAGAGCAGGCAACCGACGCCGGCGGTGAACGGCGTGGTGAGCGCCCCGACGACCAGGTTCATCGCGTGCGTCGTGAGTGACGTGGCCACGCCCGTACCCGACGGGTCCACGGTGCCGGTGACGACGGCGACCGGAACTGCCAGCACACCCTGGATGATCATGGCGATGATCCCGGCCAACACGGTGATTCCGAGGATGCGCCAGAAGGCACGGCCCGAGGTGAGCCGCCACGAACGGCCCAGACTGGCGAGGACGCGCTGTCGCTCCAGGACGGTGACCGGACCGCCCATGCCGAGCCGGATCGCGAGCCACACCGCGACCACCAGGCCGACCAGCATGGCGAGAATGATCAGGGCGGCGGCCCCGGCTTCGCCGACCCCGGAGAGGGCCACGACGACCCCGGGCACGATGACCACCACGACCAGCGCGAGCACGACCGCCAGCCACGTCAGGACATTGACCCCGATCAGCGCCGGGATCCGGCTCTTCGTCTCCTGCCAGGTCTGCGCGATGCCGGCTTTTGCGCCGAGCACGGCCTGGCCCACCACGTGGGCGATGAAGCCGCCGAGCAGGAGCCCCGCGAGGGCAGACGCGAGGCCCGGCAGCGAGGCCAGGAACAGGTCGCGCACGGTGCGACTCGCCTCGCTCGACCCGACCGGCTGCCCCTCGAGCCACAGGCTGGCGAGGGCGGAGGGGATGAGGAAGACGGCGCCCACGAGGAAGCCGAGTCCGATGGTCGCCTGCGGATTGGCCCGCATCGTCTTGATGGCGCCGTCGAAGATGTCGCCCAACCCGAGCGGACGCAGCGGTATGACGCCGGGCTGGTAGGCCTGCCCATAGGGCCCCGGCCCCCATCCCCCATACCCTCCATATCCGGGAGGTGGTCCTGCTGGTGGGGGACCGCCATACCCTCCATCCCCGCCATACCCGCCATACCCGGGAGGGGGCCCTGCTGGTGGCGGGCTGCCACCCCATCCCGAAGAGGCCGGGTGCCCGCCCGGTGCGGCCCAGCCGTCGGGTCGGTCGGAGCCTCCGGGAGGCGGGAAGCCTGCATTGCCGGACATGTCACCCCCAGTGCGAGAACGTGTCCCACGAACCTAGCGTGCCAGCGGGTCGGTGCTCGCGAGGCGCTGTGGATCACGCGAGCGCGGCGAGGTGGGAGGTTGCTCGTTCGACGGCTCGTGCGCGCATCGGCTGCGCTCCGAGCTGCTCGTGCTGGGCGACCAGGCACGGTTCGTTGCGGCACAGGGCCAGCCCCCGTCGCCAGAGCACGTGCGGAGGCTTGCGGTGCTCACGAAGGTCGCGCACCAACCGTCGCCAGAAGGTCAGCCAGCGGTTGTTGCGCACGCAGTATGCCGCTGCGAGCACACCTTTGGCGCGCAGGTCACGCACGACCTGGCCGGCGAAGATGCCCTCCGCGATGATGACCTGTTCCGTCGCGGCGTGCACCTTCGTGACCCCGACCGCGCGGGAGCGGCTGATGTCGTAGACGGGGACGCGTGCCGCTCCGTCGGAGCAGAGAGTCAGCAGGGCGTGGAGGGCAGCGTCGTGGTCCCAGGAGCGCGCGTCGTCCCAGTCGGGGATGCCGATGGGGAGCATGGGCAGGTTCGCGTCGTCGCCGTCGCGGTAGAAGTCGTCGAGCCGGACGATCGGCCAGCCGTGCCGCCGCGACAGGCGGGCGGCCAGTCGCGACTTGCCGGCCCCACTCGGGCCCGTCAGCACGACGACCCGGCGAGCGGGCGACTCGGTCCGGCGGTGTTCCGTGACGGGATGGGCCACGGCAGGCCAGTCTACGGGGCGACCA
>NZ_VOHR01000358.1 GCF_009192725.1 Segeticoccus rhizosphaerae | reverse complement strand
GTGCTCAGCGCCGGGCACGCGCGCGCACTGCTCGCGCTCGGTGACGGCGCCGCGATGGAGCGGCTCGCCCAGCGCATCGTGGCCGAGGGGCTCAGCGTCCGCAGCGTCGAGGAGATCGTCACGCTCGGCGGTGATGCCGAACCGAGGCGTCGGGCGCCGCGTGCCGGCAACCGCCACCCCCAGCTGGACGACCTCGCCGCTGCCCTCTCCGACCGGTTCGACACCCGCGTCAACATCGCGCTGGGCAAACGCAAGGGCAAGCTCACGGTGGAGTTCGCCTCGGTGGACGACCTGAACCGGATCGTCAGCCTGCTCACGCCCGACGACGAGGTGGCGGTCCCCGACCTGCAGCCCTGACCGGAATGCTTCCGCTAACGTCCTGCACTGTGGTCGTCCAGGCGACCACAGTGCAGGACGTTAGCGGGCTTGGTTAGACGGTGGTGAGCGCTCGGTCGATCAGGCGCAGATACAGAGCGTCGGCGGGCTCGTCGCCCGCCTCCGCGGCCAACGGCAGCAGCGAGGTCTCGGTCATCCCGGGAGCCACGTTGCCCTCGAGGAACCACGGCGTGTCGTCGTCGTCCACGATCAGGTCGATCCGAGACAGGTGGCGGTGCCCGAGCGTCCGGTAGGCGGTGAGTGCCGCCGCTGTCGCGGCGGCTGTCGCGCGATCGCTCAGCCTGGCCGGCGTGAAGAACTCGGTCTCCCCCGCCGTGTAGCGGGCGCCGTAGGAGTAGAGACCACCGTCCGGGACGATCTCGACCGCCGGGAGCGCCATCGGCTCCCCGTCCGGACCTTCGACGACCGACACCGCGACCTCGACACCGCCAACACAATGCTCGATGAGTGCGATATCACCATACGCATAGGCGTTGACCATCGCGGTCGGCAGATCCTCCCGGGTGCGGACCACGCTCAGGCCCAGCGCCGAGCCACCCCGGGCCGGTTTCACCACGAGCGGGAGGCCGATCCGCGCCACGACGGCGTCGAGCACGGCGGCTGCGCCCAGCTCACGGAAGGTGTCGTGCGACATCGCCACGCTGGGCGGTGTCGCCACTCCGGCTCGAGCGAGCAGCGCCTTGGCGACCGGCTTGTCCCACGTGAGCCGGCACGCCTGTGGTGAGCTTCCGACATACGGAATGGCCAACGTTTCCAACACATCTCGGATGGCGCCATCCTCGCCGGCGGCACCGTGGAGGAGCGGCCACACCACCTCGGGCCGGGTCTGGGTGATCGAGCCGAGGAGGTCGACGTCGAGGTCGTGGACCTGCACGTCCACATCGCTGCGCCGCAACAGATCGGCCACACGCCGGCCCGAGCGCAGCGAGACGTCGCGCTCGTGGCTCAGCCCGCCGGCCAGGATCAGGACATGTCGCATGCGGCTCCTCGCAGCCTTCGTCGGAGGGTTAGCGCGCGACGATCGTGACCACGCGATATCTCACCGGGAGCATCAGGGTTGCTCTGGTGAGGGGAACTCCACCCGGGCGGGACGCGGCGACACCGTCGACGGCCTGCCGCTCGCTGAGCCGAACGTGTCGTGCAGCTCGAGCTCACCGCGCACCACGGCTGCGAGCCGCCGCACCCCCTCGCGGATGCGGTCCGGCTCGGGGTAGCAGTAGGACAGCCGCAGGTGCCGGTGGCCCGTGCCGTCGGCGAAGAAGGCCGTGCCGGGCACGTAGGCCACGCGCTCGGTGACCGCTCGCGGCAGCATCGCCTTCGCATCCAGCCCCTCCGGCAGGGTCAGCCACACGTAGAAGCCGCCGTCGGGGTGGGTCCAGTGCGCCTCGGGCAGCTGGGCCTCGAGCGAGTCGAGCATGGCGTCGCGCCGCTCACGGTAGAGCTCGCGGTAGACCTTGATCTGGGCCTGCCAGTCGGAGTCCGTGAGGTAGCTCGAGACCGCCATCTGCGCCAGGGCGCTCGGGCACAGGATCGCCGACTCGCTCGCGAGCACCAGCTTCTCCCGCACCGCGTGCGGTGCCACCGCCCAGCCGACACGCAGGCCCGGGGCGAAGGTCTTCGAGAAGGATCCGAGGTAGACCACACCATCCGGTGCGGTCGCCCGCATCGCCGGGTAGGGATCGCGGTCGAAGCCGAGTAGGCCGTAGGGGTTGTCCTCGAGCACGAGGATGCCGTGCCGCTCGCAGATCTCCAGCACCTCCGGCCGCCGCTCCTGGGACAGCGTGGTCCCGGCCGGGTTGTGGAAGTTGGGCACGGTGTAGAGCAGCTTGACCCGTTTGCCCGCCTGCCGCAGCGCGACGATCCGCTCCTCGAGGGCCGCGGGCACCAGGCCCTCGTCGTCGCTCGCGACGTGCGAGACCTCCGCCTGGTAGGAGGCGAACACCCCGAGCGCGCCGACGTAGCTGGGTGCCTCCGCCAGCACGACGTCGCCGGGGTCGATGAAGATGCGGGTGACCAGGTCGAGCGCCTGCTGCGAGCCGGTGGTCACGACCACGTCGTCGGGGTGGGCGCTGATGCCCTCCAGCGCCATCACCTCGAGGATCTGCTCACGCAGGGCGGGGTCGCCCTGCCCGGAGCCGTACTGCAGCGCCTGCTGTCCCCGGGTGGCGACCAGGTGCGCCAGGGTGCTGGCGACGGCATCCATCGGCAGGGCGGACAGGTAGGGCATGCCGCCGGCCAGAGAGACCACCTCGGGCCGGGACGCGACGGCGAACAGCGCGCGGATCTCGGACGCGGTCATCCCCGCGGTGCGGGCGGCATACGACTGCTTCCAGGGGTCGAGCCGCGAGCCGGGCACGGCTGCGCCCACCCTCGGGGACCTCGTCCCGGCCCCCAGCACCGCATCCTGCGTCCTCGCGGTCATCGCGCCGCCCTTCCCGTCGCACGTTCCGCCGATGAGTGTCGCACGAGGTCGGGGGCGCACCGGGGACCCGTCTCACGATGTGTGGTGTTTCACGCGAAACCACGTCGGACCGGCCTGCCCCGGAGACGACGACGCGCCCCTCCGTGCGGGAGGGGCGCGTCATCGGTCGGAAGCTGCCGCGGAGCGGCTCCCGGATTCAGTTCAGGTAGTCGTCGAGCTCCTTGACCAGCTTCGGCTTGGGCAGGGCGCCGACGAGGGTCTTGACGACCTCGCCGCCCTGGTAGACGTTCATCGTCGGGATGCCGGTGATGCCGTACTTCGCGGTGATCGCCGGGTTCTCGTCAGTGTTGAGCTTGATGACCTCGATCTTGTCCGCGTGCTCCTGCGCGAGCTCCTCGAGGATCGGGGCGACCGCGCGGCACGGGCCGCACCACGGTGCCCAGAAGTCGACGAGGACGGTCTTGTCGTTCTGCAGGACGTCGGCCTCGAAGTTCGCGTCCGTGGTCTCCTTGGGTGCTCCCATGTCGGGGCTTCCTTCCTTCTTCGATGAGCTCGGTGGTTCGGGGTGTTCGGGTGGTGTGCGGGGCTGACGACGTGCTCAACCCATGGTCTCAGCCGACACCGACAGTGGCGTGGCTGGAGGCCTCGGTGGCCGGCTCGGGGGCGACCGTGTGGCCGCGGTCGGAGGAGTCGGCCGCCCCGCCGCGGGCTCGTTCGGCGCCCTCGTCGAGGGCGGCGAGGTAGCGCTCGG
>NZ_VOHR01000357.1 GCF_009192725.1 Segeticoccus rhizosphaerae | reverse complement strand
GCCGCGCCCGGCCGACCAGACCGTGACCGCCGCGACCGGCGCGTCCTGCCCGTCGTACGCAACCAGGCACCGCGCATCGGCATAGGCCACCCCGCCGGCCATCGCGTGCCAGCGCTCCGGCGTGAAGGTCGACCCGTCGAACGACGAGCGCTGGACGTCCACCCGGTCGGCGACCCGCTCGGGCGCCGGCTCCCGCCCGAGCACCTCGATCCGCAGGCCCGGGTCAGGCACCGGCGCAGTCAGGTCACGGTGCAGCGGGCTCCAGGGCTCGTCGTCCTGCCAGCCCTCCTCGCGCAGCAGCTCCTGGAGCAGCGGCACCGCGGGCACCTCCACGGCCGCCCGCCCCGCGAGCAGGACGCCGCGCCGCGGTTCGGTCAGGTCCTGGGCCAGCCGGTCGGCCAGCTCCTCGTCCCGGTCTGCGTCCGGCGCGATCGTCAGCCGCAGCGTGCGGGGGTCGTCCACCAGCCCGACCGCGAGGAGTCGCCCGTCCCGGCTCCAGGTGCGGACGGCGGCGGCCAGGGTCCGCTCGCCGAACGACCAGTTCCAGCCCAGGTCCCCGGGGTGAAGCTGCATCGGTGACCCCTCGTACTGCCAGTCGCGCAGTGCACCCACCGCCGCGGCGAGCCCGTCGGTGCCCGGCCGTTCCATCACGATCGTCATCCCGCGATCACACACCGTCGTCGCGGTCGGGGTCACCCGGTTTTCGCGCGCACTCCTCGAGGTGGGCGCGGAGTGGCCGACAACGGGTAACGGGGCATCTCACTCACGTCCCTGCGCCTGCCGCTCGATGATCTCCTCGACCCCGGAGCCGAACCGGTGCACTTCCTGCGGCCAGTCAAGGGTGACGGCGATCCGCCCCGCCCACTCGCGGGCGGCCTCGTCGTCGGGCACCTCGATGACGGTGAAGCCGCCCAGGTGCTCCTTGGTCTCGACGAACGGCCCGTCGGTGAAGACCGGCTCTCCGTCCTTGGCCTCGACGCTGAACAGCGCGGTCGAGGCGTCGATACCGCCCTCGGCGTAGACGAAGACGCCGGCCGCCTTCATCTCGTCGAGCAGGGCGTGCGAGGTCGCGCTCTTGGTCCGTAAGTCGTCGGGCGTCTGGTCGGGCACCCACTCGTCGTTGAACATGATCAGGTACTGAGCCACTGTCGTCTCCTCTCAGCTCGGGCCGGGGCCGCCGCCTCGCGACCTCGGCTCCAGCGGCCGGACGGCCGCTCGCCTACTCCACGAACGACTGCACCGTCATACGACACCATGGAAGGACCGATGGGGAGGGGTTGACCGCACGTCACGCTCGCACGACCTCCCGACGCCGGTATGGCGTCCGTTCACCCCAGTAGTGCCACTGCCGCAGGGCCGGGAATGAACCCGCCACCGGCACAGTTGAGCCTGATGAACTCAAGTTTGCGGAGCCTCAGTTTGACAACTCGGGCGGGAAGTCTGCAGATTGAGTGTCGACGCATCAACCAGCTGGTGAAGTCTCCCGACAGCACGCCGGGAGCACCGAGCCAGGCACCCGACATACAGGAGAGTCACTCATGGCACGTGCGGTAGGAATCGACCTCGGCACCACCAACTCGGCGGTCGCGGTCCTCGAGGGTGGCGAGCCCACCATCATCGCCAACGCCGAGGGCGGCCGCACCACGCCGTCCGTCGTCGCGTTCTCGAAGAACGGCGAGGTCCTCGTCGGCGAGATCGCCAAGCGCCAGGCCGTCACCAACGTCGACCGGACCATCCGCTCCGTCAAGCGCCACATCGGCACCGACTGGACGTCGCCGGAGATCGACGGCAAGAAGTACACCGCGCAGGAGATCAGCGCGCGCATCCTGCAGAAGCTCAAGCGCGACGCCGAGTCCTACCTCGGTGAGGACGTCACCGACGCGGTCATCACCGTGCCGGCCTACTTCGACGACCGCGAGCGCCAGGCCACCAAGGAGGCCGGAGAGATCGCGGGCCTCAACGTCCTGCGCATCATCAACGAGCCCACCGCGGCGGCGCTCGCCTACGGGCTCGACAAGGGCAAGGAGGACGAGCTCATCCTCGTCTTCGACCTCGGCGGCGGCACCTTCGACGTGTCCCTCCTGGAGGTCGGCAAGGACCCCGAGGACGGCTTCTCGACGATCCAGGTCCGGGCCACCAACGGTGACAACAAGCTCGGTGGTGACGACTGGGACGACCGCATCGTCCAGCACCTGCTGACCACGGTGAAGAACCACACGGGCACCGACCTGTCCGGCGACAAGATCGCCATGCAGCGTCTGCGTGACGCCGCGGAGCAGGCCAAGAAGGAGCTCTCGACTGCGTCCAACACCAACATCAGCCTGCAGTACCTCTCGATGTCGGAGAGCGGCCCGATCCACCTGGACGAGTCGCTGTCGCGCGCGCAGTTCGAGCAGATGACCGCTGACCTGCTCGAGCGCACCAAGGCGCCGTTCCACAACGTCATCAAGGACGCGGGCATCAAGGTCAGCGAGATCGACCACGTGGTGCTCGTGGGTGGTTCGACCCGTATGCCGTCCGTGACCGAGGTCGTCAAGAAGCTCACCGACGGCAAGGAGCCCAACAAGGGCGTCAACCCCGACGAGGTCGTGGCGGTGGGCGCGAGCCTGCAGGCCGGTGTGCTGAAGGGCGAGCGCAAGGACGTGCTGCTCATCGACGTCACCCCGCTGTCGCTCGGCATCGAGACCAAGGGTGGCCTGATGACCAAGCTCATCGAGCGCAACACGGCCATCCCGACCAAGCGCTCCGAGGTCTTCACCACGGCCGACGACAACCAGCCCTCGGTGATGATCCAGGTCTTCCAGGGTGAGCGCGAGCTGGCCCAGCACAACAAGCCGCTCGGCAACTTCGAGCTGACGGGTATCGCCCCCGCCCCCCGTGGCGTCCCGCAGATCGAGGTCACCTTCGACATCGACGCCAACGGCATCGTGCACGTGTCCGCCAAGGACCGCGGCACCGGTCAGGAGCAGTCGATGACGATCTCCGGCGGCAGCGCGCTGCCGAAGGAGGAGATCGACCGCATGGTGAAGGAGGCCGAGGCCCACGCGGAGGAGGACAAGAAGCGTCGCGAGGAGACCGAGTCCCACAACACCGCGGAGCAGCTGGTCTACTCCACCGAGAAGTTCCTGGCCGACAACGCCGACAAGATCCCGGCCGAGGGCCGTGGAGACGTCGACAGCGCCCTGGCCGACCTCAAGGAGGCCCTGAAGGACGGCTCCGGCGCGTCCGCCGAGGACATCAAGGCCAAGAGCGCCAAGCTGTCCGAGGAGTCGCAGAAGGTCGGCACGGCAATGTATGCCGCGTCCCAGTCGGAGCAGCCGGCCGGCGGCGCTGCGGGTGACCCCGGAGCGACGGACGCCGGTGCGGGAGCGGCCGGTGACGGCGCGAGCTCGGCCGACGAGGACGTCGTCGACGCCGAGGTCGTCGAGGACGACGAGGAGAAGAAGTGACCGACGAGCCAGTGCACGGGGCCGCGAGCCCGCCGGAGAACCCGGAAGCGGCCGAGGAGACCGTCGGACCGGTGATCCGCGACAAGCGGCGGCTCGACCCCGAGACCGGCGCCGTCCGCGGCGCCGGCCCGGGGCAGCAGG
>NZ_VOHR01000356.1 GCF_009192725.1 Segeticoccus rhizosphaerae | reverse complement strand
GCCTCCGCTCGAGCCGCCGCCCGGCTCACCCGAGCCCCCGGTGGTGCAGGCCGCGACCACGAGCGTGCCGGCCAGCGCGAGCGCGAGGGGCGCAAGGCGGAACCGCGCACGAGGGTGTGACGGGCGCTCGCGCGCAACAGGGTTGGAGGAGTCGTCCGGCAGTTGCTGACGTGGCATTCGGCATCCTTGATCAGGGCGGCATCTGTGGCAGGAAAGAACGCTGGACTGCGACCTCGTGTCAGGAAATCGCAACGAGCATTGCACAGGCTGAGGGACAGGTCAATGGATGTGTCCAGCAGGTAATCACCCGGCGTATTGCGTTGCATCCGTGGCGACTTCAGCGATATTACTGTGCAGGACCGACGCCGGGCCCCGGCGTGTCCGCGCACATCGGTAACAGGAGACCCTGATGGCACTCGACGATCGGCTGCGCGACGATGCGCACGAGCTGGCTCCCGACCTGGTCCGCCTGCGCCGCCTGCTGCACCGGCAGCCCGAGGTGGGCCTTGACCTCCCGCTCACCCAGCGTACGGTCGTGCAGGAGCTGGAGGGACTCGACATCGAGATCTCGCTGGGCGAGGCGCTGTCCTCGGTGACCGGGGTGATCCGCGGCGGAGGTGGCGACGGAGCGGTCCTGCTGCGCGCCGACATGGATGCGCTCCCGGTCAGCGAGGCCACGGGGCTCGACTTCAGCTCCGCCATCGACGGTGCGATGCACGCCTGCGGGCACGATCTGCACACCGCCATGCTGGTGGGGGCGGCGCGACTGCTCGTCGCCCACCGAGAAGAGCTGGCCGGAGACGTGGTGCTGATGTTCCAGCCCGGCGAAGAGGGCTGCGACGGCGCCGGCCTCATGCTGCAGGAAGGCGTGTTGGGCGCTGCCGGGCGGCCGGTGCGGTCGGCATACGGCATGCATGTCTTCTCCTCCCGCTTCCCCCGGGGGACGTTCACGACCCGGCCCGGGACGTTGATGGCTGCGAGCGACGCGCTGTTCGTGACGGTGCGCGGACGAGGCGGACACGGCTCCGCACCGCACCTCGGCCGCGATCCGGTGGCGGCCGCGGCGGAGATGGTGACCTCGCTGCAAACCATGGTCACGCGGCGATTCAGCATCTTCGACCCCGTCGTCGTGACGGTGGGAGCCTTCCACGCCGGCACCCGCTACAACGTCATCCCCGACGAAGCGCTGTTTCAGGCGACAGTCCGATCGTTCTCGTCCGAGTCGCGCGGGCAGATGCGGCAGCTGGCACCGGAGCTGTGCCGCAGCATCGGCGCGGCACACGGCGTCGAGGTCGACGTCGAGTTCCACGAGGAGTATCCGGTGACGGTGAACGATGCGGCGCACGCAGACTTCGTGCAGGAGGTGGTGCGAGACGTGTTCGGCGAGGAGCGGTCGGCGCTGATGCCGGATCCGATCGCCGGCGCGGAGGACTTCTCGCGGGTGCTGGAGGCGGTGCCGGGCTGTTACCTCTTCCTCGGCGCGCACGTGGGGGAGAGCCTCGAGGGTGCCGACAACCACAGCCCACGGGCCATGTTCGACGACTCGGTCCTGTCCGACGGGTCCCTCCTGCACGCGCAGCTGGCGATGCGGGCCCTGCGGCGGGACTCCGTGCCGGCGTAGCACGGACGGCAGCGTCCCGCCTTCGGCCGCGGCGCTCTCAGGGCGCTAGGACGACGGCCGCTCGTGGACGACGACGCCCGAGGCGATGGTGCAGTCGACCTGCGCGTCCCCGATCGGGCCGGAGCCCTCGGCGAACAGGTTGCGGTCCAGCACCGTGAGGTCGGCGCGGTTGCCCAGGGCCACGGTGCCCGCATCATCGTCGTGGTTGACGTGGGCGGCCCCGGAGGTGAAGCCCGCGAGGGCAACCGCCAGGGGGATCGCCTGCTCAGGCAGGAACGGTGCGTTGTCACGGTTTTCGGGGTCGACCCGGGTGACGGCGACCTCCATCTCCTCCAGCGGGTTGGCGGTCGTCACCGACCAGTCGCTGCCCATGGCCATCCGGACGCCGGCACGCACGAAGTCGCCGAACGGGTACTGCCGCTCGGAGCGGTCTCGGCCGAGGAACGGCAGGGTCAGTTCGTCCATCTGCGGTTCCAGCTGGGCCCAGTAGGGCTGGCAGTTGGCGACGACGTCGAGCTCGCGGAAGCGCGGGACGTCCTCCGGCTGGACCAGCTGGACGTGGGCGACGTGGTGGCGCAGGTCACCTCGGCCGTTGGCTCGCCGCGCCGCCTCGATCGCGTCCAGGGTCGTCCGCACGGCGCGGTCGCCGATGGCGTGGAAGTGCACCTGGAAGCCGGACCGGTCCAGCTCGGTGACGGCCGCCGCGAGCAGGTCTGGCTCGACATACGTCAGTCCCACGTTGTCGGTGTGCCCGCCGCAGCCGTCACAGTAGGGCTCCAGCAGCGCGCCCGTGTGGTTCTCCATCACCCCGTCGACCATGATCTTGACCGTGGTGGGGTGGAACCCGGGCGCGGCGCCGCCCTCGCGCTGGGTGAGCAACTCCGGGATCTGCTCGAGCCCGCGGTGGCGATCCCACCAGAGGGCCCCGACCACCCGGGCGGTCAGTGCCCTCGACTCGGCGAGCGACGTGTAGGCGTCCAGCGTGGCCGGGCTCACCCAGGCGTCCTGCCAGCCGGTGATGCCGAGCGAGTGCAGGTAGGACTGCGACTCGAGGATGGCCGCCGCCCAGTCGGCGCGGGTCGGCGTCGGCAGGAACCGGTCCTGATAGCTGTAGGCCGCGCCCTCGTGCAGCGTGCCGGACGGCTCTCCGGAGTCCGGGTCGCGTTCGATCCGCCCGTCGGACGGGTCGGGGGTGGCGCGGGTCATCCCGGCCACCTCGAGGGCACGCGAGTTGACCCAGGCGCCGTGCACGTCACGGTTCATCAGGAAGACCGGCCGGTCCGGAACGATCGCGTCGAGGTCCTCCTTGCGCGGGGTGCCGCCAGGGAAGTGCTCCATCGCCCAGCCACCGCCGATGATCCACGCGTCGTCGGGGTGGTCGGCAGCGTGCTGCGCGATGTGCCGCAGGTAGGGCTCGCGCCCCTCGAGTTCGTTCAGCCACACCCCGAGTCGGTTGTGCCCGGCAACCGGCGGGTGGATGTGCGCGTCCTGGAAGCCGGGCACCACCAGGCCGCCCGTGGAGTGGATCTCGCGCGTATGACGTCCGGTCACCTCGCGCACCGCCTCCAGCCCGAGCGCGACGATGCGGTCACCTCGCACGGCGACCGCGTCGGTCCAGGGCGAACACCGGTCGCCGGTCCACACCGGGGCACCGGTCAGGGCGAGGTCCGCCGCGCCGGACCGCATCACAGGAAGTACAACCGGGACAGGGGCACGGAATCGGCCGGTTCGCAGGAGATGGGCTCTCCGTCGAGGTCGACGGCGCCGTCCGGGGCGACCCGCACCTGCGCCGAGGCCCGGTGACGCACCATCTGTGCCAGGCCGATCCCTCGGGTGTGCTCGACCGCCACCCGCCGGCGTCGGGTAGGGAGCCGGTCGACGCCCGCGTCGCGGGCCGAACCGCTCACGAACGCGACGGACAGCTCGGCCGGCGCCCCGCCATGGCCGCCGAACTGGGGCCCGAGCACGACCGGCTGGGCGGTGTCGATG
>NZ_VOHR01000355.1 GCF_009192725.1 Segeticoccus rhizosphaerae | reverse complement strand
GCGGACAAGCAGGTGTGCGCGCTGACCGATCAGGACTCCCGAGTGCTGGGGCGCCGCACCGTCAAGGCGAAGGCGTGGCAGTTGGCCGAAGCGGCCACCGCGGGTTCGGCGAGGGCGGCGTCGAGGGCCGGCAGCACGCCGTGCACGTCGGAGAGCACGGCCACGGATCGGACAGGGCCGTCGAAGGTCGGCAGGGACGTCATCCGGCGTGGCGGGAGGTGGCGATCTCCGCGAAGCGCCGCGCTATCTCGCGCCACACCGCCACGGCGGCCGGTTCGTCGGCCTCGGCCTGCCGCACCACCTCATCGGGGTCGAAGCCCTGCTCTCGCAGCCGGTCACGGTCCCACTTCCGGACACCGGCGGCGTCGGCCTCGGGGTGGAACTGGAACCCCCACGCGGGCGCGCCCTCGATTCGGAACGCCTGGTAGGGGCAGCGGTCGCTCTGCGCGAGCCACACTGCGGTGGCCGGCAGTCCGGTGATCGCGTCGACGTGGTGCTCCATCCCGGTGACGACTTCGGGGAGCTCCCGGAACAACGGGTCGTCGGCCGCCTCCGGGCGCAGCGTGAGCGCCGTGCTCCCGCTCTCGGGCAGCCCGTGGTCGGGCTTGACCTCGCCACCGGCGATGTGGGCCAGCAGCTGCCCACCCAGGCAGATGCCGAGCAACGGGACGCCGGACTCGAGCGCCGCACGGGCGAGCACCCGCTCCTGGGCGAGCCACGGCGCCTTCTCGTCGGCGTCCGGCATGAGCCCACCACCGAGCAGGACCAGCGCTGCGGCCCCGTCCGTCGACTCCGGCAGCGCTGCGCCGTCATAGGCCTCGACGAGGTCGACTCGTAGCCCGTCCTCGGCGAGCCAGTCGCCGAGCCGGCGCAGACCGGAGGTCTTGGAGTTCTGGATGACCAGGGCGCGGTGCTCTGCAGCGGTGATGGTGCTCAGTCCTTCGGTCCGTGTCGCGGGGTCGGTTCCGGGTCGCGTCGTCGGTGCTCGGCTAGCCCTTGAGGTCCGGGAAGTCACTCTCCCAGAACTCCAGCTCGCTCGCCCTCGAGGTGAGGTCCTCGCCGGTGCCGTGCGACGCGTCCTCGCGTCCGCGCAGCTCGACGCGGCGGATCTTGCCGGAGATGGTCTTGGGCAGCTCGCCGAACTCGATCCGCCGGATCCGCTTGTACGGCGCGAGGTGCTCCCGGGCGAACCGCAGGATCGACTCCGCTGTCTCCTTGGTGGGCTCGTGACCACCGGCCAGCACGACGTAGGCCTTGGGCACGGACAACCGGGTCGGGTCCGGGGAGGGCACGACGGCGGCCTCGGCGACGGCCGGGTGCTCGATGAGCACGGACTCCAGCTCGAACGGGCTGATCCGGTAGTCCGACGCCTTGAAGACGTCGTCGGCGCGACCGACGTAGGTGATGTAGCCGCGCGCGTCCCGGGAGGCGACGTCGCCGGTGTGGTAGGCGCCGTACTCCATCGACTCCGCGGTCCGCCCCGCGTCGCCGTGGTAGCCGGCCATCAGCCCGACCGGACGGCCTCCCGGCCCGGACAGCGGCAGGCACAGCTCGCCCTCGGCGCCGTCGCCGGTGCGCTCCTCGCCGGTGAGCGGGTCGAGCAGGACCACGGTGTAACCCGGCAGCGGCCGACCCATCGACCCGGGGACGATCTCCTGGCCGGGTGGGTTGGCGACCTGCGCCGTGGTCTCCGTCTGGCCGTAACCGTCGCGGATGGTGAGCCCGAGAGCGGTCCGCACCTGCTCGATGACCTCGGGGTTGAGCGGCTCACCGGCGCCGACCATCTCGCGCAGCGACAGCCGGTCGCGCCAGCTGGCGAGGTCCTGCTGGATGAGCATCCGGTAGACGGTCGGCGGCGCGCAGAACGTCGTCACCTGCTCGTCGGCCATCGCCTGCAGCAGCGCCGGCGCGTCGAACCGCTCCTGGTTGACCACGAGGATCGTCGCCTCGGCGTTCCACGGCGCGAAGAACGAGCTCCACGCGTGCTTCGCCCAACCGGGGGAGGAGATGTTGAGGTGCACGTCGCCCGGTTGCAGACCGATCCAGTAGACCGTCGAGAGGTGTCCGACGGGATAGGAGAGGTGGGTGTGCTCGACCAGCTTCGGGCGCGCCGTGGTGCCAGAGGTGAAGTAGAGCAGCAGCGTGTCGTCCCCCCGCGTCTGACCGGACGGGTCGAAGGCTCCCGCGAAGGACGTCGACTCGGCGTATGACGTCCAGCCGGCAGTGTCGTCCGCCTCACCCTCCCCGACCGCGACCCGGGTGAAGTCACCCGGGATGTCGCTGAACTTGGCGGCGTCCGCGGCCCGCGCGACCACGTGCCGCACGGCGCCTCGCTCGATGCGGTCCGCGAGGTCCTGGGCGGTCAGCAGGGTGGTGGCCGGGATGAGCACGGCGCCGAGCTTGATGCAGGCGAGCATGGTCTCCCAGAGCTCGACCTGGTTGTTCAGGACGAGCAGGACGCGATCGCCGCGCGCCACGCCGAGCGAGGTCAGCCAGCCCGCCACCTGGGAGGAGCGCCGCGACATCTCGGCATAGGTCACGCTCACGCCGGAGCCGTCGGCCTCGAGGATGCGCAGGGCCGGCCGCGTGGCGGTCGCGGCGTCGGCGGCAACGCGGTCGAACCAGTCGAGTCCCCAGTTGAACAGCTCCGGCCGCGGGGGGTCATATTCCGCGACGGCCCGGTCATAGTCCTCGCGCCGGTCCAACAGCAGGTCACGGGCAGTGCGAAACTGGGTGTACGAGTCGGTCTCGGCCATGGCCCGACCCTAGTACCGCAGCACGGGGCGTGGACGGGGACCGACGGACAGACAGGTGACCAACCGGACGGCTTCCTCGGTCGTCTACGGGGCATGACGACGATGGTGGCCGGGGGAGCGCTGCGTGCCCGACCCCGCCCGGGAGGCGATGTGGCAACGCGCAGCACCGACCTCGACGCGGAGCAGGCCGTCAAGGAGGTCTACGACGCCCACTACGGCATGCTCGTCGGCTGGACCACCAAGCTCGTCAGCGACCCCGATCTGGCCCATGACTTCGTCACCGAAGCATTCGTCAAGCTGCTGCGCCACTGGGACACCGTCATCGAGCCGCGGGCCTGGCTCTACACCACCGTCGCCAACCAGGTGCGTGACCACTGGCGCAAGCGCGGGCGCGAGGCCACGGCATACGAGCGGTTGCAGGCCGGGCAGCGTGACCCCGACGTGGCACCGCTGCAGGACCAGGCCACGACCCTGTCGGTGCGCGAGGCCGTGGAGTCGCTGCCACCGCGGTTGCGCACCCCCGTGCTCCTGCACTACTTCGCGGATCTGACGGTGGTCCAGATCGCCCGGCAGCTCGGCAAGTCCGAGGGCACCGTCAAAAGAGACCTGTATGACGCCCGCCACAAGATGGCGGCGATGCTGGAGGGAGTTCGATGAACGACGAGCTGGAGCGGCACGAGGGTGACGACCCCGTCGCCGACTTCTTCGCGCGCGAGCGGGCCTCGATCCGGCCCGAACCGGCGGACGACCTGCGCTGGCAGCGCATCGTCCGGGAGGCCCGGCGTGGCCGGCAGTCCCGCTGGCTCGCCACCGTCGGGGGAGTGGCGGCGGCCGGTGTCGTGGCCGCGACGCT
Organism: Segeticoccus rhizosphaerae; assembly: GCF_009192725.1. Classification (GTDB taxonomy): domain Bacteria; phylum Actinomycetota; class Actinomycetes; order Actinomycetales; family Dermatophilaceae; genus Segeticoccus; species Segeticoccus rhizosphaerae. The sequence continues at coordinate 15 of NZ_VOHR01000355.1, read as the reverse complement.
CGCCTTCGGACCGCA
>NZ_VOHR01000354.1 GCF_009192725.1 Segeticoccus rhizosphaerae | reverse complement strand
CGGGGTGCGGCGCTGCTCACCGTCGGTGCCACCGACTCCCCGCTGGCCGACATCTGCGCCCAGGCGCGCGGCGTGCACATCGGCGTCGGGCGCGGCCGGATCTCGTCGCGCACCGGGTTGTGGTCGCTGCTCGCGCCGGTGGTGATGGCCGCGAGCCAGCTCGGTCTGGTCGACGCGCCCGCGTCGACCCTCGAGGCGGTCGCGGAGCGCCTGGACGAGCAGGCCGAGGCCTGCCGACCGTCGTCGGAGTCATTCGTCAACCCGGCCAAGCTGCTCGCGACGCGGCTGGCCGAGTCGGTGCCGGTGATCCTCGGTGACGGGCCGCTCAACGGGGTCGCCGCCGGGCGCGCGGCATCGATGCTGGCGCGCACGGCCCGGATGCCCGCCACCTGCGGTGAACTGCCCGACGCGGCCTCGCAGATCGTGGCGTGCTTCGACGGACCGTTCACCGCGGTCGGGGGCCAGGGTGCCGGTGGTCGTGGCGCACGTGACGACATCTTCGCCGACCCCTTCCTGGACGGCCCGGCCCAGCCCCGGCTCGGTCTGCTGATGCTGCGCGACGCGCCTCCGGAGATGCGCAGCCTCGAGTCGGACGAGGCCGAGGCGCTCACGGATGCCGTGCTGCAGTCCGCGGAAGAGACAGGGGTCACGGTCAGCACCGTGACCGCCGAACCGGGCCACCCGCTGGTACGGTTGGCGGGCCAGATGGCGCAGACCGACTTCACCGCCACCTACTTGGCCATCGGGCTCGGCCTCGACCCGGCGGTCTCACCGCACGTCGCCGACCTGCGCGACCGCACCGGACACTGACCTCCGCGGGCTGAACCACCATCAAGGTGGTGCCCGCGGTGCGGCTGCGGACGTCATACGGGCCGTATGCCGTGCGCGTCCGGCGCCTCGTCAGTCACCATGGTCTGGTGGCCAGCCACGGCAGGGACGAGGCGGACGAGGAGCGGGGCGGAAGCCTGCGCTGGTTGTTGCTGCTGCTCGTCATCCCCGTGGTCGCGCTGGTGGTGGTGCAGCTCCAGCCGCATCGGACTCCGTCGGCGTCGCCCACTCCCACGAGCCCGTGGTCGACGGTCAGGTCGAGTGCAAGCGTGGTGCCGGGTCGGATCGGCCAGCCGACCGTGGGGGCGGCGCGACCGACGGGCAACGGTGGACCGTCCAAGGTGCCGTCGGTGATGAACCTCGACCACGCGCCGTTCGGGATCGGCGGCCACTGGGACCTTTTCGCCTCCGGCGACGGCGTGGTGGTCCGGATCGAGTTCGGGCATGATCGGCTCACCACCACCACGGTGCCGAGCCTGGACCGCAGCGGCCCGGTGGCGTTCGTGGCCACCAGCGCGGGGGCGATCGTGCGACCGTTGAGCTCCGTCCCGGGTTACCTCGTGCCCGATGGAAGGCCTGCCCGCCAGCTCACCGGCGTCCTGAGCACCGGTGATCCGGTGGTGCCCGGGCCCGACCCGGGTCACGTCTGGGTCGACCTCGGCAACGGCGTGGACGACAGCGCCATCCGACTGGTGGGTCCCGACGGCCGTCCCGCGGGACCCGACATCAGGAAACCGGCCAACGGACAGGATTGGATCAGGCCCGACGGCGCCGGATACCCGCTGCTGCGGACCACCGGAGGGATCTACGACCTGCTTCCTGACGGGCCGCGCCGCGTCACCGTCGGGGTGTTGGTGGCTTCGGGGCCCACCGGATGGCTGGTCGTGGAGTGCGACCACGTCGATCGTTGCGCGGGTTCGGTCGTCGACCGCGAGTCGAGACGCCGCAGAACGCTGTCCAGCCTTCCGGCGTGGCTGTACGACGCCCAGGGAGCGCTGTCTCCCGACGGTTCGATGGCCGCGCTCACCGACGTCGACGCCGGCGGTCGACCCAGGTTGTGGCTGTCCGACCTGCGATCCGGTGCGAGTTCGGAGGTGGGCGCTCACGGTGGGCTCAGCATCGACCCCGGGCAGAACGCCATCGCCTGGTCGCCGGACAGCCGATGGGTCTTCCTCGTCGACGACCGCGGCGTGCTCCTGGCCGTCGACACCGCGAGTGGGCGGGTGCACCACCTCGGGGTCGACCTGCCGAGGGTCGGACAGGTGGTCGTGCGCTCGAACGGCTGATCCGGCCAAGGCGAACCTGCCGGACTCGCACGGCATACCGGCGATATGCCGTACGCGGTGAAGCGCGGAGGGCCACCATGGTCAGGTGGGCAACCACGCGCAGGACGAGGCGGACGACGAGCTGGGTCGGAACGACCAGCGCGATCCGGACCGCCGCGCTCACGACATCGAGATGGATGACGCCGAGCTGCTCGACGAGTCCTGGGAGAAGGGCAGGGGTGAGGGAGGCGGTGGCCTGCGCTGGCTGATCCTGCTTGTCATACCGGTGGTGGCGCTGGTGGTGCTGCAGCTGCAGCCCGACCAGCAGCCGTCGGCGGCACCGCCGCGCACTCCGATCGCCTCGAATACCCGCGCGAGCACGAACACCGGGACCGCCTCGGTCTGGCCGCGTCGGCTGAGCGCGAAGCTGGCCCGCCCGGGCGAGGACCGCTGGCCCGCGCGCGGCAAGGTCACCGTGACGGCGGTCGGCCACTCGCTACTCGGCATCCGGGGCGGCTGGGACCTCTTCGCCCTCGCCGACGACGCGGTGGTGCGGATCCAGCCGGCGAGGGGTCGCCTCACCACGACGAGGTTTCCCTCGCTGGGCAGCACCGTCCCGCGGTCCTTCCTGGTCACGGGGCGGGGTGCACTCGTGGCGACGCCCATGGGCTTCGTGCCGGGATACCTCGTGGCCGACGGCGACGCCGCTCGGGAGCTCCCAGCCACCCTCCGCGGGCACATCACGGTGGTGCCCGGGCCCGACCTCGACCACGTCTGGGTCAGGGTCGTCGACGACACCGGCTCCTTCGTCTTCCGCCTGCTGGATCTGGACGGCACGACTGCGGGCAGCGACATCCCCGCGCCGCCGAACATGCAGGACCCGATGCTCCCCGACGGGAGCGGCCACCCCTGCATCTGGACGACGGGCGGCATCTACGACGTCACCGATCACGGCCTCGACCGCATCACCACCGGAACGTTGCAGGCGATCGGACCGACCCGCTGGCTGGTCGTGGAGTGCGATGACCACGACGGCTGCGCCAGGGTGGTCATCGACAAGCGGACCGGCACCCGGCGCAGGCTGCCCGGGTCACCGGTCGACTACTTCGCGACGGGCGGGGTCATCTCGCCGGACGGCGGCACGGCTGCCATCTTCGACCCGAGCGAGTCCGGCATGCTGCTCATCGACCTGGCGTCCGGCGCGAGCCGGCGCGTGCCGGTGCGGCTCGGCGGACAGAACCTGACGGGCGAGGTCTCAGCAGCGTGGTCGCCGGACAGCCGATGGTTGTTCCTCGTCGAGGACGACGGGACGCTGGTGGCGTGGGACGGCTCGACCGGCCGGTTGCGCCACCTGGGTGTCGGCCTGCCGAGTCTGAGCAAGGTCGCCGTGCGCGCCGCCCACTGACTGGCCGCGCAACCCCACCCGCGCCCTGCGCCCTAATGAGAGTTACCGGCTCGGCCCGTTGAGGCAGACTCGGTGACAGGTAGCTGCCAGTTGGTGAGCACTCGTGCGCCCAGGATCTCTTCCGAGTCC
>NZ_VOHR01000353.1 GCF_009192725.1 Segeticoccus rhizosphaerae | reverse complement strand
CGGTCGCATCGGCGGCAGGCGCCTCGGCGGCCTGCTCGGCGTCGCCGGCCAGCAGCTCGCGCTCCCACTCGGCCATCGGCTCGTCGGCAGCAGTCTCACCCTCGCCGCTGCGGGCAGCCGAGCGGGCGATCAGGCCCTCGGCGACGGCGTCGGCCACGACCCGGGTCAGCAGGGTGACGGAGCGGATCGCGTCATCGTTGCCGGGGATCTTGTAGTCGACCTCGTCGGGGTCGCAGTTGGTGTCGAGGATCGCGATGACCGGCAGCCCGAGCTTGCGGGCCTCGAACACCGCGAGGTGCTCCTTCTTGGTGTCGACGATCCACACGGCCGAGGGCACCTTGGCCATGTCGCGGATGCCGCCCAGGGTGCGCTCGAGCTTGACCTTCTCGCGCTTCATCATGAGGAGCTCCTTCTTCGTGCGGCCAGACCCGGCCACGTCGTCGAAGTCGACCTCCTCGAGCTCCTTCAGGCGCGTCAGGCGCCCGGAGATGGTGTTGAAGTTGGTGAGCATGCCACCGAGCCAGCGGTGGTTGACGTAGGGCATCCCGACCCGCGTCGCCTGCTCGGCGATGGACTCCTGCGCCTGCTTCTTGGTGCCGACGAACAGGATCGTGCCGCCGTGCGCGACCGTCTCCTTGACGAACTCGAAGGCGTCATTGAGGTAGGTCAGCGACTGCTGCAGGTCGATGATGTAGATGCCATTGCGCTCCGTCATGATGAAGCGCTTCATCTTGGGGTTCCAGCGACGGGTCTGGTGCCCGAAGTGGACGCCGCTCTCGAGGAGCTGGCGCATGGTGACGACGGCCATGCCGAGGTCTGCCTTTCGTTGGTTCCAGTTATCCACGGCTGGGGCGGGATTGCCGTCGCCGTGCCTGGTGTCCTCGACGCACCCCACCCGGAAGGCTCCGGGACTGCGAGTGGTGACGCCCCGCTTGACGGCCCCTATCGGGACCCTGACGGCTGGAGGACACGCGAATTCCACAGGTCAGACCTGTGGTGGGCTCATCATACGGCGCACGCGGCCCACACGAGAAATCGGCGGTGGGCCGTCCCCGTAGAGTCGCTCCGGACCGCAGCACCGGGCGGCCGGGAGAGGGAGCGCATGGAGACCAACCGCACCGGGACCGCACACCACGGCGAGATCGAGCTGGTCCACGAGACGTTGGGGCCGGCCGGTGGCGAGCCCCTGCTGCTCGTGTGCGGACTCGGCGGGCAGCTGACCTACTGGTCGGAGGAGCTGTGCGCGTTGCTCGTGGCACGCGGCTTCCAGGTCACCCGGTTCGACAACCGCGACGCCGGTCTGTCGACCCACCTCGACGGGCTCCCGGCGCCGGGGGTCCTCCACGCCTTCCTCCGGCCCGGCGAGGCGCCCTACCGCCTCGAGGACATGGCCGACGACGCCGTCTGCGTCATGGACGCACTCGGGTGGGACAGCGCCCACGTCGTCGGCGTCTCTCTCGGAGGGACGATCGCGCAGACCCTGGCGATCACCCACCCGGAGCGGGTGCGCTCGCTCACCTCGATCATGTCGACTCCGGCGGCACACCTGGGCACCATCCCGACGCCACGGGTCCTCTGGGAGACGCGCAAGGCCCCGAAGGCGCCGGTGACCGACGCGGAGAAGGCGGCCGACGAGGCGACCTTCTTCGCCTCGGTCTTCGGCTCCCCCGACTACCCCGCGGACGAGGGTGAGCTGCGCGAGCGGGTCAGGGGCAACTTCACCCGCAGACCCGACGACCTGCGGGCCAGCGCCCGGCAGCAGGCTGCTCTCGTGGCCTCGGGTGACCGCCGCAAGGCCCTCGCCCGGCTCGACCTGCCGACCCTGGTGCTGCACGGCGACGCCGACCGGGTGATCCGGCCGTCCGCCGGGCGGGCCACCGCACGTGCGGTGCCCGGGGCGCGCCTCGTCCTCTACCGCGGCATGGGCCACGACCTGCCGAGGGCACTCTGGCCGTCCATCGTGGACGAGATCGCCACCCTCACCACCCGCTCCCCGACGGGCTTCTCTCGTGGGGAATCTTCGTGAGGTTCGGGACGTCATACGGGCACCGAACCTCACGATGATCCCTCACGGGTCTCGCGGTGCGGGTGGGCTCGGCAGCCTCCGGGGAGCCGTGGATACCCTGCTGGCATGCCGACCCCCGAAGTCATCGCCCGCATGCGACCCTTCGGCGAGACCATCTTCGCCGAGATGACCCAGCGCGCGCTGCGCGTCAACGCGGTCAACCTGGGGCAGGGGTTCCCGGACACCGACGGACCGCGGGAGATCCTGGATGCGGCGATCGCGGCGATCAACTCCGGGCGCAACCAGTACCCGCCGGCCATCGGCGTCCCCGAGCTGCGTGAGGCGATCGCCCAGCACCAGAAGCGGTTCTACGACCTCGACGTCGATGCCGACACCGAGGTCCTGGTCACCGCGGGAGCCACCGAGGCGATCGCCGCGGTCGTCCTCGCCCTGTGTGAACCGGGCGACGAGGTCGTCACCTTCGAGCCCTACTACGACTCGTATGCCGCGACCATCGCCCTGGCGGGCGCGCAACGTCGCACCTCGGTGCTGCGGTTCCCCGACTTCGCAATCGACGAGGCGTCGTTGCGGGCGGCGTTCTCCGATCGGACCCGGCTGGTGCTGCTCAACACGCCGCACAACCCGACCGGCAAGGTCTTCACCCGGGCCGAGCTCGACCTGGTGTGCGAGCTGGCGCGAGAGCACGACGCCTGGGTGGTGACCGACGAGGTCTACGAGCACCTCGTCTTCGACGGCGCGCAGCACATTCCGGTGGCGTCCCTGCCGGGCATGGCAGAGCGCACCATCACCATCTCCTCCGGCGGCAAGACGTTCTCGACCACCGGCTGGAAGGTGGGTTGGCTGCACGGGCCGGCCGAGGTCGTCGACGCGGCGCGCGCGGTCAAGCAGTTCCTCACCTTCGTGGCCAGCGGGCCCTTCCAGCCGGCGATCGCCACGGGCCTCACACTCGGGGACGACTTCTACCGCGACCTCGCCGGTTCGCTGCAGGCCAAGCGCGACCTGCTGTGCGAGGGGCTGACCGCCGGTGGCCTGCAGGTGACGCGGCCCTCGGGCACCTACTTCGTGATCGCCGACGCCACTCCGCTCGGCGTCACGGACGCGGTCGACTTCTGCCGCAGGATGCCGGAGCTGTGCGGCGTCGTCGGAGTGCCCGTCTCGGCTTTCTGCGACGACAAGGACGCGGTGCGGACCCTGGTGCGGTTCGCCTTCTGCAAGCAGGACCACGTGTTGCACGAGGCGGTCCGGCGCCTCGCCACGCTCGCCGTCTGACGGGCACCGGCCGAGCGCGTCGGCTGAGGCATCGGTCGGTCCACCTCTGCGGCAGCACCGTCCCGGCCTCCACAGGCAGTGCTGCCGTCCTGGTGGGACCCGCCGGTCCGGGCCATCGTGTCGCCATGGCTTCCCCGGCGTCCACGGCCCGCGCGGCTTTCCTGGCCTCGCTGCCCCTGCGCAGCCTCGCCGCGTCGCTGGCGGTCGTCGTCCTCGGGTTCTGCCCCGCGCTGCTGCCGAGGCAGGACCTCGACGGAGCCGCCCGGGGCTCCCGCGCCGGGAAGGTCGCGGCGCACGTGCAGGTGCCGGCCGGTCACGGATCGAGCCACCAGCCGGTGGCGGC
>NZ_VOHR01000352.1 GCF_009192725.1 Segeticoccus rhizosphaerae | reverse complement strand
CTTCGGCCTGGCGCGCGCCATCCCGGTGCGCGGCGTTTGCAGCCTCGACGCCCTGGCGCACGCCGCCAGCCGCTCCGAGGAGCCGCCGCCGAGTCCCTTCCTGGTCGCGACGGACGCCCGCCGCAAGGAGGTCTACTGGGCGGAGTATGACGTGACTCCGGTCGGCGTCGAACGCCGCGACGACCCGGCGGTGACCCGGCCCGGTGACCTGCCGCAGTGGGTGCGCGAACGGTCGTGTGTCGGGCGCGGACCCGTGCTTTATCCGGAGGCGTTCGGTGCGCACTTGCCGCCGCTCGACGTGTCGGCCGCGGCGCTGGCCGAGCTCGCGGTGCAGCGAATGCGCTCCGGTGGTGAGCTGCTCGAGCCGGAGCCGCTCTACCTGCGGCGTCCCGACGCCCAGCCGGTCTCCAAGACCAGTGCGGCCTCGTCGTGACGCTGCGCGAGGTGCGCTGGCAGGACATCCCGGCCCTGGCCGAGCTGGAACGGTCGCTGTTCGGCGCGGAGGCGTGGTCCGAGCCGACCTGGTGGGCGGAGCTGGCGCAGCGACCACGCCGCTCCTACACGGCGCTCGCCACGGGCGACGTCATCACGGCCTACGGCGGTCTCGACCACGGGGGTGAGGTGGCGGACATCATGACGGTCGCAGTGGCGCCCGGACAGCAGGGCCGCGGGACCGGGACCAGGGTCGTGCGGCACCTGATGGCCGAGGCGAGGGAGCGCGGCGCCCGGCACCTCATGCTGGAGGTGCGCGCCGACAACCTGCCGGCGCAGCGGCTCTACGAGCGAATGGGCTTCGGGCTCGTGCGGACCCGACGCCGCTACTACCAGCCCGACGACGTCGACGCCCTCGTCATGCGCGTAGACCTCGAGCGCGGAGCGGCGACGCCGGGAGCCGCGACCGAGAACGCAGCCGCGACCAAGGAGAACAGGCATGAGTGACGAGCCGCTGGTCCTCGGGATCGAGACCTCGTGCGACGAGACGGGTGTCGGCATCGTGCGCGGCGAGAGGCTGCTCGTCGACGCCGTGGCCAGCAGCGTCGAGCAGCACGCGCGGTTCGGCGGGGTCGTGCCCGAGGTCGCCAGCAGGGCGCACCTGGAGGCGATGGTCCCCACCATCGAACGAGCCTGCCGGGAGGCGCGAGTCCGGCTCGAGGACCTCGATGCCCTCGCCGTGACGTCCGGTCCGGGCCTGGCGGGGGCGCTGCTGGTGGGAGTGGCGTCGGCCAAGTCGCTGGCCGTGGCACTCGGCACCCCGCTCTACGGCGTCAACCACCTCGCCGCCCACGTGGCGGTCGACGTCGTCGAGCACGGGCCGCTGCCCGAGCCGGCGATGGCCCTGCTGGTCTCCGGCGGCCACTCCAGCCTGCTGCTCGTGCCGGACGTGACCCGCGACGTGCGTTCTCTCGGCAGCACCCTCGACGACGCAGCGGGCGAGGCGTTCGACAAGGTCGCGCGCGTGCTGGGGCTGCCCTTCCCCGGTGGCCCGCACGTGGATCGCCTGGCACGAGAAGGCGGTTCGGTGACCATTGACTTTCCGCGAGGTCTCACCTCGGGTCGCGACATGGAACGCCACCGTTTCGACTTCTCCTTCTCGGGGCTCAAGACCGCGGTCGCGCGGTGGGTGCGGGCGCGGGAGGAGAGCGGTGAACCGGTGCCCATCGCCGACGTGGCCGCGAGCTTCCAGGAGGCCGTGGTCGACGTGCTCACCCGCAAGGCGGTGCTGGCCTGTCGGGAGAACGGGGTCGACGACCTCATGGTTGGCGGTGGCGTGGCCGCCAACTCGCGGTTGCGGGCGATGGCTCTGGAGCGCTGCGAGGCCGCGGGGATCCGCCTGCGCGTGCCGCGACCGGGTCTGTGCACCGACAACGGTGCCATGGTCGCGTCGCTCGGCGCGCAGATGGTCAGCCGCGGACGGTCTGCCTCCCGGCTCGACCTGCCGGCCGACTCCTCGATGCCGGTGACCGTGGTCCAGGCGTGACGGTCCGGTGTGGCGGTCCCGTCGTGATGGTGCAGGCGTGATGGTGCGGCCGGTAGTCCTCGACGTGGACACCGGCGTGGACGACGCGATGGCACTGCTGCTCGCGGCACGCCACCCTGCGCTGGACCTGAGAGCGGTGACCTGCGTCGGAGGCAACGCATCCGTGGACGACGTGGTGAGCAACACGGCCCTGGTGCTACACACCTGCGGACGACCCGACATTCCGGTGGCCCGTGGTGCGGAGCGGCCCCTGCTGGAGCCGCCGCAGGAGGCACGGCACGTCCACGGCCGCGACGGGATGGCGGACCTGGGCTGGGTGCGGCCCGACGTGCCGCCGGACCCTCGACACGCCGTGGAGCTGTTGCGAGATCTGTTGCGGGAGGCGGCAGCCCGTGACCCGTCGCAACGAATCACGTTGCTGCCGTTGGGACCACTCACGAACATCGCGCTCCTGATGCGGACCTGGCCGGACGCGGCGGCGGGTCTGGCCGAGATCGTCTTCATGGGCGGTGCCGCGCAGACCGGCAACGCCACCGCGTCCGCGGAGTTCAACGTCTGGCACGACCCCGAGGCGGCCGCGATAGTGCTGGAGAGCGCGGCCGAGCTCGGGGTGCCGGTGCGGATGTACGGCCTCGATGTGTTCTACGACGTGCGAGTCGGCCTGGACCGGGCGCGTGAGCTCGTGGCCGTCGGCGGTCGTGGACCGGTCGAGCTGGCGGGGAGGCTGCTCGAGTTCAGCTGTGCCCGTTTCCAGGCCGCCGACGCGACGATCGGGGACGCCGGCGCGGTCTGCGCCGTGATCGACCCCGAAGGACTGTCGACCCGGAGGCTGCCGGTGCGCGTCGAGCTGACCGGCACGTGGTCGCGAGGTCGTACCGTCGTGGACCGCAGGGACTGGGCCGGAGATCTGTCCCACGACCCGCACGGGGTCGCGCCGGCGGTCGTCGAGGTCGCGCTCGAGGTCGACGGCGGGCGTTACGCCGACCTGTGGCTGTCCACCGTGGCGGGGGAGCACCGCGTCGCGGAGCAGTAGCCCAACGCTCGGTGCTCGGTGCTCGGTGCTCGGTGCTCGGTGCCCGGTGCTCGGTGCCCGGTGCTCGACGCTCGGTGCCCGAGCTGTGCCACAGTGACCGCACAGTCGAAGAGGGAGCGCGGATGGGCCGGGTCGTGGTGGTGGGATCGCTGAACGTCGACCGGGTGACGCGCGTGGACCGGCACCCCGGGCCGGGGGAGACGGTTTTGGGCGAGGCTGGCGGGACCTTCGCCGGAGGCAAGGGCGCCAACCAGGCCGTGGCGGCCCGTGAGGCGGGGGCGGAGGTCGCGATGATCGGCTGCGTCGGCCGCGACGCCGACGGTGACGCCTACCGCGCCCGGTTGTCGGCCCTCGGCGTCGAGGTGTCCGGGGTGCGGTCCCTGCCCGGGGTTCCGACCGGCACGGCGCACGTCGTCGTCGACGCGATGGGCGAGAACGCGATCATCGTGGTGCCGGGCGCCAACGGCGGGCTGTCGTCCGGGGACCTCGCGCCCCTGGACCGGCTGTCACGCCGCGACGTCGTGCTGCTGCAGCTCGAGGTCCCCCTGCGGGTCGTGGACGAGGCCGTCCGCCGGGCCGTGGCGGCCGGCGCGCGGGTGGTGCTGAACCTCGCGCCGTATGCCCAGCTGCCGGCTCCCG
>NZ_VOHR01000351.1 GCF_009192725.1 Segeticoccus rhizosphaerae | reverse complement strand
CACCGGGGCGCCGCGCGGTGTCCGGTCGGCCGTCCACCGCGACCAGCGCCCGATGGTCGAGCAGCGCCTGGGTCACCGCCACGCCGAGCCGCCCCGCCAGGTGGTCGTAACAGGTTCGCGCCGTCCGCAGTGCACTCGCCCGGTTGCCCTCGCGCAGGGACCGCACCGGGCGGGCGGGTGCGATCCGGGCCAACGCCTCCAGCACGGCCGTCACGTCGGGTCCGGAGACGCGGTAGTAGCGGTGCCGGCCTGACGGTTCGACCCTGACCAGGCCGGCCTCCAGCAACCGGCGCAGGTGGCCACTCGTGGCCTGCGGTGACACGCCCGCCTCCGTCGCCAGCCGCGAGGCGGGCAGGGACCGCCCGTCGGAGAGGGCCAGGAGCACCTTGGCCCGCGCGGGCTCGGCATACAAGGCAGCGACCGCCGCCACGTCCGCGTCCCCCGCCCATGGCCCTCTCCGACCGTCTCTTCCCGTCATGGTTCGAGTATGCGCCGATGACGTTTCGGGCCGGACGGAAGCGATCGGGTGTCACTGTGGCGCCATGGGCACCGAGATTCGTCGCCGGATGGTGCTGGCCGTGATGTGCGCCGGCATGTCCCTCGTGCTGCTGGACGTGTCGGTCGTCAACGTCGCCCTTCCCTCGATCCAGACCGGGCTCGGCACCGACCTGGCTGGGATGCAGTGGGTGGTGGACGCCTACGGCATCACCCTCGCCAGTCTCCTGCTCGCCGCCGGCGGACTCGGCGACGTCCGTGGCCACCGTCGGATGGTCCTGGACGGCTTGGTGATCTTCGGGACGGCCTCGGTGGGCTGCGGACTGGCGCCCACCGTGGAGGTGCTGGTGACGATGCGGGCCGCGCAGGGCGTCGGGGCTGCCGTGCTGCTCCCGTCGACCATGGCCGTGATCACCCACACCTTCCCCGGACGGGCCGAGCAGTCACGCGCCCTCGGGACCTGGTCGGGCGTGTCCTCGCTGGCCCTGCCGTCCGGCCCCCTGCTCGGCGGGGCGCTGGTGTCCTGGCTCGGGTGGCGGGCGGTCTTCCTGGTCAACGTCCCGGTCACGCTGCTCGCCGCCGTGATGGTGCGCCGCGTGGTGGCCGAGAGCCGGGGCCAGGAGCGCGTCCTCGACCTCCCGGCCGCCTTCGCGGCCGTCGCCGGGCTGGCGTGCCTCGTCTTCGCGGTCATCACCGGAGGCCAGAGAGGTCTCGACCGTGCCGTGCTGGTGGCCCTCGTCGGGGTCATCGCGGCAGCGGCCCTGTTCGTGCGCATCGAACGCCGCGCTTCGCAGCCACTGGTGCCCTTGGCGCTGTTGCGGTCCCCAACGTTCGTCGGGGCCAACCTCGTGGCCGGCGCGATGAACTGCGTGGGCATCGGCACCGTCTTTGCCGTGACGCTCTATCTGCAGTCAGTGCAGGGGCGTTCGGCGCTGACGAGCGGACTCGACCTCCTCGCGCTCTTCGTCCCGCTCGCGGCGTTGTCTCCCCTGGCCGGCCGGCTGACGGCACGCCTGGGGCCACGACCGCCCATGCTGCTGGGTCTGGTGATCGGCGCGGCCGGCGCGTTCGGTCTCGTGCGACTCCAACCGGAGAGCGCGTATGCCGTGCTGTTGCCACCGCTGCTCGGCCTCGGCCTCGGGATGGGCCTGCTCACCTCCGCCGTGGTCACGGCAGCGATGCAGTCCGTGCCGGGCGAGCGTGCGGGCCTCGCCAGCGGGATGAACAACACGGCACGGCAGGCGGCCGGGGCGCTCGGCGTCGCCTGCTTCGGCGCGGTGCTCGGCTCCGCGGCGGCCGGCGCCTCCTTCGTCGCGCACCTGCACTCCCTCGGTGTCATCGCCGGCCTCGTCTGGCTGGCCGCCGCGGCGGTCACTGCGGCAACGGTGCCCGGCCGGGCCGGTCCCGGGCCGAGGAGCTACGAGCCGGCTGGCTGACCGGTGTCCTCGAGGTCGGCCCCGAGCGCGGCCAGCTTGGGCACCAGCTCGGCATACCCGCGGTCGATGTGGAACACGTCTGTCACCTCGGTCTCCCCCTCGGCGACCAGTCCCGCGAGGACCACGCTCACGGCTGAGCGGATGTCGAGCGACTTCACCCGCGCGCCGTGCAGCCTCGTCGGGCCGTGCACCTCCGCGGCCGTCGCCAGGATCTCGTCGTGGTCGCCGAAGGCCTGCACCCGGATGTCGGCCCCCATCTTGACCAGCTCCTTGGTGTAGCGCAGCCGGTCCTCGTAGACCCGCTCGTGCACCGTGGAGAGGCCGCCAGCCTGGGTCAGCAGCGGCACGAACGCCGACTGGCTGTCGGTCGGGAAGCCTGGGTAGGGCAGCGTCTGCAGGTCCGTCGGGCGCAGCGGGCCGCGCGCCCGCACGAGCATCCGGCGGTCCTGGAACCACACCTCGGCGCCGACCTCGCCGAGCTTCTCGGTGACCGGTACGAGGTGCTCCTCGATGACCGAGTCGATGGTCACCTCTCCCCCGGTCATCACCGCGGCGATCGCGAAGGTGGCCGCCTCGAGCCGGTCAGGGATCACGATCTCCGAGACGCCGCGGAGGCGTTCGACTCCCCAGATGGTGAGGAAGGGGGTGCCGAGCCCGGAGATCCGCGCGCCCATGCGGTTGAGCAGGTTGCCGAGCCAGACGATCTCCGGCTCCGCCGACGCGTTCATGATCAGGGTGCGCCCGGTCGCGCGGGTGGCCGCCATCATCAGTGTCTCGGTGCCGGTGTGGCTCGGGTAGTCCATGTAGATGCGGGCGCCCTGCAACGCCAGCACCTTGGCGTGGACCCCGTGCTCGTCGCGGTGCACCTGCGTGCCCATGCGCTCGAACCCCCTCAGGTGCATGTCGATCGGCCGTCGACCGATCTGGTCACCGCCAGGCAGTGCGAACGAGATCTCGCCGTGCCGGGCGAGCATGGGTCCGGCCACGACGACGGACGCGCGGGTGGCCTTGAACAGGTCAGGTGGGGCGTCGGTCCGGCTGATCTGCTCGGCACGCACCGTGACCCGCTCGTGCTCCGCGTCCACCTCCACCTGCGCGCCCAGGGCCCGCAGCAGGTCGGCCATCGAGAGCACGTCCGCGATCATCGGGACGTTGTTGAGGACGACCTCCTCGGGAGTGAGGATCGAGGCGGCGAGGGCCTTGAGCGCGGCGTTCTTGGCGCCGCTGATCCGGACGCTGCCGTGCAGTGCCGCGCCGCCGCGGATCTTGAGCAGCCGCCCAGGTGCCGCGGCCGGGTACGGGTGGTCTGGCTGCGTTCCCAACATGGGCGAACCCTAGCGGCGGCCGACGGTATGGCGATGGCTGCCCTCGTCGGGTCACGCCTAGAGTTCTGCTGTGACCGATGCGCTGCACATCCGGCCGAGGCGTGACACGGACATCCCGGTGCTGGCCCAGATCCTGGCCCGTCAGCAGGCCGAGACCGAGTACCCGTTCGAGTGGCCATTGCCCTTTCCCGTCGAGCGGTTCATCCACCGGCCCGGTGAGCTGGCCGCCTGGGTGGCCGAGCTCGACGGACGGGTCGTCGGGCACGTGGCGCTGCACGCCGTCGGGACCGAGGACGGGTCGGGCGGTGAGCTGAGCCGCCTCTGGTCCTCCGCGCACGGCGTCGGCGTGGAGCGGCTCCGCGCGGTCGGCGTGCTCTTCGCCGACCGCCGGCTGGCCGGCAGGGGCATCGGCT
>NZ_VOHR01000350.1 GCF_009192725.1 Segeticoccus rhizosphaerae | reverse complement strand
AGCCGCGACCCGTCCACCGCCGCCTGGACCCGTAGCAGGTGTCGGGCCGGCAGGTCGTCGTCCACGCCGAGCACCCGCGCAGCAGCCGGCAGGAGCGAGGCCAGCAGGGCATGCGGGTCCTGCCCGTCCAGCCAGGTCACCGCCTCGACGCCGAGGGCGTCGGTGGGCACACCGTCCCAGCCGGGCCGTTCGAGCGCCGGCACCAGCAGCCGTGGGCTCGCGCCCGGGACGATGACCAGACACGTGAGCCGCTCATGCGACGGCACCGAGTGGCCCACCAGGTAGCGCAGGTTCGCCCCCGGACCGACCAGCACCGCGTCCAGGCCCGCGCGTTCGGCCTCGGCTGACAGTCTCCCCAGGCGCTCGACGAGCGCGTCCGTGGAAGCGCGTGCGGACAGGGCTGGGTCGCGGTCGAGGGCAGCAGGCTCAGACATGCCTCGAGGTTAGCCATTGCGGTGTTCGGACGAACCGAGCGTGGCGCGGCAGGGCGCCCACCCGGCACACGGGCAGCGGTTCAGTCCTCGCGCACCTGGACCTCGACGAACGGAGGCTTGACCACGGTCGCGGCGACGTCGCGACCGCGCACGTCCACGACTACCTCGTCGCCCTCGGAGACCGCTCGGTCGAGCAGCGCGAGTCCGATGCCCTCCTTCAGGGTCGGCGAGAAGGTGCCGGAGGTGACCGTGCCGACCACCGCGCCGTCCGCGTCCTTCACCTCGCAGCCGGCGCGCGGTATGCCGCGTCCGGTCACCTTCAGGCCACGGGAGAGCGGCGTCTTCTTCTCCGCCCGCTCCGCCTCGAGCGCCTCCTTGCCCCAGAAGGTGTCCTTCTTCCAGCCCACCGCCCAGCCGACGCGCGCCTGGACCGGCGTGATCTCCAGGCTCAGCTCGTGACCGTGCAGGGCGTAGCCCATCTCGGTGCGCAGCGTGTCGCGGGAGCCGAGACCACAGGGCAGCCCCTGGTAGGGGGCGATGGCCTCGGTGAGGGCGTCCCACAGCTCGGCGGTGTCGTTCCAGCGCGGCACGAGCTCGTAGCCCTGTTCGCCGGTGTAGCCGGTGCGGCAGACGATGACCGGCCTGCCCTGCCAGTCCGCCGCCACGAACGACATGTAGTCGTGCCCCGTGGGCAGCCCGAGCGACTCGAGGACGTCCTTGCTGCGATGCCCCTGCACCGCGATGATGCCGAACTCGTCGTGGCGGTTCTCGACGCTGATGCCCTCCGGGGCAGCCTCGGCGAGGAGCCGGCAGACCTCGGCGGTGTTGGCCGCGTTGGGGATCAGGAAGACGTCATCGTCGGCCTCGAGGTAGGCGATCAGGTCGTCGACCACGCCGCCATCCTGGGTGCAGCAGAGGGTGTACTGCGCCTTGCCGACCTCGATGCGGTGCAGGTCGTTGGCCAGGCAGGAGTTCACGAACTCCACGGCTCCCTGCCCCGTGACGCTGGCCTTGCCCAGGTGGCTCACGTCGAAGATGCCTACCCGTTCACGGACCGCGGTGTGCTCGCGCACCACCCCACCCCCCGGGTACTCGATCGGCATCTGCCAGCCGCTGAAGTCGGCCATCTTGGCGCCGAGGGCCAGGTGGCGTTCGTGCAGGGGCGAGGTCTGGAGTGGCGCATCGGTCATGAGCGACACGGTAGCGGCAGGGGCGGCGAGCTGCCCGCTATCCTCGCGGTGGGTCCCTCGAACCGGGCGACCACACCACCGAACCAGAGGACTCATCTGTGACGACCGTGACCGTCTCCGACCGACCTGCCGGCGCCGCCAAGGCGGACGCCCTCGTGCTGGCCTCCGTCAAGACCGACGGCGGAGCCGAGCTGGCCGCCGGCCACGGGCTGTCCAAGAAGGCCGCCGCCCACGTCAACGCCGCGCTGAGGAACACCCAGGCAGGTGGCAGCCCGGACGAGCTGGTGCGGTTGTCCGACGTGCCGGAGGTCGCCGCCCCGCTCGTGGTCGTGAGCGGCCTCGGCGCCGCCCCGGAGAAGAGCGGGTTCACCGCCGAGACGCTGCGCCGCGCCGCGGGTGCGGCGACCCGGTCGCTGTCCGGCAGCGCCAAGGTGAGCGTCCGCTTCCCGGGCTCGGACGCTGCTCTCGTGGGAGCGGTCGCCGAGGGCGCCCTCTTCGGCGCCTACGCGTTCCTGGAGCACCGTGGAGAGTCCGCCAAGCGCGCGAAGGCGCCGGTCAAGGCCGTCATCGTGCACACCGACGGCGCGAAGGACCGGGGGGTCAAGGCCGCGGTCAAGCGCGCGGGCGTCCTCGCCGGCCACCAGAACTATGCACGCGACCTGGTCAACACCGCCCCCAACCTGCTCTACCCGCAGACCTTCGCCGAGTCGGTCCGGGCTCGCGCGGCCGGCACCGCGGTCAGCGTGCGGGTCATGGACGAGAAGGCGCTGGCCAAGGCCGGCTGCGGCGGCATCCTCGGAGTCGGTCAGGGCTCGGCCCGTCCACCCCGCATCGTGACCCTCACGTACAAGCCCGCCAAGGCCAGGGCGAGCCTCGCCTACATCGGCAAGGGCATCACCTTCGACTCCGGAGGCCTGTGCCTCAAGCCCGGCGCCAGCATGGTGACGATGAAGTGCGACATGGCCGGTGCCGCGGCCGTCGCCGCGGCCATCTTCACCATCGCCGAGCTCGGCCTGCCGGTCGCGGTGACCGGCTACCTGTGCCTCGCCGAGAACATGACCGGGTCCAACGCCCAGCGCCCGGGCGACGTGGTCACCATGCGCGGCGGCAAGACGGTCGAGATCATCAACACCGACGCCGAGGGCCGGCTGGTCATGGGTGACGGGCTGGCTCTCGCCTCCGAGAAGCAGCCGGACGCGATCGTCGACATCGCCACCCTGACCGGCGCGGCGGTGATGGCACTCGGCCACCGCACGTCGGCGGTCATGGCCAACGACGACGACCTGCGCGAGCGGGTGCACGCCGTCGCGACCGGCGCCGGCGAGTCGATGTGGCAGATGCCGCTGGTCGAGGAGGTCCGCTCGGGCATGGACTCCACGGTCGCCGACTTCAAGCACACCGGCGACCGGGTGGGCGGGATGATGGTGGCCGCGACCTTCCTGTCGGAGTTCATCGGTAAGGACAAGGCTGGCCGGCTGATCCCGTGGGCGCACCTGGACATCGCCGGTCCCGCGTTCAACGAGTCGGCGGCGTTCGGCTACACCCCCAAGGGAGGCACCGGCTACGGCGTCCGCACCCTGGTCGGCCTGGCCGAGGACCACGCGGCGAAGTAGCCCCCGCCACGCCGCTCGCACGTCCACGAACGAGCCAGGGCGCGGACCCCACTGGGGAGTCCGCGCCCTGGTCGTTGTTCCGGTGGGTCGTCCGGTCCGTCCCGAACAGGTCAGCCGCTCTTGCGGCGGAACATCTGCTGCGCACCACTGGTCTCCGGCGCATGGGGGCCGTGGACCTTGCCGCGCTCGGCGTCGTCGGAGACGTCCCTGCCGGCGTGCGCCTGCTTCTTCTGCAGGGCCTCGCGGAACTTACGCTTCACGTCCTCCCCCGGACCGTGACCACTCGGCTTGGACTCTGCTGACATGCGGGCCTCCTCGTGCATCGCTGACACGCACAGCCTCGCACGGACCTCCGCCGGGGACCACCGGTTAGGGATGCGCTGATCTTTTGCGGTAGTCCGGGGCGTCGCCTGACCTGGTGGGCGGGGCTGCGGAATGATCGGGTCCGTGGACAGCGATCAGCCC
>NZ_VOHR01000035.1 GCF_009192725.1 Segeticoccus rhizosphaerae | reverse complement strand
ATCTCGATCGGCGCCGCTGCCGCCGCCGCCGTGCTGGTCCTCGGTTACACCGGGGTCCAGCAGCTCGACCCGGACGCCAGCCTGGCTCCCGCGGCGACCGTGTCGCCCGTGGCGCCCGACGGGGCACAAGCCGATCCGAGCAGGCCCCTGGCCATCGCCGGGCCGCTCCCCCTCAGCGCCGAGTGGGGCCGCGCACTGGGAAGCACCGGCGTGGTGCGTCTCGTGCCGGCCCCCTCGGACCAGCCCGTCCCCGGCCCCTGTCCTGCCACGGCCCCCGGCGAACGCGTGCGGGCGGAGGACGTGCGCGCCGAGCCGGCTGGTTGGAACGGTGAGCAGTCGCTCTACCGCGCGTCGTCGGCGAGCGCCGGAGACCGCGCAGTCGAGACGATGCTGACCCGGGTGATGGCCTGCAACGGCACCGCGGTCACCACGCAGGGGTCCGGATCGGAGTGGCCGAGGATCCTGCTGATCCGCGGTGGTGCGGGCGTCCAGTCGTGGGTCGCTGTCGCGCACAGCGGCGCCGACACCAGCGTCCTCGCGGTCAGCGGCACGATCGGGGACCAGCAGGTCGCCCGCAAGCAGGTGGGCGACCTGGCATCCGTCGCGCAACAGCGACTGGAGCAGACCAGCGGCGCTGACCTGTCCAGGTCGCCCGGTGGTCCGGCACCCACCGCCACGCCGCCTGCGGCAGGTCCCACCACCGGCTCCACGGGTGGGTCCACCGACGACGAGCCGATGCACGTCGTCGGCCCCCGTCCGTTGCTGGACGGCGCACTCTTCGTGCCCGCCAGCGCCTGGTCCGCTCCGGGCCTTACCCACGGCGCGGCGACCCGCTCGGTGACCGGCGACTGGGAAGGACAGGCCGCGATCAGCAACTGCGACGCCGACACCGCGCAGGACGGGGCGCCGGGCGCGGGCCGCTTCGGGATCGTCTCCGTGGCGACCGCGACCGACGGGACGTTTGTCGGCAGGCAGCGGGTGCGACTGACCAGCGACGACGCGGCGGCGACGGCGGAGCGTGACCGGCTCGTGCAGGCGTTGCGCACCTGCGCGGCGCGGGTCGAGGGCATGACCGTCACCCCGGACCCCGACCACGCCGGGGCGTTCCGGCTCGACTTCGACAACCCCCATGGCGGACCGGTGATCACCACCTGGGTGGCGGTCACGACCCAGCGCACCACCGGTGCCGTGTCGACCTTCGCGCTGACCGGCGGCGTCCCCGGCGACGAGGGCTTCAGCCAGCTGCAGCGTCTGGTGGGTCTGGCCGGGCAGCGGTGAGCACCCGGCATACCGGCCTCGCGCACGAGGCCATCCAACCCACGGTGACCGGAGCCGGTGCCGCGCCGGGGCCGAGTGCTACTTGGCCAGGCCCTGCATGATCTCCTTCATCAGGCCGGCGGTCTCGGACGGCGTCTTGCCGACCTTGACGCCGGCGGCCTCGAGGGCCTCCTTCTTGGCGGCCGCGGTGCCGGACGACCCGGAGACGATCGCGCCGGCGTGGCCCATCGTCTTGCCCTCGGGGGCCGTGAAGCCCGCGACGTAGCCGACCACCGGCTTGGTGACGTGGTCCTTGATGTAGTCGGCCGCGCGCTCCTCGGCGTCGCCGCCAATCTCACCGATCATCACGATCGCGTCGGTCTCGTGGTCGGCTTGGAAGGCCTCGAGCGCGTCGATGTGGGTCGTGCCGATGATCGGGTCCCCGCCGATGCCGATGGCGGTCGAGAAGCCGAACTCCCGCAGCTCGTACATCATCTGGTAGGTCAGCGTGCCGGACTTGGAGACGAGCCCCACCCGGCCGGCCTCGGCGATGTTGGCCGGGATGATGCCGGCGTTGGACTTCCCGGGGCTGATCAGACCGGGGCAGTTCGGGCCGATGATGCGGGTGGTGCCGGCCTGCTGGGCGTAGGTGAAGAACTCCGCGGTGTCCTTGACCGCGATCCCCTCGGTGATGACGACCGCGAGCGGGATCTTGGCGTCGACGGCCTCGACCACGGCCGCCTTGGCGAACTTCGCCGGCACGAAGATCACCGACACGTCGGCGCTGGTCGCCTCGACCGCCTCGGCGACGGAGCCGAAGACGGGAACGGAGACGCCGCCCTCGAACTCGACCTTCTGACCGCCCTTGCCGGGCGTGACGCCACCGACGATGGTGGTGCCGGAGGCCAGCATGCGCTGGGTGTGCTTCTTGCCCTCCGAGCCGGTCATGCCCTGGACGATGACCTTGGAGTCAGCGTTGAGAAAAATGGCCATGAGTGGGAGCCCTTTCAGTTCGCGGCCGAAGCCAGCTCGGCAGCCTTGCGGGCCGCACCGTCCATGGTCTGCTCGATCGAGACGAGCGGGTGCGCCGCCTCGGCGAGGATGAGGCGACCCTCCTCGACGTTGTTGCCGTCCAGGCGCACGACCAACGGCTTGGTCGCCTGGTCGCCGAGGGCGTTCAACGCACCGACGATGCCGTTGGCCACCGCGTCGCACGCCGTGATGCCACCGAAGACGTTGACGAAGACGCTCTTGACCTGCTCGTCACCCAGGATGATGTGCAACCCGTTGGCCATCACCTCGGCCGAGGCGCCACCGCCGATGTCCAGGAAGTTGGCCGGCTTCGGCTGGCCGGCGACGTCCTCACCGGCGTAGGCGACGACGTCCAACGTGGACATGACCAGCCCGGCACCGTTGCCGATGATGCCGACCGAGCCGTCCAGCTTGACGTAGTTGAGGCCCTTCTCCTTGGCCGCGGCCTCGAGCGGGTCGGCCGACGCCTGGTCCTCCAGCGCCGCGTGGTCGGGGTGGCGGAAGCCCGCGTTGTCGTCGAGGGTCACCTTGCCGTCGAGGGCGATGATCGTGCCGTCCTGGGTCTTGACCAGCGGGTTGACCTCGACCAGCGTCGCGTCCTCCTCGCGGTAGACGTCCCACAGCTTGCCGAAGGTGTCGACCAGCTGCGGCAGCAGGTCATCGCCGAAGCCGGCTGCCTGCGCGATCTCGGTCGCCTTGGCCTCGTCGATGCCGACGAGCGGGTCGACCTCGATGCGGGCCAGCGCCTCGGGCCGCTCGACCGCGAGCTGCTCGATCTCGACGCCGCCCTCCTTGCTGCACATCGCCAGGTAGGAGCGGTTGGCACGGTCCAGCAGCACGGAGAAGTAGTACTCCTCGGCGATCTGGGCGCCCTGCGCGATCATCACCTGGTGGACGGTGTGGCCCTTGATGTCCATCCCCAGAATCGCCTCGGCGTGGGTGCGGACCTCATCCGGCGTCTTGGCCACCTTGACGCCACCGGCCTTGCCGCGGCCGCCGGTCTTGACCTGGGCCTTGACGACGACCACGCCGCCGCTGTCTGCGCCGATCGTCTCGGCCGCAGCCACGGCCTCGTCCACGGTCTTGGCGACGGCACCGGCCAGGACCGGGACGCCGTGCGCCTCGAACACGTCACGTGCTTGGTACTCGAATAGGTCCACGAGCGAATCCGTCCTCGTCGTCGAAGGGATGGTCCGACGGCAGACTAGTCCTGCCACGGCCCATGCGGTCGGCGCGGGTGCCGTGACCACCGGAATGCGAGCGATCTCACCGCGCTCCCGATCGGAGGCAACCCGAGCCGCCGCCGGCGCGTCCAAGTCGGCATGATGACGTCCATGACACGCGCGATCCGGACCCTCGGCATCCCGGCCACGGTGCTCGTCCTCGCCGCGTGCGGCTCGAGCGAGGTCGGTGGGGGCACCGGACCGGCTTCGTCCACGCCCGTCAGCAGCGAGAGCACGCAGAGCGGCCCGGCGACCGGCCTGCCAAGGCCGACCGCCCCGGCGACGTCGCCCACCTACGGCCAGGGCCCCCATGGGCCGGATGCCTCCCGAGTTCCCTTCCCGATGACGGTGTCACGCACCGGTGGCATCGCCGGTTTCCGCGACCGGGTGGTGCTGCAGGCGGACGGCACCGCGACGGTGACGCGCAGGGCGAGCTCCCCCCAGCGCTGCCGGGTCGACACCGCCCTGATGGAGCAGATCCGGGCCTCGGTGGACGGCGTCGACTGGCCGGTCCCCGGCTCCTCCCGCGCCACGCCGCCGGGCAAGATCGCCGACCAGATGTTCGTCACGGTCACGAGTGGTCGCCACAGCGCTTCCCTGGACGACCCGGGGCTGGGCAAGCTCGCCGCGCCGCTGAGCAGGCTCCTGGGTGACATCACCCAGCCGCCGGCCGAACGCACCCTCTGCCAGCCCCTGTGACACGGGCACACCAGCGGGACCGGCCGTCATACCTGCTGGTATGACGGCCGGTCCGGTGTGCGCGGGTGGCTCAGCCCGTCGTGAGTGACGTGTCGTCGACGACGAAGCTGGTCTGCAGCATCGAGTCCTCCTGCATCACGAAACGCAGGGTCACCGTCCTGCCGGTGTAGGCGGACAGGTCCAGTGTCTGCTTGCGGTAGTCGCCGGTGGCGTCGAGGTTGCTCCAGGTCCTGAGGGCCCTGGTGGTGCCGCCGGAGGTGACCTGCACCTGCATGCGGTCGTAGGCGGAAGAGCTGGTCGACTCGGAGGTGTCGGTGCGCAGCCAGAACGACAGGGCCGCCGACGACGCCGACGGGATGGTCACCTGCTGCGACTCCGACTCGGTCGCGCTCGTGCCGTTGCCGCCGAGCCACATCTTCCAGCTGCCACTGTGCGCCGGGCGCCCGGTGTTGGTGGTGATGGGGCCGCTGGTGCCGGTCCAGACCGTCGCACCGGACTCGAATCCCGGGTTCTGCAGCAGGTTGTCACCGGAGGGCGGGTCGCCGGGGTCGGTCGCGCCGGAGCAGCTCTGTGCCCCGGCCGGGACGGCGATCGCGTCGAAGGCGTTCTGGATCCCGGTGCACTCGGTCCCGTCGCCGTAGAGGTCCTTGGCGGACCGGATGGCGGCGTTGCGGGCGTCCTTGTAGGTGCTGCCGGACGTCAGGTAGGTCGACAGAGCGCGGTACCAGACCTTCTCGACCTTCGCACGGCCGATCCCGGACATGCTCTGGCCGTCGCAGGTCGGGCTGTCGTAGCTGACGCCGTTGATCGTCTTGGCTCCGGATCCCTCGGAGGCGAGGTAGAACCAGTGGTTGAGCGGGCCGGACGAGTAGTGCGGATCGAGGCCCGACACCGAGCTGGACCAGCAGTTGGGGCTGCTGCCGTCGCGGGACGGCTTGTCCTGGTAGCGCAACGGCGTGCCGTTGCCGTTGATGTCGATCTCCTCGCCGATGAGGTAGTCGCCCATGTCGTTCGGGTTGTCCGCGTAGAACTCCACGGCGGTCCCGAAGATGTCGCTGGTCGCCTCGTTGAGCCCGCCGGCGTCACCGTAGTAGTTGAGCCCGGCGGTGTTCTCGGTGACGCCGTGGCTCATCTCGTGTGCCGCGACGTCCAGCTCGACCAGCGGACGGGTGTTGCCCGAGCCGTCGCCGTAGGTCATCTGGGTGCCGTCCCAGAACGCGTTGACGTAGTTGTTTCCGTAGTGGACACGCGAGCGGGCTCCCCGGCCGTCGTCCCAGATGCCATCCCGGCCCATGACGTTCTGGTAGAAGTCGAAGGTCTTCTCGGCGCCGTACTGCGCGTCGACGGCAGCCGACGCGCGGTCACTCACGCTCCCGTTGCCCCAGACGTCATCGGCGTCGGTGAAGGTCGTGCCCGTCCCGGAGGTGGCGCCGCGCAGGTCGGTCGTGTAGTTGCCGTGTCCGTCTTTCAGCTGGTAGCCGCCGGACACGGGCCCGCTGCCGATGGTGACCGTGCCCACGAAGATCCCGTGACCGGTGCCGTTCTGGATGTCGTCCCACGTGGCCAGCGTCTTGCCGTTGCGGGCGTCGACGATCGTGTGCAGCCGGCTCGGGGTCTGGTCGGGACGGAACCCCTTGACCACCACGTCGTAGGCCAGCCTCGGGGCCCCCTGCCCGGCGAAGACGACCAGGGTGTCGGAGCTCCTCTCGCCTGCCAGGTGCGCCTGCTGCAGCGAGGTGTGCCGGGCCGCCGCGGCAGCGACCGTCGGTGTCGTCGAGGCGACCGAGACCTTGCCGGAGGCGTTGTCGTTCACGCCCTCGATGGCACCGCCCGCGCCCCGGTGGACGACCAGGTCACCGCCGACGACCGGCAGACCGGCGAAGGTGCGGTCGTAGCGCACGTGGGTGGTCCCGTCGGGGTCCTTCGTGACGGCTTTGACCTCCAGCCTCTCCCGGGCGCCCAGCGACAGTCGCTTCGCCATGGTGTCGGCACGGGCCTGCTCAGCCTGTATGGCGCGGTGCGAGTCGCCCTGGACGGCACCAGGCGCCGCGGCGCCTTCGTGTCCGGTCGCAAGGGCACTCCCTGCTGGGGCCAGGGCCGCCGCGGCGACCAGTGCGCCACACGCCATACCGCATGTCAGTCGGTTCACGGACATCTCCTTCTCGGGGCCATCGGTTGATGGCGCGATCCACCCGGAGAGGTCTGGCGTCACGAGGTGACGCGAGCTGGCGAGGTGAGCCGACCGATCTCGTCCCGGGCCGGTGGCAGACGCTCGCGGACCGGCGGGGAGGAGGTCAATGGCCCTTGTGCAATCTTTGCCAAACACTGGCCACAACCCACCGTCACCGTGAAGGGCAAGGCGGGTTCACCGACTGGACGCGCGGAAGGGTAAAGAACCGTCCCTCAATGCCGTTCGACGTTGCCGCGAACCCACTCGACGATCTCGGTCGTCGTGGCGCCGGGGGTGAACACCTTCGCCACACCGAGCTCGTCGAGCTGGGGGATGTC
Organism: Segeticoccus rhizosphaerae; assembly: GCF_009192725.1. Lineage (GTDB taxonomy): Bacteria > Actinomycetota > Actinomycetes > Actinomycetales > Dermatophilaceae > Segeticoccus > Segeticoccus rhizosphaerae. The sequence continues at coordinate 14,798 of NZ_VOHR01000035.1, read as the reverse complement.
GCCGTCGGGGATGATCCCGCCTCCGAAGACCACGATGTCGGAGGCATCCCTGGTCTTGAGCAGCTCGGCCACCTTCGCGAAGAGGGTCATGTGCGCCCCGGAGAGCACGGACAGGCCGACCGCGTCGACGTCCTCCTGGATGGCCGCCTCGACGATCTGCTCGGGGGTCTGGTGCAGCCCGGTGTAGACGACCTCCATACCCGCGTCCCGAAGCGCTCGCGCGACAACCTTGGCCCCGCGGTCGTGGCCGTCGAGTCCTGGCTTGGCCACCAGGATCCGGAGCGGGCTGGTGCCGGGGTCGGTCGTCTGCGTCATAGGTGCAGACTAACCGCAGCCGGTGCGCGACGCCGCGCCGTGTCGGGATGCTGTCGACGGGACCAAGGGCCCTCTCGGCTCCCTCGATCCCGAGGGATGATGAGCGTGAAGGCGTGGAGGAAGAGGTGAGGACGATGATGTACTGGAACAGCGGAGGCTGGATCTGGATGATCTTCATGTCCCTGCTGTGGATCGTGCTGATCGGCTTGATCGTCTGGGCGGTGGTTCGCCTCACCCAGCAGCCCTCCAGACACGACGATGCCCGCGGCGGGGGACCTGCGCCGAGGGAGACGCCGGAGGAGATTGCCGACCGCCGGTTCGCCTCTGGCGAGATCGACGCCGACACCTACACCGCGATACACGAACGCCTGGCCAGGCGTCGCGCGAGTCAGCACCGGTGACGTCGTCAAGCGGGCACGGCGGCAAGCGCGTCGACCTCAACTCGCGCATCTGGCAGCACGAGGCCGACAACTTGCAAGCGAGCTCCGGGAGCGCTCCAGCGGCCACCAGAGCAAGTTTCACGTTCACGAACACTTGCCGAGCCTGAGTGAGCGGGTCGCCTGCCGAAACCAGCCGGCCTGACGCATCCAGGGCAGCTGACCCGAGCGACACGATGGATCGGCTGTTCTCACGGGTGCGCAGGTCCGGCTCGTCGTGGAGCCAAGGTGCGTGCACGGGGGCCGCTTTCGCAGTACGGTCGGCCGGACCAGACCGGCGCCCCGGCCACCGAGCGCCGCCCAGACCCGAAGGAGCCAGCCACGTGACTGTGTCGCTCCCCTGGCCCTGGTCGGCGCCCCGCACGACCGACGGCACCGGCCGGACCCGAAGCGACGATGACGCAACGCTGCGGGACGGACTCCCCGGTGCGGTGGCACGGTCCCTGGTCCGTGCCGGCCGCAGGCTGGCCACACCGAGCGGACTCGCTGGAGCGGCGGTCGAGGCCGCGTGGGTGGGCACTCACCTCGCGCTCTACCCGTTCGGGGCGCTGGCCCGCGGCGACCGCCGCGGCGGCCACGGTTACGGCGTGGAGCACCTGCCACCGGTGCAGCGGGGGTTGCTCATCAGCGACGTGGAGGCCGCGGGGACGCCGATCCTGCTGGTCCACGGCATGGTCGACAACCGCTCCATCTTCACGCTGCTGTCCCGTGGGCTGCGGCGGCGCGGCTTCGGGTGCGTCCTCTCGATCAACTACTCGCCGCTCACCACCGACGTGCGGACCGCCGCCGCGCGCCTCGCGGAGCAGGTCGAGGAGCTGGTGGCCGAGACGGGCTACGAGCGCATCCATGTGGTGGGGCACAGTCTCGGTGGGCTGATCGCGCGCTACTACGTGACCCGGCTCGGCGGGGACGCACGCGTGCACACACTGGTCACCCTGGGCACGCCCCACGGTGGAACCTGCGATGCCTACGTCCTGCCGCTTCGGCTGGGCCGCCAGCTCCGCCCGGACAGCGCCCTGATGCGGGAGCTGGAGGAGCCGGCCCCGGGCTGCATGACCCGGTTCGTGGCCTACTGGTCCGACATCGATCCCCTGGTCGTGCCCCAGGAACACGGGCGGATCACCCATCCCGACCTCATCGCGCACAACATCCCGCTGCAGGGAGTCGGGCACATGAGCCTGCCGATCAACGGCTCAGTGGTCCACGGCATCTCCACCACGTTGGCCCACCTCGCGCAGGACGGCTCGACCCGCACCGCCGGCGTCACCCAGCTGGAGACCGGCCGGCGCTCCCCCAGCCACCGGCGCTGACGAGCCGCGGCAGCGGTTTTGCCGCGCGTCAGGTGGCTCGGTATCCTCGTGACCTTCTCGTGTCCTCCCGCGTTCCCGAAAGGCCCCGCTGTGCCGCGTCGGCAGTACCACGGCCGCCACCGTGCCCCCCGTGCCCGGCGTGCGGGCGCGGCGTCACGTCATACCAGCCTGCTGCTGGCGGCTGCCACCGGGACGATCCTGTTGACGAGCACTGGTGCCGCACCTGCCGCCCAGCGTCCCGTGCTCGACGGGGCGCGGTCCTCGATGCACGCCACGGCGCGGGACGCCGGCCAGGACGTCATGGACCGCGCGGAGCTCCAGCGCCAGGTGTCACGCTCGGCTGACCGGGTGGCGTCGGCCGTCAGGGAGGTCCGCGCGCAGCAGCAAGAGGCCGCGCAGCTCGTCAAGGAGCGCAGGGAGGCGGCCCGCCGCGAGGCCCGGGCCGGGGCCAGGGCCGAGGCGGCGGAGCAACGCGAAAGGGAGCGCCGCGAGGCGGCTCAGTCGTGGGTCCAGCCGGTGAGCGGGATGCACTACACGTCTGGGTTCGGCTATCGGTGGGGGCGTCTGCACGCCGGCAGCGACTTCAGCGTCCCGATGGGCACGCCCGTGCGCGCCATGTCCAGCGGCACCGTGACCGCGGTGAGCTACAACGCCACCTCGGGCAACCGGGTCGAGATCGAGTACTGGGACGGCACCGTGTCCTACTACTTCCATCTGTCGTCCCGCGCGGTCGTGCCCGGCGAGAGCGTCACGCCCGGTGAGGTCGTGGGCTACTCGGGCAACACCGGCCGCTCGACCGGGCCGCATCTGCACCTGGAGATCCACCCCGGTGGCGGGGCACCGATCAACCCGATGCCCTGGCTCGCCGCCCGCAACCTCGTCTGAGGTCACGCGACGAGTGGCACGGTTGCCGACGAGCGGCACACCTCTACCTGTGCGCTTCGCCGCGAATTGTGCCGTTCGCCGCAGCCACGCCGAATCCGACGTCAGAGCTTCTCGACCGGGGCGTAGCGCAGCAGCAGGCGTTTGACGCCGGCGTCGCCGCCGAAGTCGACGTGAGCCATCGCCTTCTCCCCCTCGCCCTCGACGCGCACCACCGAGCCGAGCCCGAAGGAGTCGTGCGTGACGCGGTCCCCGGCGTGCAACGAGATCACCGGGCGGTTGCCCGGTGAGCGGACACCGGGACGTCCTGCGAGCCGAGCCACGGCCGGGGTCGACGACGGTCGCATACCGGTGGATTCCGTGCGCTGCCAGTCGATCAGCTCCTCCGGGACCTCGGCGAGGAACCGGGAGGCTGGGTTGTATGACGGCGCTCCCCACGCCGAGCGCACCACCGCTCGCGACAGGTGCAGGCGCTCGCGTGCCCTCGTGATGCCGACGTAGGCGAGCCGCCGCTCCTCCTCCAGCTCCTGGGGGTCGCCCAGCGCGCGCAGGTGGGGGAAGGTGCCGTCCTCCATGCCGGTGAGGAAGACCACCGGGAACTCGAGTCCCTTCGCCGTGTGCAAGGTCATCAACGTGACGACTCCGCCGTCGTCCGCCTCACCGTCGGGGATCTCGTCGGCGTCTGCCACGAGTGACACCTGCTCGAGGAAGTCCTCGAGCGTCCCATCGGGATAGGTCTCGTCGAACTCCCTTGCCACCGCTATGAGCTCGGCGAGGTTCTCCACCCGTGTCTCGTCCTGGGGGTCCTGGCTCCGGCGCAGCTCGTCGAGGTAACCGCTCTGCTCGACAACCGCCTCGAGCAGCTCGCCGACCCCCGAGCCGCCCTCGTGAACTGTGCGCAGCGCCTCGAGCAGCGACGTGAAGGCCGCGATCGCGGTGACCGAGCGCGTCGCGATGCCCGGGGCGTCGGCCGCGCGGCCGAGGGCGGCGACGAAGGGAATTCGCTCGCGTTCGGCCAGCGCCGCCACGCAGGCCTGGGCCCGGTCACCGATTCCCCTCTTCGGGGTGTTGACGATCCGCCGCAGGTTGACCGTGTCGGCGGGGTTGGAGATGACGCGCAGGTAGGCCAGCGCGTCCTTGACCTCACGGCGCTCGTAGAACCGGGTGCCGCCGACGATCTTGTAGGGCAGGCCGACCCGCACGAGCACCTCCTCGAGGGCTCGGGACTGGGCGTTGGTGCGGTAGAAGACCGCGACGTCGCGGGGCTTGACGCCGTGTTCGTCCCCGAGCGTGTCGATCTGCTGCGCGACGAACGCCGCCTCGTCGTGCTCGGAGTCCGCCACGTAGCCGATGATCTTCGTGCCCGCCCCGGAGTCGGTCCACAGTCTCTTGGGCCGACGCTCGGAGTTCTTCGCGATGACCGCGTTGGCCGCTTGCAGGATGGTCTGGGTGGAACGGTAGTTCTGCTCGAGCAGGATGGTCCGGGCGTGGGGGTAGTCCTGTTCGAACTCCACGATGTTGCGGATCGACGCGCCACGGAACGCGTAGATGGACTGGTCGGCGTCGCCCACCACGGCCAGCTCCGCCGGCGGCACGGCATGCTCCCCCTCTCCGCCTCCCTGTCCGACCAGTTCCCGGACCAGTTGGTACTGCGCGTGGTTGGTGTCCTGGTACTCATCCACCAGCACGTGCCGAAACCGTCGGTGGTAGTGCTCGGCGACGTCGGGGAAGGCCTGCAGCATGTGGACCGTCATCATGATCAGGTCATCGAAGTCCAGCGCGTTGGCCTGCCGCAGCCGCCGCTGGTACATCGTGTAGGCCTCGGACAGCATCCGCTCCTGGTGGGTGCCCTCCCCCACCTGCCCGGCGAACGTCTCCTCGTCGACCAGCTCGTTCTTGAGGTTGGACACCTGGTGGGAGAACGATCGTGGCGGATAGCGCTTCGGGTCGAGGTCGAGCTCGCGCATGACCATCGACATGAGCCGCTGGCTGTCGGCGGCGTCGTAGATCGAGAAGGTCGACTTCAGGCCGACGTGCCCCGCTTCACGGCGCAGGATCCGCACGCACGCGGAGTGGAAGGTCGACACCCACATCGCCTTGCTGCGCCCGCCGACCAGTGCCGCGACGCGCTCGCGCATCTCGGCGGCCGCCTTGTTGGTGAAGGTGATCGCGAGGATCTGCCCGGGCTGGACGCCGCGAGCCGCGAGCAGGTAGGCGATCCGGTGGGTCAGCACGCGGGTCTTGCCCGAGCCGGCGCCTGCCACGATGAGCAGCGGCGCCCCCTCGTGCACGACGGCCTCCCGCTGCTGGGGGTTCAGCCCGGCCAGCAGCGCCTCCGGGTCCTGGGCTCCGGGAGCGTCGGTATGCCGTGTGCCCGCCGACGCCGGCGGCTCACCGGCGGCTTCGGCCCAGGTGGGCACTCCGCGGTGGTCCACGTCGCCCCGCGCGGCGGCTGGCGGGAGTCCGGGCATGGGGAGGTCATCGAAGAGCGTGCTCATATCTCCTCCAGCCTACGGGTCGGCGACGACAGCGTGAGGATCGCAGCGGAGCGAGGACCGGAGCGCCGAGGAGCCGACCCAGTCCAGCGGGTCGGCGACGACAGCGTGAGGATCGCAGCGGAGCGAGGACCGGAGCGCCGAGGAGCCGACCCAGTCCAGCGGGTCGGCGACGACAGGGGGGGACGGATCGAGGCCACGGGCGCGAGTTGCCGGGTTTCGCGGACGTGCGGTAGGACGTGACGGTGACCACGACCTCGAACTCGCCCGTCCGTCCGGCAGCACCGGGAGACGTCCCCGCGATCCTGCGCCTCGTGCGCGCGCTCGCCGTCTACGAGAAGGAGCCGGACGCGGTCGACGCGACGGAGGACGACTTCAGGGAGGCGCTGTTTCCCGCCGAGGGCGGCCCGACGGCATACGCGCACGTCGCGGAGGCGGACGGCGAGGTCGTCGGCATGGCTTTGTGGTACCTCACCTTCTCGACCTGGACCGGGCGGCCCGGGATGTGGCTCGAGGACCTCTTCGTGCTGCCCGAGCAGCGGGGCTCGGGTCTCGGCAAGCAGTTGCTGCGCACCCTCGCCCGGCTGTGCGTCGAGCGTGGCTACCCGCGCCTGGAGTGGTGGGTCCTGGACTGGAACGAGCCGTCGATCGGCTTCTACCGCAGTCTCGGCGCGGTGGCCCTGGACGAGTGGACGGTGTTCCGGATGGACGGCGAGCCGCTGGCCGCCCTCGGTGCACCGGCCGCCGCCCCGGCCACCGGTCGCGACGGGTGACGTCGGCCGTCCGGTGCGGTCAGGCGTCCCGCACCGGCGAAACGGAGGAACCAGTCGTCGAAGGCTGCGCCCTGCTCCTGCGGCCACGCCGTGGCCGGTGTCGTCGCCAGGAACTCGTTGAGCGCGCCGCGCGCGGCGGCCGGGCCCAGGGCGCTCATCAGGGCCGCCAGCGCAGCGCGGTGGGTCCCGACGAGCAGGGACAGTCGCGCCTGGTCGGTGAGATGGCGCAGCACCTCGGCGCCGGGGTCGTGGTCCGGGAGTTCGTCGCTGGCTCGGGTGGTGTAGCCGAGCAGCTCCGCCTCCCGGCGGGCGGTGTCCCCTCTCGAGTGGTGGACCGGGGGGATCGTCGACCGACCGGTAGGACCGGCGGCGGCTGGGTGCTGCTCCACGGCTAGGGACTGCCCGGCGGCGGACGGGGGCCGCCCGGCGGCAGCCACGACCGTGTGGATGTCGGTCAGGACGCGCCGCAGTCCGGTGACGCCCATCTGGGCGATGGAGTGCGGCACCGCCTCGAAGAGCACCGCCCGCACGTTCGGCAAGCGAGGTAGCGCCCGGCGTGCCAGCTCGAGCACCTCGGGCGCCACCGGACCCACGTGGGAGTCGAGGTAGCACTCACCGAGGTAGTCGCCGCCCGCGACGTGGACCTCACGAACTCGCTTCAACGGAATCTGGTCGAGGAAGTCCTCGACGCTCTGGCGGCCGTTGAGCTCGTTGGCCCAGATGTTGTGCAGGTCGAGCAGAATGCCGCAGTCGGCACCCTCCGCGATGGCGGCGACGAACTCACCGTCGGTCAGGTCACCGGGCACGGCGCTGAGGTAGCTCGTGGGCGTCTCGACCAGGAACGGCTCGTCGCGCTGGTCCTGGTAGACGCCGATGTGGGCGATCGCGGCCGCCGCGGCCTCGGGGGTGGGGATGGGCGGGAGCAGGTAACCGGCATACCGGCGCCCGTCCGGTCCGGCTGCCTGGTTGAAGGACAGGTGCTCGCTCCAGTGCGACGCGCCGAGCTCGCTGGCCGAGCGGGCGGACGCACGGACGCCGTCGCGCTCCGGCGCGGTCGTGCCACCCACCGGGTAGCCCACGCCGTGGCTGAGCAGCGGGCGGTCCCGGGCAAGCACCCAGTCGAGCGCGGCCCGGTTGATCCGACGACTGCCCGCATCGCCCCACAACGTCTGGGGCTCCACCTCGACCACGTCGACCAGGTCGGCGATCTCGTCCCACAGGCGGTCGATGCCGCCGGTGGCGATGACGCCGACGCCCAGCTCGAGGTGGGGCGACGCGGACACCGTTCAGGCCCCGAACGACTGCTCGCGAGACGCGACGGGCGTGGCCTCGAGCTTCGGGTTGATGTAGTACTGCTCGAAGTTGCGCCACTCCAGCTGCAGGCCGGACGTGCAGCCGGCGTGGCCGGCGCGGTCCAGGACGCTGCGGAGCGCCTGACTGAACTTGTCGAAGTCCCAGAGGACGTCGGACGCCGCGAAGACGCTGATGGCCTTGGGCGGCAACGGTTGTGGGTTGAGCTCGGCATGCATGACGGTCTCCCTTGAGATGCGCGCCGCACCCGGCGTGCGGCACCTTCAAGGAGCGGCTTCGCCTGACCGTGATACCCCGCGCCAACCCACGTTCGGCGCCACAGATGCGTCCCGATCCTGAATACGACGTTCACCCGGTGGAACGTGAACCCGTCGTCCTCGTCGGTGCTGCACGGCAGGATGGGCGTATGGCGCGCTGGGTGCTGCACGTGGACCTCGACCAGTTCATCGCTGCGGTCGAGGTGCTGCGACGGCCCGAGCTGGCCGGGCTGCCCCTCATCGTCGGAGGTCGGGGCGACCCCGCCGAGCGCGCCGTGGTCTCGACCGCGTCCTATGCGGCTCGCGAGTTCGGCGTGCGGTCGGGGATGCCGCTGAAGGTCGCGGTGCGGCGCTGCCCGCAGGCGGTGCTGCTGCCCGTGGACACCCCCACCTACCTGGCCGCGTCAGCGCAGGTGATGCAGACGCTGCGAGAGCTGCCTGACGTCGTGGTTCAGGTGCTCGGTTGGGACGAGGCGTTCGTCGGCGTCCAGACCGAGGATCCCGAGGCCTTTGCTCGTCAGGCCCAGGCGGACGTGCTCACGGCGACCCGACTGCACTGCTCGGTCGGGATCGGCGACACGCTCGTGCGTGCCAAGATCGCGACCGAGTTCGGCAAGCCGCAGGGCGTGTTCCGGCTCACCGCGCACAACTGGTTCGAGGTGATGGGCGACCGGCCGACGGATGCTCTGTGGGGGGTGGGACGCCGCATCCAGCAGCGACTCGCCGACCGCGGCATCCAGACCGTGCGTCAGCTCGCTGACGCCGAGGAGGCAGTGCTGGTGGCCGAGTTCGGCCCCAGCATGGGACCGCACTACGGCCGGCTGGGCCGAGGCGTCGGCAGTGCCACGGTGGACGACACGCCGTGGGTGCCCAGGGCGCACGGCCGCGAGACGACCTACCAGCACGACCTCGTCGAGGAGTCGGAGATCGCCGACGCACTGCGGTCTCTCGCCGACCAGGTGGTCGAGGACATCCGCAGGGAGGGCCGGCCCTGCGCCCGCGTCCACCTCAAGGTGCGGTTCGCGCCGTTCTTCACCACGACGCGGATCCGCAAGCTGGCCGAACCCACCTACGACGCAGGCATCATCGCCTCGACCGCGTTGGGCCTGCTGCACCGCCTGGAGGACAACCGGCCGATCCGGCTCCTGGGTGTGCGGGCCGAGATGACGGAGCCACCCGGCGGCTACTGATCGCGCACCCGGCCCAGCTCGCCGGCCCGCGAGGTCGCGCCCCTCAGCAGAGCCAGTCCGGTCGGCTGAGCAGATCCTGCAGCTCGCGGGCAAGGCGCGCGACGTGGAACCCGTCGGCGACCGCGTGGTGGATCTGGACCGCGATAGGCATGTGGGTTCGGCCGTCCCGCTCGTCGAAACGGCCGAGCGTGACGATCGGCAGGTAGTGACGATGCCCTTCCACGATGTCGAGGTTGAAGCCGGTGAAGTGCATCCAGGGCAGGCTGGAGATGTCGAACACGTCCTCCGGGAGGTCCCCTTGGGGAAACATCGAGGTGGCGCTGCGGTGTTCTCGAAGCAGATCGACGACGCGTTCGTGAAAGGGCGAGAAGTCCGGGTCGTAGGGCGTCCAGACCGCCGCGAAGGTCTCTCGCTCGGGATTGAAGACGGTGAAGGCCGGGTGCACCGTCTCCCACACGGCCGGGCGACCGAGGTCGTCGACGGCCATACGGAACTCGTCGTGACGGTTGACCACCGTGGCGATCGCCCAGATCTGTGCCGGGTAGGTCTTCCGCCGCGCGTCGGACAGCGCCCGGCGGAACTCGGTCACGTCCAGCTGCAGGGTCACGCTGTAGGTGCAGGGAACGCGATCGGAGTAGTGCTCGAAGTGCGCCCGGCGGGGCCACGTGGCGAGATCAACGGGTCGGACGAGCGACCGCGGGCCAGCGGTTGCTCGTCGAGGCGGTCGGTCAGCCATGGCAGACACGCCGCGGACGTTACCGGGTCGCCTGCGGCGCCTCACCTCCTTTTCGAGGTGTGCACCGTCAGATGAGCCGCCGGCCCATCGCCCAGCTGGTCAGCTCGTGCCGTGAGGAGAGCTGGAGCTTGCGCAGCACCGAGGAGACGTGGGTCTCGACCGTCTTGATCGAGATGTAGAGCTCCTTGGCGACCTCCTTGTACTGGTAGCCGCGGGCGATCAGCCGCATCACCTCGCGCTCGCGCGCGCTCAACCGGTCGAGTTCCTCGTCCACCTCGGCGATCTCCCCCGCCGCCGCGCCGAACGCGTCGAGCACGAAGCCCGCCAGCCGCGGGCTGAACACCGCATCACCCTCGGCGACCCGGCGGATGGCCGTGGCGAGGTCGGTGCCGCTGATCGTCTTGGTGACGTAACCGCGAGCACCCGCCCGGATCACCGCGATCACGTCCTCCGCGGCATCGGACACCGAGAGCGCGAGGAACCGCACCGGCGCTCCCGCCTCCGTCTGCACCCCGGCGCACCCGGTCAGCACGTCGACGCCGCCGTTGCCGTTGCCGCCCGGCAGGTGCACGTCGAGCAGCACGACGTCGGGGCGGGTCTCCCGCACCACGGCGATCGCCCGGTCCACGTCCGCGGCCTCGCCCACCACCTCGCTGGAGGTGTCGAGCTCGGCCTTGACTCCGGAACGGAACATGCGGTGGTCGTCGACGAGGACCAGCCTGATCGGCGCCATCATGTGGGGTGTGGTCATGTGAGGTCCTCGCGAAGTATCGGAGCGAAGCGGAGAGCGGGGTCCCCGCGAAGTACCGAGCGAGGCACGAGCGAGGACTTCGTGGGGTGCTCTTCGTGGGGCGTGGTCATGTGAGCTCTCCTCGGGTCGGGTGGGTCGCGGACACAGACGAGTCGGTATGCCGTGCAGCAGGTTCCGGGGACGAGGCGCCACCGTCCGGGGGCGCGCCGGGCTGGGCGACGGGAAGGGCGAGCGTCACCTCGGTGCCGGTCTCGAGCCGGCGCCACCGCGCCGTCCCCCCCTGGCGGGTCATCCGGCCCAGGATCGACTCCCGGACGCCGAGCCGGTCCTCCGGGACGGCCTCGAGGTCGAAGCCGGGGCCGTGGTCGCGCACGAACGCGTCGACCGAGGTGTTGCCGACCTCGACGTAGGCCGACACCGGCGGTGCGCCGTGCCGCACCGCGTTGAGCAACGCCTCCCGCAGCGCGCGCACCAATGCCGTCCCCGGCTCGTCCAGGGCCCGGTCACCCGTCACCACGAGCTCGATCGGGGTGCCGTGGAGGTCCTCCACCTCGTGACTCACCTCGGTGACTGCGGAGGCGAGCGACGCCTCCGAGCCGCGCGGCCCGGCATACAGCCATCCTCGCAGCTCGCGCTCCTGCGCCCGGGCGAGCCGCGCCACCTCGGCGGGGTCTTCGGCCTTGCGCTGGATGAGAGCGAGGGTCTGCAGGACCGAGTCGTGCAGGTGCGCTGCGATGTCGGCCCGTTCGGTCTCACGAATGCGCTCGGTCTGCTCCTCCCGCAGGCCGTTCCACAGCCGGATGACCCACGGGGCGGCGATGAAGGCGGCGCCGACGAGCACCGCGATCGCGGCGAGGCCCACGTCCCACAGACCCGCGAGGCCGCGGCCCTGGGTGGCCAGCGCCACGACCCCGACGCTGGCCAGCGCGATGCCGAAGACGAGCCGGGTCAGGCCTTCACGCTCACGTCCGCCGAAGATCCAGCGGTCTCGGTCGGCGTCGTCCAGCCGCGACCAGGCGAGCACCGCTCCCACCCCGATGGCCAGCAGCGGCACGAGGATGCCGAGCCGCAGGTTGACCCCGCGGCTCTGCGCGAAGACCCCGATCCCGATCAGGACGAGCACGGCGCCGATCAACAGGTTGCGGCCGGCTTCGGTGTCGAACCGTCCGGAGCCGCCAGCTGCCTCGGCCGACCTGCCCTGGCCACCGGGCACGAGGCCACTCGTCGGGCGGGAGACGCTGCCCGGGCGGCGGGTGCGCTCGGCCGGCGGTCCTCCGCGGGCGGCAGTCGACTCCCCCTCGGGGGTCAGAGCCCACAGGAACGCGTAGGCCAGGAGGCCCGCGCCGGCCACGAAGGAGGCGATGACGCAGCCGATCCGCACCTGCTTGACCGGCACGCCCAGGTGGTCGGCGAGGCCGATGCACACCCCCGCCACGACCCGCCCGCGCACCGGACGGCGCAGCTGCGGTCGCTCGGCGTCCGGTCCCCGAGTGGACCGTCCCAAAGGCTCGTAGGGAGTGGGCACGTTCCCATCATCGCCCACCGCCCGCCCCTGCAGGACCATCGGACCGCCTGTTCAGGGCAGGCTCAGGGGCCGCTCAGGGTCGACCCTCATGGCGAGCGCGCCGCGTGCTCGGCACCATCGAGGTATGAACGACGACACCCAGGGGCGCACGTCCCCCAGCGCCGGCCACACCTCGGCGGACCAGACCCCGGACGACCCGCAGGACCACTCGCGCGGCTCGGACTCCGCACACGCCGATGCCCGCAGCGGCCTGGACAAGGTTTTCGACAGCCTGCGCGGCCTCGGGGTCTTCCGCAGGTCCGACGACAAGTGGATCGGCGGCGTCTGCTCGGGGGTCGCCGACCGGTTCGGTGTGGACCCGATCATCGTGCGCGCCGGCTTCGTCCTGCTCGGTGTCCTCGGCGGCGTCGGGGTGACCCTCTACCTGCTGGCCTGGACGCTGCTGCCGGACGACGACGGTGACATCGCCGCCGAGCTCGCGCTGCGCGACGGCGACACCAGCTCGATCATCCTGTCCGTCGTCACCGCACTGGTGCTCTTCAGCGGCTTCCCGTGGTGGTGGGGACACGGGATCCTCGGCTGGAACTTCCCGTGGCTGCTGGTGGTGGTCGCGGGGCTGCTCTGGTGGTTCTGGTCGGCCGCGCGTGGCGGGGCGCCCGGATCGCTGGCTCCCGAGCAGCAGCGGGCCCGGCGGGAGCGGATGGCACAGCGGCGCCAGCAGGCGGCCTCCCGCAGTCAGGAGCGGAGCGAGAGGGCCGCGGCTCGCGGCCAGGAGTGGAGCGCGAAGGCTGCCGCCCGAGGTCAGGAATGGGGCGACAAGGCTGCGGCGAGCAGTCAGGAGTGGAGCGAGAAGGTGTCCGCAAAATCGGTCGAGCGCGGGCAGCGGCGCCGCGCCGCGAGGCGCCAGGCACGCGAGACTCGCCGTCCCTCGGGCGGGATCGTGCTGGGCCTGATCACGATCGGTCTGGCGCTGGTCACCTACGGCACGCTCGAGTGGATCGGCCCCTTTGCCGGAGTGACGGGCAATTGGGACGCCATCGCGTTGGCCGCCGGACTGGCCGTCTTCGGGGTGGTGCTGGTCCTCGCTGGTCTGTGGGGCCGGAGGGCGGGGCTCGTGGGCTTCCTGGCCATCTGCATGGCGTTTGTCACGCTCGGGAGCGCGGCCACACCCGACAACCTGCGTTTCGGCGGCACGGTCGGCACCGAGCGGTGGGCACCCTCAGTGGTCTCCGGCACCCCTGACTACCGGATCCTCGTCGGCGACGGGACGGTCGACCTCTCGCGGCTCCCATCGCAGGGGTTGCAGGACGCGCGGGTCAACGCCTCGGTCGGTGTCGGCGGCCTGACCGTGATCGTCCCCGACGACCTGACGGTCCGGGTGAAGGCGCACGTCGCGGCCGGGGAGATCAAGCTCCCGCGAGGCTTCGTGGACGATCACGGGCAGAGCGATACCAGCAATGGACTGAACGTCTCACGCGACGTGGTGCTCGGCGACGGACCGACCGAGATGGTGCTCGACGCCAGTGTCGGCACCGGACAGATCCGCGTGGACCAGGACGCCCGCTGAGCACCGACCCGTCGGACCGAGCGTCCGAGACACCGACAGACCCGATGAGAGGCACCCATGAACGACACCCGTGACCCGCAGGAGCCGAGCGACCCGACGCGGCCGATCGAGCAGGACCATCCGGTCCGGCCCACCGAGGAGTCCACCGAACAGATCCCGGCATCCCGGGAACCGAGCGAACCCGTCCCCACGCCGGACCAGCCCGGCGTCGAGGCGGTCGCGCCCCCGAGCCGCCCCAGCGGCCCGCACGCACCAACCGTCCTGCTCGGTCTCGCCTGCCTGGTCGTGGCCGCGCTGGTCATCGCCTACCAGACCGCCGGCCTCAGCGTCGACTGGTCGCTGCTCGGTCCCGGTGCCATCATCGGCGCCGGTGGCGTCCTCGTGCTGCTGGGCCTGGTCGGCCTCACCCGCCGGTCCTGAGGTGGCTGCCGCCGAGCAGGTCCTCGAGCACCGGCCGCCAACCGGACGTGATCTCCAGCGAGCCCAACCGCTCGGGGGCCACCCAGGCCGCCGAAGCGGTGGTCCCTCCGACGTCGTGCACCACCGGCTCGGTCGGGTCGTCGCAGGTGGCGCAGAAGAGAATGCGCACGGCGTGGTAGTCCTCGAGCCGGCCGTTCGGCGCCCGTCCGACCCAGTGCCGCGTCCGCAGCCCCACGAAGCGGCCCACCGTGACGTGCTGCCCGGACTCCTCCCAGACCTCACGCAACACGGCGTCCGTCGGCGCCTCACCCGGGTCGAGGCCGCCGCCGGGCAGGCCCCAGGCTCCCGGCGCACCGGTCCGGTCGGAGTACTCGGTCATGAGCACCCCACGGTGGCTGGTCACGACGGCATACGCCGCGACCCGCTGGTAGACCGTGGGTTCCTCGTCGTCCTCGACGACCAACCCCTCCTCCCGCAGCAGCGCCGGAGTGGACGCGCGGCGCCGCGACCCCGCGGCGGACACACGCAGGCGCGCGGTGAGGACGTGACCGGCGGAGGTGTCCGAGCCGATGCTGACGCCCTCCCCCACCAGCCAGCCGCTGTCCGCAAAGAGCAACTCGGGGTCGTCCCCGTGGCCGAGCACGGCGTGCACCACCTCGCGGCCGTCCGCGTCCTCGCCGATCACCTCGAGCCGCGGCGCCGGACGGATCTGCCGCGCTGCGGGCGGACCGGTCTGCCCGTCGTCATCCTCGTCCTGCTCTTCCAGAAGCGCATCGTCTCCGGCCTGACCTCCGGTGCCGTCAAGGGCTGAGCCGGCCACCCGGCATAC
>NZ_VOHR01000349.1 GCF_009192725.1 Segeticoccus rhizosphaerae | reverse complement strand
GCCGAGCCGGTCGGCGCCCACCCGGGCACGGTGGGGGCGCTGCCCCTCGGTGACGTCCACGTCCCGCTGCGGCTGCTGGCCGACGACCTGTCCGCCCTGGCCGCGGTCGTGGTGGCGCTGGTGGCGCTGGTCGTCCAGGTCTTCACCCGTTGGTACCTGCACCGTGACCCGCACTACCGCGCCTTCTCGGCCAGCGTGTCGCTGTTCACCGCAGCGATGCTGCTCGTGGTGCAGTCCGGCGACCTGGTCCTGACCCTGGTCGGCTGGGAGGTGATGGGGTGGTGCTCCTACCTGCTCATCGGGCACGAGTCCACCCGGGCCAGCGCCAATCGTGCGGCGTTCAAGGCCTTCATGGTGACCCGGATCGCCGACCTGGCGTGGATCATCGGTCTGATCATCCTGATCGTCGGGGCAGGCACCAGCTCGATCCCCGAGGTCATCACCCACTGGACCAGCAGCGACGCCGACGGCGCGACGCTGACCGCCGCGCTGCTCTGCCTGGTCTCGGGCATCGCCGGCAAGTCCGCCCAGTTCCCCTTCCACGACTGGCTGCCCGACGCGATGGAGGGGCCCACACCGGCCTCCGCGCTGATCCACGCCGCCACCATGGTCGCCGCAGGCACCATCGTGGTCTCGCGGCTCTTTCCGCTCTTCGCGGAGTCGGACGTCGCACGCCTGGTGCTCGGCCTGGTCGCGGCGGTGAGCACCGTGGGTGCGGCCCTGCTCGCCTTCGCCCAGCCCGATCTCAAGCGGTTGCTGGCCTGGTCCACCATCAGCCAGGTCGGCATCATGCTGGGCGTCCTCGCCGTCGTCCCCGCGGACGGCAACCCGGGCGTCGGGGTGCTGCACTTCGCCTCGCACGCGATGTTCAAGGCGTTGCTCTTCCTGGCCCTCGGCTGGCTCAGCGTCCTTGTCGGTGGCACTGCGGTCACGCAGATGAAGGGGGGGCTGCGGCACTACCCGGCCATCTCGCGCTCGCTCGGCATCGGCTTCCTCGCGCTGGCAGGGGTCCCGCCCTTCGTGGGCTTCGTGTCCAAGGAGATGGTGCTGTCCACGGCCGAGCACGCAGCCCTCGGTTCGGCCGCCGGGCTCACCGGCTGGCTGGTGCTGGTCGGGGTCGGAGCGAGCGTTCCGTTGACGGCCGCCTACTGCATGCGAGCCTGGCTGATCCTGATGCACCGCACCCGGGAGGAGCGACAGGTCCATCGCCAGGTGGTCCGTGAGTCTCGGCGGGTGCACGAGGTCCACATCCTCGACATGTTCGCCGAGCAGGTGGTGACCGAGGAGGAGCACGGCCACGACTCGGGCATCGGGGTGATCAGCGACTCGGCACTCACGGGCATCCGAGTGCTCGCGCTGTTGTCCGTCGTGGGCGGCGCCCTGATCTTCACCCCGCTGCTGTCGGTCGACATCGACGGCGTCAACGGCTACTTCGTCGCGGGCTCGCTCGTCCTGATGGCCGTCGCAGCCCTGGTGGTGCGCGTCATGTCGCTGCGCACCGTCCGCAGCGACGCCGCGGAGCGACTGGGTCGCGCCGTGATCCGGGGGAGCGCGCAGGGAGTGGGTTTCGACGCGGCATACCAGCTGCTCGTGGCACGCCCCGTGACATGGCTCGCCCACGCAGTCGTGTGGCTGGACCGGGACGTCATCGACGCCTACGTGAGAGGCTCTGCGGCGACGACCCGGCTGGCCGGGCGGCTGCTGGAGCGCACGCACACCCGCCGCCCCTCGCCCAACCTGGTGTGGGTGCTGCTCGGCATGGTCGGTGTCGCGGTCGCGGGGGTGCGCCTGTGGTGACCGCCTCGGCCTACCTCGTCGGCGCGCTCGTCGTGCCCTTCGTCGCCGGCACCGCCCTGCTGCTGGGCGACCGGGTCGCCGTGCCCGCCCGGCCACTGACCGCGCACCTGGTAGCTCTCCTCTCCAGCCTCGCCACGGGTGTCCTGGTGCTCCTGACCGTGCTCGAGCGCCCGGTCGTCGACCATGAGTGGGTGCCCGCGATCGGGCTGCGGCTGCACTTCGCGGTCGACGGCATCAGCGCGCCCCTGCTCCTGCTGACCGCAGCGCTCGGCATCGCCGTGGTCGCACACGCTCGCACCAGGCTGCCGTCCGGGGGCACACCAGGCACCTTCTACGGTTGCCTGCTGCTGGTCGAGCTCGGCGCGCTCGGCACCTTCCTCACCCGTGACGCGGTGTTGTTCTTCGTCGCCTTCGAGATCGTCCTGATCCCGATGTGGGTGCTGATCAACAGGTTCGGCGACGAGCACCAGGACCGCGCGGACGCCGCCGGACGGTTCCTCTTCTACACGGTGCTCGGGTCGACGCTGATGCTCATCGGGATCCTCGCGATGGTCTACTCGACGGGCACCGCCGACCTCGGCGCGATCGCGGCGGGGCACGGCGCCGGCATGAGTGGCACCACCCAGGTCGTGGTCGCGACGGTCCTCATGGTCGGCCTCGGCATCAAGGTGCCGCTGTGGCCGCTGCACACGTGGCTGCCCCCGGCCCACACGGTCGCGCCCACCGCGGGATCAGTGCTGCTCGCGGCGATCCTGCTCAAGATGGGCACCTACGGCATCGTCCGGCTCGTCGTCGCGCCGCTGCCGCACGGTTTCGGCGTGATCGCGCCCTACGTCGGTGCCGCCGCCGTGGTGGGGATCCTCTGGGGAGGCCTCGCCTGCTTGGTCGAGCGCGACCTGAAACGGCTCGTCGCCTACTCGTCCGTCGCGCACATGGGCTTCGTGATGCTGGGGCTCGCGAGCGGCACCCGGGCCGGCCTGCAGGCGGCCCTGTTCGCCAACGTGGCCCACGGCGTCATCTCGGCACTGCTGTTCTTCGTCGTCGGCGGTCTCAAGGAGCGGTGGGGCGACGCCGACCTCGCCACGGCCAGGGCTGCGCTGCGCGAGGTCTCGCCGCGGCTCGGGTTCGCGCTCGTCGTGGGATTCGCCGCCGCGCTCGGCCTGCCCGGCCTGGTCGGCTTCTGGGGGGAGTTCTGGTCGATGTATGCCGCGTGGTCGCCCGCGCCCGACCGTCCTGCCGGTGTCTTCCACGGCTTCGCCGTCGTGGCCGTCATCGGCACCGCGCTGGCCGCCGGCTACGCGCTGCGGGTGCTGCGCATCGTCTGGGCGGGGGACCGTCGGGAGCCGCACATCGTGGACGCCCGTGGCGCCGAGGGCGTCGTGGTCGGGCTGCTGGTCGCGGCCACCATCGTGCTGGGTGTCGTGCCCGGACCGCTGCTGGACACCACCCTGCCAGCGGTCAGCCAGATCGTGACGAGGGTGGCGCCGTGAGTCCCGTCGCCGCCGCACCCGGCGTGGTGCCCGCGGCATCGGCCGTGTCGAGCATCGACGCGGCGGTCCTGCTGCCCGTCCTCGCCCCGGCGCTCGGCGCGGTGCTCCTGCTGCTGGTGGACCTGGCCGCGCCCCGGCTGCGGCGGGTCCACTACGGCCTCGCGCTGGCGATCATCGCGCTCGGCGGCCTGGGCACGGTGCCCGGCCTGTCCGCCGCACCGGGCGACGCCCGCACCACCTTGTGCCTCCCCGGCTCTCCCAGCCAGTGCCTCTACTCCGCGGATGCGGTGACCTCCGGCCTGCAGCTGGCCGCTCTCGCCGCCGCGTTCGTGGTGGTGCTGCTGTCCTGGCCCGAGCAGCGCACCGCTCCGCAGGGCCGCACCGCAGTGGCCTGCACCCTGCTGCTGGCCGCGACGGCAGGCGCCACCGCC
>NZ_VOHR01000348.1 GCF_009192725.1 Segeticoccus rhizosphaerae | reverse complement strand
CTCGACTGGTCCCACTGGCGACGCCGACATCAAGCCCGCGCCCAACGCTGCCACTACGCCCGCCGCGGCGCCTCACCATAAGTGCGGCTGTAGTACTAGCTGTCCGATGGCCGCCAGTACGAGGTCCCAGTATCGATCGGCGTCGAGCCGCATGGCGACCTCGGCGTTGGCGGGCCGCTGCGGCCAGCGCTGGTCAAGGTCGACGACGGTGGCGCCGCGGGTGAACTCGCCGACGGTCTCCACTGCGACGAAGGCGTGCTGCCAGACAATGAGGGAGGGGTCGATCAACACAGCAATCGTGCACGGATCATGGACCGGCGGCGACGAGAAGTTCCAGATCTTCCGGTAAGAGCCGCCGAAGAAGCCCATCCAGGACGCCACCACTTCGCCGAGGTCTCGCGGCAGCTGCCACATGCGTTCCACCACTGTGGGGGTCGCAAGCGCCTGATGGGTGAGGTTCAGCCCCACCATGCGCGCGCGAATCCCGGATCGCAGAACGACGTCCAGCGCCTCGGGATCGGCGTACGTGTTGAACTCAGCGTATGGCGTGTGGTTCCCACGCTCCGTTGAGCCCCCCATGAAGACGACCTCAGCGATCTTGGGGTGTAGGTCCCTACGCGCGTTGATCAACCGGGCGACGTTGGTTATCGGCCCAGTGGCCACCAGCGTGACAGGGCGGTCTGACTCGGTGATTGCGTCAGCCATCCAAGCCACCGCGTCGGTCGAGACCGGGCTGGCGGTCGACCGCCGCAGCGCCGGCCCGTCGAGACCCGAGGCTCCGTGTACGTAGTTACCCAAGACGGCCGCGCCCTGCAACGGCTCGGCAGCCCCGGCGGCGACCGGGACCTCCTCCCGGCCGGCCAGTGCGAGGACGTCCAAGGCGTTGCGGGTGGCGTTCTCCACCGCGCAGTTGCCGAAAACCGTGGTGACGCCAAGGAGGTCGATACGCGGTGATCCGACCGCCAACAGGATCGCCACGGCATCGTCGTGCCCGGGGTCACAGTCGAGAATCACGGGTGTGGCCGTGGCGGAAGTCGTCATGAAGGCTCCTACGAGTGGTCAGCGCGGGTCGTCCCGCGGAAGGGAGTGCGATTGGACCGGTCGGTGCGTCGGCTCACCTGGTATGCCCGATGCGCGAGAAGATCTTGGTGTTCGCCAGAATCGCCAGCAGCAAGATGAGACCCTGCAGGATCGGCACCCAGAAGACATTGAGCCCGATGATGACAAGGCCGTTGGACAGGACGCCGAGAGTCAGAGCACCAAACAGGGCGCCGATGATGGACCCCCGGCCTCCGAAGAGATCCGTACCACCGAGCACGACGGCGGTGATGACCTCGAGTTCGAAGGCCACCCCGATGTTGGAGGAGCCGCTGCCAAGGCGGGTGGACACGAGGATGCCGGCCACGGCGGCGGTCAAGCCAGAGACCGCCAGGGCGGCCATCTTGACGCGCCTGGTGTTGATGCCGACCCGACGGGCCGATTCCTCGTTGGAGCCGATGGCCTTGAGGTACCGGCCGAAGCGAGTGTGGGAGTACACGTACCAACCGAGCGCGACCACCGCCGCAGCGATCCAGATCGGTGTGTAGATCGCCGCAATCTTGCCCTGGCCAATAAACTTGAGCAGCGGGGCGTTGATCGGGTTGCTGTAGCCGCCGGTGATGAGTTCAGCCACTCCACGCAGCGCTGTCAAACCAGCGAGTGTGACGATGAAGGCGGCAATGCCCTGGTAGGCCGACAGGTACCCCACGATCACACCGGAGGCCAGCCCGATGAGCAGCACCAGCAGCAGCGCGAGGAGCGGGTTCATGTGGAGCGCCAAGATTCCGAGCGACGCGCCGCTGACTGCCAGCAGCGAGCCGATGGACAGGTCGATGCCCGCGGAGGTGATGACGAACGTCATGGTCACCGATGCGATCACGGTCGGCGCGATCTGTCGGGCCGCGTTGGCCAGGTTGGAACCGGTGAAGAAGTGATGCGGGTCGAGCAGTGAGAACACGATGACGAGGAAGACAAAGATGAGCGCTATCGAGACCGTCTGTACGTTCTGGATCATCCAATGCCCCTGCAGGAATGCGCGCGACCGGGGTTCCCCAGCGGTTCTGCGGAGTTCCATCTAGGCCACCTGCCCCATCATGGCGGCGATGAGCTGTTCCATCGACGTCTCCTTTGGTGGGAGGTCGGCGACCAGGACACCCTCGTAGAGAACGACAAACCTGTCAGCCACCTCATACAGGTCCTGCAGACGGTGCGTGATCAAGATGACCGAGACCCCCTGGGCGGAGATCTCTTTGATCAACGCCAGGATGAGAGCTACTTCGGCGGCGGCGAGCGCGGCGGTAGGCTCGTCCAGCACCAGGATCTTGGGATGGAACGTGGCCGCTCTGGCCAACGCAACCGCCTGCCGTTGGCCACCGGACAGGTTCGAGACCTCTTGCCGCGTGTCAGAGATCCGGACCTTCAGGTCCCGCAGATGCTCCTGGGCCTCATTGCGCATCCGCTCGTGGTCGAGCTTGCGAGTGCCGTGGTGGTAGTGCTCGCGGCCGAGGAAGAGGTTGGCCGCAACATCGAGATCGTTGCACAAGGCCAAGTCCTGGTAAACCATTTCGATCCCGAGTTGTCGGGCCACCTTCGGCTCGGTGATACTTGCCCTCTCACCGTCGATGGCGATCTCGCCGGCATCGGGTATCACGGCGCCTGCGAGGATCTTCATCAGTGTGGACTTGCCCGCTCCGTTGTCGCCGACGAGTCCGATCACCTCGCCCCTGGCGACCTCCAAGTTAACGCCACGCAGCACCGACACAGGGCCGAAGGACTTGCGTATGTCTCGCATGCTGATGCGGCTCGATGATTCGACAGTGGTCATGACCTGCCATCCCTTCGAACGCTGATGCTGAGCGACCGTGCCCAATTCGGCAGCGTGGGCTTCCGGTCGCCCGGTGGGCAGCCTGCCCGTCCTAGTGTGTCCGGGCCGCGACCAGCCGGAGCTGGCAAGCCCAGCGACCGACGCTGACGAGGCCTCATCGCGGCTACTTGTACAGGGCGCGGAACTGATCCACGTTGTCCTTGGTGACTATGGTGATGGGAATGATGATCTCGCCCTTGGCCTTCTCCCCGTCGATCAGGCGCTTCATCTCCTTCACGGACTCCACGCCTTCCCCGTTGGAGTCCTGTTGCACAACGGCCTGCACGATGCCGTCGTCGATGCCCTTAATGATCTCCTTGCTGAGGTCCCACCCGACAACCTTCGGCCGATCACTAGAGTGTCCGCTGAGCACGGACGTCGCGCCGAGGGTAGCTGGGGTTCCCGTCGTGTAGACAAAATCGAGATCCTGCTGCGCAGTCAGCAGGTTTTCCGCCGCGGTCGCTGCCTTCTCGTTCTGGTTCTCGCCGCTGACAGCCTGAGTGAACGTCGCACCGGCCGCGTTCACGACTTCCTTGAACTTGTCCTCGCGCAGGTTCTGGATCTCGGAGTTCCGGGCGTCCACCACACCGTACTTGGTGCCCTTGGCAAAGCCGTTCTTCAGCATGTAGCGGCCGAATTGTTGCGCGGCTTTCCCGTTGTCGACGCCGACGAAACTGTCGTAGTGCTCCTTGCCGATGTTCGTGTCGACGGAGATAATCTTGACACCCTGCTTGCGGGCGGCGTCGATGGCGGGGTTGGTGCCGTTACTAAGACACGCGTAAGTATGTCGAATGATTCTGGCCCTGGTTCTGGGAGACTGGGGTATGCGCGAGGACGATGGCCGAAAGCTGGACCACCAGACG
>NZ_VOHR01000347.1 GCF_009192725.1 Segeticoccus rhizosphaerae | reverse complement strand
CGCGGCGACCACACGGCCGCGGCGACCACACGGCCGCGGCGACCACACGGCCGCGGCGACGACACGGCCGCGGCGACGACCAGCGGCGATACTGGAGCGGAGCGACTCTGCCGCGAAGGAGCCGCGGCACAGAACTCTGCGGGGCGCGCGACACTCGAAGCGGTGGTGTACTCGACGGTAGGCGGGTCCGGCTGGAAAGGTGGACCTGCTCGGTGACGTCGGTCGTCACCTCACGGAGCACGTGTTTCCAGGAGGCTGTTCGATGTTCACCCGTGTCGCCGTCGTCAACCGCGGAGAGGCCGCGATGCGGCTGATCCACGCGGTGCGTGAGATCACTGACGAGGGCGGGTCGCAGGTGCAGACCGTCGCTCTCTACACGGACGCGGAGCGCAACGCGACCTTCGTGCGCGAAGCCGACCTCGCCTACCCCCTCGGTCCTGCGTCGGGTCGCCCCTACCTTGACCTGCCGCTGCTCGAGCGCGCCCTTCGGGAGACCGGGGCCGATGCCGCCTGGGTGGGCTGGGGCTTCGTTGCCGAGGATCCGGCGTTCTCCGAGCTGTGCGAAAGGATCGGTGTCACGTTCATCGGCCCGAGCGCCGAGGCGATGCGCAAGCTCGGTGACAAGATCGGCTCCAAGCTGATCGCCGAGGAGGTCGGCGTCCCGGTGGCCCCGTGGAGCCGCGGACCGGTCGAGGACCTCGACGCCGCGCTCGCGGCCGCGCACTCGGTGGGATACCCGTTGATGCTCAAGGCGACCGCCGGTGGCGGCGGGCGGGGGATCCGCGTGGTGACGTCGGACGACGAGCTGGCTGACGCCTTCGAGCGCACCCGCGACGAGGCCGCTCGGTCGTTCGGGAGCGGCGTGGTGTTCCTCGAGCGGCTCGTGACCGGCGCGCGCCACGTCGAGGTGCAGGTGATCGCCGACGGCCAGGGGACCGCCTGGGCACTGGGCGTGAGGGACTGCTCGATCCAGCGCCGCAACCAGAAGGTCATCGAGGAGTCGGCGTCACCGGTCCTCACCGACGCGCAGAACCGCGGGCTCAAGGCGTCGGCCGAGCGACTCGCCGTCGCCGTCGGCTACTGCGGCGCCTGCACGGTCGAGTTCCTCTACCACCCCGGCGACCAGTTCTTCGCCTTCCTCGAGGTCAACACCCGGCTGCAGGTCGAGCACCCCATCACCGAGGTCACGACAGACTTCGACCTGGTCAAGGCGCAGCTGCACGTCGCCTCGGGCGGCCGCCTCGAGGGCACGGCACCGCCGGAGACGGGCCACGCCGTGGAGGCACGGCTCAACGCCGAGGACCCCGACCGCGACTTCGCGCCGGCGCCGGGGCGAATCTCCTTGCTGCGACTGCCGTCCGGGCCGGGCGTCCGCGTCGACACGGGCGTCAGCGAGGGCGACACCATCCCTGCCGACTTCGACTCGATGATCGCCAAGGTGATCGCCTACGGCCGCACCCGCGACGAGGCCCTGGCGCGGCTGCGCCGGGCGCTGGACGAGACCACCGTGGTCATCGAGGGAGGCGCCACCAACAAGAGCTTCCTGCTCGACCTGCTCGCCCAGCCCGAGGTGATCGACGGCAGCGCCGACACCGGCTGGATCGACAGGGTGCGGGCGCAGGGCCGGCTGGTCGAGCACCGGCACTCCGGTGTCGCCCTCGCGGCCGCCGCCATCCAGGGCTACGAGGAGGAGGAGCAGGTCGAACGCGCCCGGCTCTTCGAGACCGCGCACGGTGGCCGGCCGCAGGTCCAGCACGAGATGGGCAGGGTGATCGAGCTGAAGCTGCGCGGCGCGTCCTATCGCGTGACCGTGGCCCGGACCGGTCCCGACCGCTTCCGCGTCGCCATCGGTGACGACGGTGACGCCGTCGTCGTGGACGCCGAGCTCGAGCGGTTGGACGGTTTCACCAGCAGGCTCACCATCGCCGGTCACCGCTACCGCCTGGTCACGGCGACCCACGGCCCGGTGCACCTGGTCGAGGTCGACGGCATCACCCACCGGGTCAGCCGCGACGAGGGCGGCGTGCTCCGGGCGCCGGCCCCCGCGCTGGTTGTCGCGACCCCGGTCGGGGTCGGGGCGCAGGTCGAGGCGGGAGCGCCCGTGCTGGTCCTGGAGAGCATGAAGATGGAGACGGTGCTGCACGCCCCGTTCGCCGGGACCGTGCGCTCGCTGATGGTGTCGGCCGGCAGCCAGGTCGAGTCCGGCGCGCCGCTGCTGCGGCTCGAGGCGATGCCGCAGGAGGACGCGGCCACCACTGCCGCCCCCGAGCAGGCGGTCGTCGACCTGATGATCCCCACACCGGCGGCCGACTCGTCCGCGGCGGACCGGGCGGCACGTTCACTCGAGGACCTGCGCAGCATGCTGCTCGGCTTCGACGTCGACCCGCAGGAGCAGATCAGGACCCTCGACGCCTACCTGGCCGTGCGTTCCGAGCTGCGGGCTGAGGGAGAGACCCCGGTCGTCTCGGAGCTGGACGTGCTGTCGGTCTTCGCCGATCTCAGTGAGCTGATGCGTGCCAAGCCGGCCGGCGACGAGGCTCGGGGCGACACCCAGGTGCACAGCCCGCGCGAGCACTTCCACACCTACCTCCAGAGCCTCGACATCGACCGGGGCCGGCTGCCCGACACCTTCCGGTTACGTCTTGAGCGGGTCCTGTCCCACTACGACATCCACGACCTCGAGCGGACACCGGACCTGGAGGAGGCAGTCTTTCGCATCTTCCTGGCCCAGCAGCGCAGCGCGGCCGACGTGGTGGTCGTGACGACCCTCCTCCAGGCGTGGATCGCAGATCCGCTCCCGGGCGCCGGCGAGCAGCAGGTCCGCGAGGTGCTCGACCGGCTGGTCGTCGCCACCCAGCTGCGCCATCCCGTCGTCGGTGACCTGGCCCGCAGCGTCCGGTTCCGGTGGTTCGACCAGCCGGAGGCGGACGCCGCCCGCAGCCGGGTGATCGCCGGTGTGCCGGAGGAGCTCGACCGACTGGCCGCAATGCCGGACTCGAGCGAGCGGGCCGCCCGCATCGACGAGCTGGTGGCCATCCCGGAGCAGCTGGTCCGTTTCCTGGCCGAGCGCATCGAGGACGGGCGCTACGCCACGCCGGAGCCGATGCTCGAGGTCCTCGTGCGGCGCCACTACCGCGAGCACCAGCTGCACGACCTGCGCGTCCTGGCAGTCGACGGGCGGCCGTTCGTGTCGTGCGACTACACCGTGGACGGGCGACCGACCCGTGTCGTCACCACGGTGGGCGCGGTCTCGGAGCTGGCCACCGCCAGCGGTCTGAACGCCCAGCTCACCGCGCAGCTCGAGGACATGCCCGAGGGGCTCACCGGGGCCGTGGACCTCTACCTCACCTGGCCCGACGAGCCCGAGTCGGCGCAGGCGGCCTCCGACGAGCTGCGCTCGATCCTGTCGGCGGGCCCCCTGCCCGGGCTGGCGCGACGGATCGCCGTGGCCGTCTCGCCCGGTGGAGGTCGGCCGGTGAACTACTTCACCTTCCGGCCCTCGGCGGAAGGGCTCGTCGAGGACGACCTGGTGCGCGGCGTGCACCCCATGGTGGGACGCCGGCTCAACCTCTGGCGGCTGCGCAATTTCCGGGTCACCCGGCTCGAGGCGCCCGAGGACGTGCTGCTCTACCACTGCGTCGCGCTCGACAACCCGGCCGACGAGCGGCTCGTGGCGCTCGCCCAGGTGCGCCGGTTCGCGGTGACCCGCAACGCCGAGGGCGAGGTGACCTCGGTGCCGCACGGCGAGCGCGCGATCGCCGCCTGCCTGGAG
>NZ_VOHR01000346.1 GCF_009192725.1 Segeticoccus rhizosphaerae | reverse complement strand
CACCGTCGTCCGCACCGGACGCGGCCCGAAGGGCCGGCTGCCGGACGGGCGGGACGTGCCGACCCTCGTGGCCGGTCTGGCCGGCGCCCTCATCGATGAGCTGCGTCCGGGCGACCTGGTGGTCCCGCACGAGGTGAGCGGCGCGGGCGTCTTCCCCTGCAACGCGGGACCGCTGCTGGCGGGGGCGCTCCGGCGCGAAGGCCTCCGGGTGCACACCGGCTCGATCCTCACCCGCCCGCACGTCGTCGACGGCATGGACCGGGTGGCACTGCGCGGCTGTGGCGCGGTTGCGGTCGACACCGAGTCGGCCTACCTCGGCAATGCGGTGCCGCACGGACAGCTCGCCGTGGTGCGCGCCGTCGTGGATACGCCAGCGCAGCCGCTGCTCCGGCCCGGCACCGTCTGGCGGGGCACGAATGCGCTGCGTGCGCTCGGGCGCGCCGCTCCTGTGATCGACCAGTGGGCCGCGGCCACCGGTGAGCGAGACGTGCTGTTGGCGGCTCCCCGGTCCTTCTGCGCGGGTGTGGAGCGTGCCATCGAGACCGTGGAGCGGGCCCTCGAACAGCTCGGCCCCCCGGTCCACGTCCGGCGCCAGATCGTCCACAACAGCCACGTGGTGCGCGGTCTCGAGCGCCGTGGCGCGGTGTTCGTGGAGGAGGTCGACGACGTGCCCGTGGGAGGCGTGGTGGTGCTCGCCGCCCACGGTGTCTCGCCGGAGGTGCGCCTGGCCGCGCGGCGGCGGCACCTGCGCGTGGTCGACGCGACCTGCCCGCTGGTGACCAAGGTGCACTCGGAGGTGCGGCGATTCGCCGACCGCGGTGCCACGGTCGTCCTTGTCGGGCACCACGAGCACGAGGAGGTCGAGGGCACCCGCGGCGAGGCGCCCGAGCACGTCGTCGTCGTGTCCGACGCGCAGGAGGCGGCCAGGGTCGCGGTGCCTGACCCCGACAACGTCGCCTACGTCATGCAGACGACCCTCGCGGCCGACGAGGCCCAAGAGGCGGCATCGGTACTGCGGCAGCGCTTTCCGTCCCTTGCGGGTCCGCGCAAGGACGACATCTGCTACGCCACCACCAACCGGCAGGAGGCGGTGCGTGCGGTTGCCCGTGAGGCAGACCTCGTGCTCGTCCTCGGCTCCGCCAACTCCTCGAACTCCCACCGGCTCGTCGAGGTCGTCGAGGCCGACGGCGTGGAGGCCCACCTCGTCGAGGATGCCGAGTCGGTGGACCTGCGCTGGCTCGCCGGCGCCCGCCGCGTGGGGGTCACTGCCGGAGCCTCCGCCCCACCACACCTGGTCGACGAACTGCTCACCTGCCTGTCCGGCCTCGGCCGGATCAGGGTCCGGGAGGCCAGCGTCACCGAGGAGAACGTCCAGTTCCAGCTGCCCAAGGAGGTGGTCTGACCATGTCCATGCCCCTGCGCCAGTCCTTGAAGATCGGTGCCTACCTGATGAAGCAGAAGGCCCTGCGGCGCGAGAAGTTCCCGCTCCTGGTCGAGCTCGAACCGCTCTTTGCGTGCAACCTGGCCTGTTCCGGCTGCGGCAAGATCCAAAAGCCGGCTGACGAGCTGCGACGGCGGATGCCCGTGCAGCAGGCCCTGGATGCCATGGAGGAGTGCGGCGCCCCGATGGTCTCGATCGCGGGTGGCGAGCCGTTGATGCACCCGCAGATCGACGACCTGGTCAACCAGCTGGTGGCGCGCAAGAAGTTCGTCTTCCTGTGCACCAACGCCATGCTGGTGCGCAAGTGGTGGGACCGGTTCGACTTCAAGCCGTCGCCCTACTTCGCGTTCACCGTCCACATCGACGGCTTGCGCGAACGGCACGACGCCTCGGTCAACCACGAAGGCGGCTTCGACGAGGCGGTCGAGGCGATCAAGTGGCTGAAGGCACGCGGCTTCCGGGTCACGACCAACTCGACCTTCTTCACCTCGGACACCCCACAGAACATCATCGACGTCCTCGACTTCCTCAACGACGACCTCCAGGTCGACGAGATGATGCTCTCCCCGGCCTACGCCTACGAGAAGGCGCCCGACCAGGAGCACTTCCCCGGGGTCGCCGAGACGCACGCGCTGTTCAGCAAGGCCTTCGCAGACGGCCGCCGCAAGCACTGGCGGCTCAACCACTCCCCGATGTTCCTCGACTTCCTCGAGGGCAAGGTGGACTTCGGCTGCACCGCGTGGGGCATCCCGTCATACTCCCTGAACGGCTGGCAACGGCCGTGCTACCTGATGGCCGACGGCTACACCACGACCTACCGGGAGCTGATCGAGACGACCGACTGGGACTCCTACGGCCGCGGCAAGGACGACCGGTGCGCCAACTGCATGGCCCACTGCGGCTACGAGCCCACGGCGGTGCTCGCCACCATGGGATCGCTCCGCGAGTCCATCCGGGCGGTCAGGGGGGCCTGATGACCACCATCGGCGCGCTTCCCGAGGTGATCGATCCGGCAGGGCTCCGGCGACTGCCGGCGGCCGAGCTGCCCCGGTTGGCACAGGAACTGCGCGACCTCCTCATCTCGTCGGTCACGCGCACGGGCGGCCACCTCGGGCCCAACCTCGGAGTCGTGGAGCTGACCATCGCGGTGCACCGCGTCTTCGAGTCACCGCGCGACGCCATCGTCTGGGACACGGGCCACCAGGCCTACGTCCACAAGATGCTGACCGGGCGCCGACACCGCTTCGGCAGCCTGCGGCAGGAGCACGGGCTGTCCGGCTACCCCAACCGCGCCGAGAGTCCGCACGACATCGTCGAGAACTCGCATGCCTCGACGGCGCTGTCGTATGCCGATGGGCTGGCCAAGGCGGCGCAGGTGCAGCGGACCGCGCGCGCGGTCGTGGCGGTCATCGGGGACGGCGCGATGACCGGCGGGCTCGCCTGGGAGGCGCTGAACAACATCGGCGGGGCGCCCGACCGCCCGGTGGTCATCGTGCTCAACGACAACGGGCGTTCCTACTCGCCCACGGTCGGGGCGCTGGCACGACACCTGGCCGAGCTGCGGGCGGGCACCGCTCGGGGCAACTTCTTCCGCGACCTCGGTCTCGCCTACCTCGGGCCGGTGGACGGGCACGACATCCCGGCGCTCGAGCACGCGCTGGAGTCGGCACGCAGCCTGGCCGCCCCGGTGGTGGTCCACTGCGTCACCCGCAAGGGCCACGGTTACGAGCCCGCCGAGACCGACGAGGCCGACTGCCTGCACGCCGTCCCACCCGCCCCCCACACCCCGACCGGACACCTGGTCCACGAGTCCTCCCGGGTGGAGAGCCCCGAGAGGACTCCCGCAACCGGTGTCCGGTCGGCCTCCGGTGGACCGAAGTGGACCGACGTGGTGGCGCAGGAGCTCGTGCAGCTCGCGCACCAGCGGCAGGACGTCGTCGCGATCACCGCGGCGATGATGCGCCCGACCGGTCTCTTCGACCTCGCCTGCGCCTGTCCCGAGCGGGTCTTCGATGTCGGCATCGCCGAGCAGCACGCGGTTGCCTCCGCCGCGGGTCTCGCCACCGCGGGTATGCATCCTGTGGTGGCCGTCTACTCCACCTTCTTGAACCGGGCCTTCGACCAGATGTTGATGGACGTGGCCCTGCACCGCCTGCCCGTGACGTTCGTGCTGGACCGGTCGGGGGTCACCGGGCCGGACGGGCCATCGCACCACGGCATGTGGGACGTGGCGCTGACCAACCTCGTGCCGGGCGTCCGCGTCGCCGCGCCCCGCGACGGTGACCAGCTGCGGCTGCTGCTGCGCGAGGCCGTCGCACACGAGCAGGGCCCGACCGCCGTGCGCTACC
>NZ_VOHR01000345.1 GCF_009192725.1 Segeticoccus rhizosphaerae | reverse complement strand
CCGTCGTTGCGGTCGCCGTGCTGCTGGCCGCCACCTACGCCGCCGGTCCGGCCCTGCCGCTGGTGCGCCGCTGCGCCGCTGCCGCGGCGACGTGGCTGGCGGTGGTCGTCGTGGTCTGGCTGGTGCTGCTGTTCTTGACTCCGGACGGCATCTGGTTGGCCTTCCCGCTGTTCTTCGTCCAGCTCCACCTGCTGCCCACGCGGTGGGGACTGGTCGCGGTCGCGATCACCACCGCCGCAGCGATCGCCGTCTTCGGTTGGCACCAGCACGAGTTCAGTGCGGCGATGTTCGTCGGCCCGATTCTGGGCGCTGCCGTCGCGGTGGCTACCGTGCTCGGCTATCAGGCGCTGTACCGGGAAAGTGAGGCCCGCCAGCGCCTGATCGAGGAGCTCACCGCCGCTCGCGCCGACCTGGCCGCTGCCGAGCACGCCGGCGGGGTCCTGGCCGAACGCGAACGCCTCGCCCGCGAGATCCACGACACTCTCGCCCAGGGCCTGTCCAGCATCCAGCTGCTGCTGCGTGCCGCCGAACACGCGCTCCCCGACCGGTCCGAGGCCGCGCTGGGTCACGTCCAGCAGGCCCGCCAGGACGCAGTAGACAACCTCGCCGAGGCGCGGCGCTTCGTCCGCGACTGGACCCCCCCAGGCCTGGAGACGGCGGGGTCCTTACCCGCCGCCTTGAAGCAGTTGTGCGCCAGCACTGCCGACGCCTCCGGCCTGGCTGTGCAGGCGCACATCTCCGGTATCCCAGCAGAGTTGCCTCCCGCACAAGAGATCGCGCTGCTGCGCATCGCCCAGTCCGCCCTGGCCAACACCGTCCAACACGGGCACGCGACGCGCGCCGAGCTGACCCTGAGCTACATGGACACCGAAGTCGCCCTCGACGTCGTCGATGACGGCACCGGGTTCGATCCCGACCTCGTCGTAACCCCGGGGCAGGGACCAGACGGGGCCGGATTCGGCCTGGCGGCGATGCGCGCCCGTGCCCGCGCCCTGCACGGGACTCTGGCTGTGGAGTCCGCCCCCGGGCAGGGCACCGCCGTCGCCGTCACCCTCTGCTGCCGAGCCCATGACACCCAAGAAGCCACGCCATGAATCCGGTCACCGTTCGGCTGTTGCTCGCCGACGACCACCCAGTCGTGCGCGCCGGCCTGCGCGCCGTCCTGGAAGCCGAACCTGATTTTCAGGTCGTGGCCGAGGCGCCCACCGCCGAGCAGGCCGTCCAGCTCGCGCACGAGCTGGACGTTGACGTCGTGCTCATGGACCTGCAGTTCGGTACCGGCATGGGCGGCTCCCAGGCCACCGCCATCATCACCGCCCGCCCCGACGCACCACGGGTGCTGATCCTGACCACCTACGACACCGACGTCGATATCCTGGCCGCCATCGAAGCGGGCGCCACCGGCTACTTGCTCAAGGACGCCCCGCCGCAGGAACTCGCGGCCGCGGTCCGCACCGCAGCAAGCGGCAAGTCCGCACTAGCGCCCGCCATCGCTCAACGGTTGATGGACCGCGTGCGCGCCCCGGCCGAGACGCTCAGCCCCCGAGAGACCGAGATCCTGCAACTCGTATCCGAGGGGCTCTCCAACCAGCAGATCAGCCAGCGCCTGTTCCTCAGTCAGGCCACCACCAAGTCCCACCTCGCGCACATCTACACCAAGCTCGGCGCTGACTCTCGCACCGCCGCCGTGGCCACCGCGACCGCCCGCGGCCTCATCCGCCGCTGACCAACCCCGGGACTGTCCGCTGTGTTCGTATAGCTGGGCCGTTCCGTATCGGGAACCACCTACGGGAAACATCAGGTCACGGGGCCAAGCGGCCTGCGTGGATGGGCAGCGTCGCCGTATAGGCCGTCCGGATCGCTCACCGGGACAGGGGCGCTCTACGGGACAATTGCCGGCAGCCACTCGGTCTGACCGTGTCGTCTGTTACCCGAAGCTGTTCGTCGCTTGCACGGGCGGGCCAGTCCGCTTGGCGGAGTACGCTGGCGTGCTCCCGAGCCATCTAGAGGCTTGGCGCCGGGCCGGTCTGTACCGAGTCGGGTACGTCAACGGCCCGCTGGCTGTGGGCACGTTGCCGCAGCAGCTCGGCCCGCCCGGCCAGCGCCCGAGCACGCTCGAGCTCTCGCGCAGCGTCCGTGGCCATCGTCGTTCCGTCCGCGACGATGGCTTGAAATTCGGCCGACAGCTGGCCTACGGAGTGGGCTTGTGTCCAGTGCTCCGCCATCGTCGCGGTGGCGGACTGCTCGGCTTCCGTGTCGGCGACGGCGGCCTGTAGGACTTCGACTGCAGTCAGCTCCGATCCGGGCGCGGGAGTCTCGGTTCCGGGCTGGTCGGCGGTGTCGACATAGAGGCGGTTCGACTCACAACCTCGTGAGGTCATGACGTAGAGGGGCTCGCGCGCGGTCGTGACGTCGACGAACGCGTGCGCTGTTGCGACGGTTCGTCCTTGCGCCCGGTGTGCGGTGGTGGCGTAGCCGAGTTCCACGCTTTCCGCGACGTATCCCGCGGGCAGGGACACCTCCCGATGGCTGTCACCACGCTTCACCTTCAGCCCTCCCCCGCGGCAGATGCGGGTGACGGTCCAGGTGTCGCCGTTCTTGAGCCACCCAGAGCCGGTGGACAGCGAGCGGTTGTTCCGTCGGGTGACGATCAGGTCGCCGACACCCGCGACGGATCCGTCCGCCAGCCTCACGCCCTCCTCGGTGACGAGGCCATCGGCGACTCGGTGGGCTCGGGCGCGGGCGTTCAGGTCGGTGACGGTCTGGTTGTCACCGGCGATCATCAGCGACCGCCGGCCCTCGTCGATGTCGGTGCGCCACGCGTTGAACAGTGCGTCGAGCATCGCGTCACGGTCGCCGCCGGCGACTCGTCCGTGCTCGTCGTAGGCGTCGACGGCTTCGGCTCGGCCGGCGCGCAGGGCCAGCGAGGCGTCCCGCTCCCATTCGTGTCGGAAGCGTCGCACGTCCACTAGTTCCGGCACGTCCGCCCGGTCGCCGACCACCAGTGAGAAGGCTCCGCCGGCACCGACGGGGGAGAGCTGGGCCGGGTCGCCCACCAGCAGCACCTTGGCGCCCGCCGCCCGGGCTTGCGTCGTCAGGGCGTCCAGGTCGAAGGTGGCGGCCATCGAGGCCTCGTCGATGATCACCAGCTGGCCCGGACGCAGCGACCACGCCCGGCCCTCCGCGATCAGGGCATGCATGCGTTCTCGCATCGCCTTGGTCTGTCGTGACGGGCTGGCCCGCCACAGCTTGGCCTGCAACGCCTCGACCTCAGCTCGGCGATCGGTGTTGCGGGCGTTCTCGGTCAACCACTTCGCGGTGTTCTCCGTTGGGATCCCCACCACCTGGGACAGGACCTCCGCGGCCGCCGCGGACGGTGCCAGCCCGATCACCGACCCCGGCCCGAACCCTGTCTCCCACACCGCCCGCATTCCGGCCATGGTGGTGCTCTTGCCCGTTCCGGCGGCACCGACCAGCACGTCCAGCTCCCGGCCCGAGGACACCACGGCGCGGACCGCAGCCACCTGCCCTACCGATAGCCCGGCACCTGTTCCGGGCTCCGCCCCTGCGGCGGCCACCAGGCTCGGGTCGATCGCCGGGCCGTCCACGCACCGGCCGGCCGCGAGCAGCCGCGCCTCGGCATCGAGCGTGGCTTGGGTGGTGTAGGCCTCCATGCCGCGGAACCGGAACCGGGAGGTCCCGTCCTCCCGCTGCAGCGCTGCCGGCGTGACCGCGATCTCCGGCGGGTCCACCGGCACCGCCCGATCCAACGCCAGGTCGGTGGCCCGCTCGGCCACGGCCAGCCGCTCGGTGGGGTCGGCGAACCG
>NZ_VOHR01000344.1 GCF_009192725.1 Segeticoccus rhizosphaerae | reverse complement strand
CGGTGTGCCGCGCAGGTCCCACCGGTACGCCGGCCCGGACCGTGGACC
This sequence comes from Segeticoccus rhizosphaerae, assembly GCF_009192725.1. Lineage (GTDB taxonomy): Bacteria > Actinomycetota > Actinomycetes > Actinomycetales > Dermatophilaceae > Segeticoccus > Segeticoccus rhizosphaerae. Next base: position 3,796 of record NZ_VOHR01000344.1, on the reverse strand, counting down.
CGTCCCCCGTGGCACCGGGGTTTGCGCCGTGGACAGCGGCACCCTCGGGTGCCGCGTCGTCCGCCTCCGCGGTCGCGGAATCGCGGGCCGTGGCGACCTCGAGGTCGTTGGCTGCCCAGGCCGCCGACAGCAACGTGAGCCGTGACATCAGGTTGAGCCAGAACAACAGCCCGACGACGATGCCGAGGCTGGCCGTCAGCGGGTTGCTCGTGGCGTGGCTGATCAGCTGACCGGCGAAGGCCTTCATCACGGTCAGGCCCACTCCCCCGATCAGCGCACCCTGGAACAGCCCCCGCGTGCCCACCGGCACGCCGGACAGGGCCCGCAGCAACAGGATCATCAGACCGGTGTCCGCGAGCGCACTGAGGACGAGCACACCGGCCTGCAGCAGCCACGAGGCCCCTGCGAACCCGACCAGCCCGGCGACCCACCTGATGAGCGAGCTGGCCACGCTGGTGAAGATGCCGGACAGCGCGATCCCCAGGCCGAGCGAGAGCATCACCCCGAGGTCGCGCAGCTTGTCGGTGATGAAGTTGCCCGGGGTGTCGTCGGCTCCGAACACCGCGCGGATGCCGGTGCGCATCGCACCCAGCCAGCCCATCCCGGAGATCAACAGGGTGACCAGCGCGATGATGCCGGTGATGGTCAGGGCGTCGGCCCCGGGTGCCTTGGCGGGGATGATGCCTCCGGCGCCGGGGTTGTTCGGGTCCTTGATCATCCCCGGCAACTGCTCCCGCAGCGCGTCGAAGACGGTGTTCAACAGGTCGGGGTGCCCGCGCAGGACGAAACCGAAGACGGCGAAGGCCAGCGCGACGGCCGGGAAGACCGAGAAGAAGGCGAAGTAGCCGACCCCACCGGCCAGCACATTGCCGTGCGCGTCGCCGTAGCGCTTCCACGCCCGCCAAGGACGTGTCCGCTGCAGTCGGGCGACCAGCGCTTTCAGGCGGTTCATCCTCGTCCCCTCCTAGTGCTCCGCTGCGGCGACTCCGAAGTCGTACGTCGCCACCGACCTCCATACCAGGTCCACTCCGTGCTCATACAGATCGAACCCGTGCACGTCGAACGAGCAACTGTATGTCGCGAGCTCATCGAAGGCGCGGTCGAGGGCCTCGTCGGGCACACCGTGCGCGACGGTGACGTGGGGGTGGTAGGGAAAGCTCAGCTCCCGGTCGAGCGGGCCCCTTCGGACTGCGTGCTCGAGCCGCTCGCACGCGGGTATCCCGCGAGCCACCTGGACGAAGACCACCGGTGACACGGGACGGAAGGTCCCGGTCCCCCGCAGGATCATGTCGAACGGACGGGCCGCGGCTGCGGCCGAGGCGAGGTGGGCGTGGACGGAGGGCATCGCCTCGGTGGCGACCTCCGTCGGCGGCAGAAGGGTCACGTGGGTCGGGATCGCGTCGGCCAGCGGGTCGCCGAAGGATCGCCGGCACTCCTGCAGCTCCTTGGCGTAGGGCTGCGGAATGGGCAGCGAGACGCCGATCGTGGGCATCGTGGGCCGTTCAGCGCTTGCCGGGCAGGAACCCGACCTTGTCGTAGACCCGCGCCAGGGTCTGGCTGGCGACGGCACGGGCCCGGTCGGCGCCCTCGGCGAGGAGTCGGTCGAGCTCGGCGGGATCGCTGAGCAGCTCGTTGGTGCGGTCACGGAAGGGGGTGAGCACCTCCAGCACGACGTCGGCCACGTCCTTCTTGAGGTCGCCGTAGCCCTTGCCCTCGAAGGCCGCCTCCAGCTCGGCGACCGATCGGCCGGACAGGGCCGAGTGGATGCGCAACAGGTTGGACACCCCCGGCTTGGTCTCCTCGTCGAACCGGACCTCGCGGCCGGTGTCGGTGACCGCGGAGCGGATCCGCTTGGCCACGACCTTCGGGTCCTCGAGCAGGTCGATCACCCCGGCCTGGCTGGCCGCGGACTTGCTCATCTTGGCCGCCGGGTCCTGCAGGTCCTGGATCTTGGCCGTGGCCCTGACGATGTGCGGCTCGGGCACGACGAGCGTCTCGCCGTAGCGGCCGTTGAACCGCTGGGCGAGGTCGCGCGTCAGCTCCAGGTGTTGGCGTTGGTCCTCGCCGACCGGCACCTGCGCGGCGTCGTAGAGAAGGATGTCGGCGGCCATCAGCACCGGGTAGGTGAACAGCCCGACGGTCGTGCCCTCGGTGCCGTGCCGGCTCGACTTGTCCTTGAACTGGGTCATCCGGCTCGCCTCACCGAAGCCGGTGATGCACGACAGCACCCAGGTCAGCTCGGCGTGCTCGGGGACGTGGCTCTGCACGAAGACGGTGGCTCGCTCGGGGTCGATGCCGGCCGCGAGGTACTGCGCGGCCGTGACCCGGGTGCGCTGGCGCAGCCTCGCCGGCTCCACCGCGACGGTGATGGCGTGCAGGTCGACGACGCAGTAGAACGCGTCGTGGGTCTCCTGCATCTTGACCCAGTTCTGCAGGGCCCCCAGATAGTTGCCGAGGTGGAGCGAGTCCTGCGTGGGCTGCATCCCGGACAGCAGCCGGGGTCGGCCGCTGCTGGACGCGGCGATGTCGTGCTCAGGCATGCGCGCCATTCTGTCAGGTCGCCCACAGCCGGGACAGGCGGAGGTCTCTGCGGGGGCCTCACGGGCGCATCGCGCGTTCTGGTGGCGCGGCCGCTCCACACCGGGGCTCGCTAGCTGCGCCCTCGTGAGCGATCGTGTCGGTTCTTGCGTCCCCTGCTTCGGCAACTCGGGACGCGGGTAGCGCAGACGTGCGCGGAGGTGTTTGATTATGTCGCGGGATCGACCGGTCCCGGTGAGAGGACGGTCCTCGAGGAGGCGTCGTGCTGGCACGGCAACGTCAGGAACGCATCCTCCGGGAGGTCGATCGTCACGGGGGTGCCCGGGTCTCGGAGCTGGTCGAGATCCTCGGGGTCTCCGACATGACCGTGCGGCGCGACATCGAGGCCCTCGCCGAGCGCGGCCTGGTCGTCAAGGTCCACGGGGGCGCCACCGCCGTCACCGATCGCAGCGCCGACGAACCGGGCTTCCAGGTGAAGTCGGAGATGAACCCCGTCGAGAAGTCCGCCATCGCACGCGCCGCCGCCGCTTTGATCAAGCCCGGGGCCTCGGTCGCGATATCGGCCGGCACGACGACGTATGCCGTGGCCCACGAGCTGCGCACGTTGCCCGGCCTCACCGTGGTCACCAACTCCCCCCACGTGGCGGAGCTGCTGCACGACCCCGCCCGCGACGACTACCAGGTCGTCCTCACCGGTGGCGTGCGCACACCCAGCGACGCGCTCGTCGGACCCGTCGCCGACGCCGCCCTCGCCACCCTTCACGTCGACACCCTCATCCTGGGGGTCCATGGCATCGACGAGCACGCCGGGCTGACCACGCCGAATCTCGTCGAGGGAGCGACCAACCGCGCGCTGATGTCCGCCGCGCGCCGCGTCGTCGTGGTGGCCGACCACAGCAAGTGGGGCGTCATCGGGCTGTGCACCATCGCCACGCTCGACGAGGTGGACGTGCTCGTCACCGACGCCGACCTGAGCCCCGAGGCACGCCGCACCGTGAGCCAGCAGGTCGGCCAGCTGGTCGTGGCGCCGCAGTCGGACCACGCAAGCGCATGAGTGGCATGGCTGGCACCTCGCGATCCACGCTGCTGTCGCCGACGGTGCGCCGCACCCCGTCCGTGCTGGCCGACGGTCGCGAGCTGATCTACTTCGACGACACCGAGCCCTGGCTGTCCGGAGCCGCCGAGCGCTCTCAGCCGGACGAGCGCGCCCTGGGCCCGCGGGCTGCCGCAGGCACGATGCGCCGCGACGCGCTCACCG
>NZ_VOHR01000343.1 GCF_009192725.1 Segeticoccus rhizosphaerae | reverse complement strand
CGCGGGCGTCGTGGTAGGCGAGCTCCCGGTCGTGGGCCAGTCGCTGCCGGGCGAGGCGTGCGGCGCGGCGTGTGCTGGTCAAAGCCGTGGTCCTTCCCTGCCGTGGCTCATCTGTACCGATCGGGCCGGGCCGGCGGTGGTGGCGCGGGCCGACCGGTGGATCTGGAGCGCGGCGTCGACGGCCCGCTGGGCCAGCCAGCGCTGGTCTTCTTGTTCGGTGCTGACCGGTTCGCGGCCGAGGATGTCGCGGCCGGTGATCCCCCAGCGTTCGCGGTAGGCGGCCACGGTCTCCAGCTTCGCCATCCACTGCTCGCGCCGGATCGGGTTGATCGGTGGGCGTCCGAGTTGGGCGACCCACGCCTGGCCGTGTTCGACCGCCAGGGCGGCCATCTGGGTCGCGCGGTCCTGGATCAGCGAGGCCCGCTGGTCCAGGCCCCGGCGCAGGTCGGGGTCGTCGACGTGGACTGCGGCGGGGAAGATCCCAGCGATCCGGGGTTCTGTGGTGGCGCGGCGTGGGTCGGCGGCCTTGGTCCAGCGTTCGACGCGGCTGTGCAGGACGGCGGCGATGTCGTCGGCGCTTTCGAGGGTGCGGCCGGTGACCAGTCGCGGGAAGGCGCGGGTCACGTCCAGGCCGCGGGCGTCGGCGTGGCGCAGGTCGGCCAGCAACAGGTCGTAGGCGCTGGACTTGCGAGCCTGGGCGAGCTGGTCGGGTGCGAGGCCGGAGGCGGCGACCAGCGCGTCATACCGGTCGTGGTGCGCGGCGGCGGCGATGGTGGCGTACTCGGCCCAGATCCGCGCGATGTGGTGCTGCTCGGTCCAGGTGGTGGCGATGGTCTCGGTGGCGGAGGTGTCGGCGACCGGTGTGGCCAGCACCTGGCGCAGTACCTGCGCGGCGGTCTGCTCTGCGGCCGGCGCGTGCGCGGTGTCCGGGTCGGGGTCATAAGCCGTGTCGACATACAGGGTGTTGGCTTCCCGGCCGCGGGTGGCGGCGACGTACAGGACCTCGCGGCCGGTGGTCGCGGACACGAAGGTGTGCCCGGTCTGGACGGTGCGTCCTTGGGCCCGGTAGGCGGTGGTGGCGTAACCCAGTTCGACGTGCTCCCGGGCGTACCCCGCGGGCAGCACCACCGCTCCCCCGCCGGCGCCACCCGGCCCGGTCGCGCGGGCGACGGTCACGTCACCGCCGGGGGTGATGTCGGTAACGATCCACTGGTCGCCGTTCTTGACCCACCCGGTCCCGGTGGCAAGGCGCCGGTCGTTGCGGCGGGTGACCACCCGGTCGCCGACCCCGATGGTCACCCCGTCGTGGGTGGGTATGCCGTCCCGGGTCACCTGACCGAGGGCGACCCGTTCGGTCCGGGCCCGGGCGTTGAGCTCCTCGACGGTCGCGGTGTCCGGGGCGATCATCAGCGAGGAGCGGCCCGCGGCGAGGTCGGCCCGCCAGGCCGCGTACAGCTGGTCGAGCATGGCGTCGCGGTCGCCTCCGTGGACCCGGCCGTGGGCCTGGTAGCGGTCGATGACGTCGGGTTGTCCGGTGCGCAGGCCGATGGAGGCGTGCTTCTCCCACTGGTGAGTGAATCTGCGGGCTTCGTGGAGCTCGGGTGGGTGGTCTCGGTCGCGGACGAGCAGGTGGAAGGCGCCGCCGGCTTCGACCGGGGAGAGTTGGGCCCAGTCCCCCACCAGGACGATCTTGGCGCCGACCTGCCGGGCGTGCTCGGTCAGCGCATCCAGGGCGAAGGTGCCGGCCAGGGAGGCCTCGTCGAGGACGACCAGCTGTCCTTCGTGCAGCCGCCACTGCTGGATCTGCGCGGCGAGTTCGGTGACCCGTTCGCGCAGGCGGCGGGTCCGCGGGGAGGGTGAAGATCGGGCCAGCCGGGTGCGGAGCCGGTCGAACTCGGCGAGCCGGGCCGGTTCCTGGGCATGCTCGGTCAGCCACTTGCAGGTGTTCTCACACGCCGCGCCGAACTCGTCGGTCAGCACCTGCGCGGCCGCGGCCGACGGGGCGAGGCCGATCACCGAGCCGGTCCCGTAGCTGTGTTGCCAGAGGGCTCGCAGGCCGCCCATGGTGGTGGACTTGCCCGTCCCCGCGGGACCGACCAGGACGTCCAGGACCCGGCCGGAGGTCGCGACCTGGTCGATGGCCGCGGTCTGGTCGGGCGCCAACCGGTCCACCTCGGGACCGTTCGTGCCGCCCGCGGCGGCCGGGGTCGCGCGGGGCCCGGTGGTGTCGCGCCCGGCGTCCAGCAGGCGGGCTTCGGCGTCCAGCAGGTCCTGGGTGGTGTAGGTCTCCATCCCGCGGGCGCGGAACCGGGACGTCCCGTCAGGGCGGGTGAACCGGGCCGGGGTGTGCGCCAGGTCGGGTGGACTGATCAACAGGACCTGCCCCAACCCGGCCTCGACGGTTCGCTCGACCACCGCCATGCGTTCGTCGGGGTGGGCGAACCGGACCCCGTGCAGCTGCCGTTGGACCTCCGCGAACACGTTCGAGCGGGAGAACGTGGCCCGCTTCTCGGCGACCGTGTGCACCGCGACCGCGGCCAGGTCGGCGAGCATCTCGTCGCCCAGATGGGCCGAGGTCAGCAGGGGAAGGTCGTTGCGGTCGGCCAGGCCGGCGACCCACGCGATCGGCTCACCCGCGATCAGACCGGCGGCGCGGCGACGCCAGACCTGCACCAGCTCGGCCAGCGGGCGGACCTGTTTGTCCGGCCGGGTCGCCAGCGTCGCCTGCTGCCGCAGCTGCAGCACCTCACGGCTGGACGGCCCCCTTCCGTGGGCGGCGGTGAAGGCCGGCACCATGGCTGCGACGGCCTCCTCGATCGCCGCGGACCGGGTGGAGAACTCCTCCCGCAGCGCCTCCCCGACGCCGGTGACCTCGTACTTCGGGACCGTCGAGTGGCGCCGTGCGGCCGCCTCCCACCCCCACCCCAGCGCGCCGGTCAGGTAGTCCGACAGGACGCCGTTGTACATCTCGGACAGGCCCACCGCCGCCTTGAACATGCCTCTCGAGTCCAGCGTCCGCCATACCCCATCACCGGTCTGGACGCGGTTCATCACCACCACGTGGGTGTGCAGCTGCGGGTCGCCGGTGCGGGAATCCCAGTGGTCGAACGCGGCCGCGACCGCGCCGCGGATGTCCTCCTGCACCACACCGCCCTTGCCGGAGCGGGAGGAGAACACGCTTCCCTCCGCGTAGCGGATCACGTAGGCCAGCGCCTGCTGGTGGGCCTCATACACCGCCGCCTGGGTGGCCGGGCCGGCCAGCGCCCAGGCGACACTGACGCTCTTGGGGACGCTGAACGTCAGGTCGAACCCGGCCACCGTCTGGTGCCGCCGGCCCGCCGCCGCCTCGGTGCGAGTGGAGGGCGGGGCGCTGCCCAGCGGCTGCCCGGTCAGCGGGTCCTGCAGCATGCCGAGCATCCGGAACAGGTGCTCCTCGGTCACCCGCGCGCCCTCGGGTATGCCGTGCCCGTCGCCCAGGCCGGCCAGCCCGGCGCCCAGGAAGCGGCCCGGCGGGGTGCCGGACTCGGCGTAGTAGCGGGTCAACGCGGAGGTCTGCTGCGAGGCGCCGTCGGACTGGACGACGGAGTGCATCAGGTAGCGGTAGCCGCTGCCCAACGTCATCCGCCGGATCGTCATCGTCACCCGCAAAACCACCCTTCACGAGCCGGCGGCACACTCTGTGTGTCGCCATCTGTAGGGCCTACCAGCGCGCGGATACACCATCGGGACAGGCCAACTCAGAGGGGGCGTTCACGGAGCCGGATTGGTGGAGGGGTCGTATTCGGTTGGAGCGAATGCCAAGCCCCCCATCGTGGGCTGGCGACGTTGGCGGTGGCGCCCCGAATGGTCAGCAGGGCGGA
>NZ_VOHR01000342.1 GCF_009192725.1 Segeticoccus rhizosphaerae | reverse complement strand
CGCTGCGCCGACCCCCGCCGACCTGGCAGCACGGCCCGCCCTGCGCGCGGCCCAGCCGGTCACGGGAGCCCAGAGCCTGGTCCAGGCGCTCGAGGCGGTCGGGGTCGACACGGTCTTCGGGATCCCCGGTGGGGCCATCCTGCCGGCCTACGACCCGCTGCTGGACTCGACCAAGGTCCGGCACGTGCTCGTCCGTCACGAGCAGGGTGCCGGGCACGCCGCCGAGGGCTACGCGTCGGCGACCGGCAGGGTGGGAGTCTGCATGGCGACCAGCGGACCGGGCGCCACCAACCTGGTCACCCCGCTGGCGAACGCCTACATGGACTCGGTCCCGATCGTCGCCATCACCGGCCAGGTCAATTCGCGGTCGATCGGCACGGATGCCTTCCAGGAAGCGGACATCCGGGGCATCAGCATGCCGATCACCAAGCACAACTACCTGGTGACGCGGGCGGACGACATCCCGAGGGTGATCGCCGAGGCCTTCCACATCGCCTCGACCGGCCGCCCCGGGCCGGTGCTGGTCGACATCGCCAAGGACGCGCTCCAGGCGCAGACGACCTTCGACTGGCCGCCCAAGGTCGCGCTGCCTGGATACCACCCGGGGACTCGCCCGCACGCCAAGCAGATTCGGGAAGCGGCCCGCCTGATCCGCGAGTCCAGGCGGCCGGTGTTCTACGTCGGCGGCGGCGTGATCCGCGCGGGTGCGAGCGCCAAGCTGCGGGAGCTGGTCGAGCTGACCCAGATCCCGGTGGTGACCACGCTGATGGCCCGCGGTGCGGTGTCCGACAGCCATCCGCTGCACCTCGGCATGCCGGGGATGCACGGCAGCGTCGCCGCGGTGACCGCCCTGCAGAAGTCGGATCTGCTGATCACCCTCGGCGCGCGGTTCGACGACCGGGTCACCGGTGTGTTGTCCACCTTCGCGCCGGACGCCGCGGTCATCCACGCCGACATCGACCCGGCGGAGATCTCCAAGAACCGGGTGGCCGACGTGCCGATCGTCGGTGACGTCGACGAGGTGGTGGTCGAGCTCCTCGAGGCGTTGTCGGCGGAGACGGAGCCGCCGGTGGCCGAACGCGGTGCCGCGTGGCGCGCCCAGGTGCAGCAGTGGAAGGCCGACTTCCCCGTCGGCTACACCGCTCCGGAGGGCGACGGCGTGCCGCCGCAGTACGTCATCGAACGGCTCGGCGCGATCAGCGGACCCGACTCGACCTTCGTCTCCGGAGTCGGCCAGCACCAGATGTGGGCGGCGCAGTTCATCAGCTACGAACGGCCCAACAGCTGGATCAACTCCGGCGGCCTCGGGACGATGGGTTTCGCGGTGCCGGCGGCCATGGGCGCCAAGGCGGCCGAGCCGGACCGCACCGTCTGGGCGATCGACGGCGACGGCTGCTTCCAGATGACCAACCAGGAGCTCGCGACCTGCGTCATCAACGACATCCCGATCAAGGTCGCGATCATCAACAACTCCAGCCTGGGCATGGTCCGGCAGTGGCAGACGCTCTTCTACAACGAGCGCTACTCCAACACCGACCTGCACACGAGCGTCGGCCAGCGGGTGCCCGACTTCGTCAAGCTGGCCGAGGCCTACGGCTGCGTGGGGCTGCGGTGCGAGTCGGTCGAGGACGTCGACGCCACCATCAACCGGGCCATGGAGATCAACGACCGGCCGGTGGTGATCGACTTCGTGGTGGAGCGCGACGCGATGGTGTGGCCGATGGTGCCCGCCGGAGTGAGCAACGACCAGATCCAGATCGCGCGCGGCGGCACCCCCGTCTGGCATCGGGACGAGGAATAGGAGGACGGGATGAGCAAGCACACCCTGTCGGTGTTGGTCGAGAACAAGCCCGGTGTCCTGGCCCGGATCGCCGGACTCTTCTCGCGGCGTGGTTTCAACATCGACTCGCTCGCGGTCGGTCCGACCGAGATCGCCGAGATCTCGCGGATGACCGTGGCCGTCGACGTCGAGTCACTGGCCCTGGAGCAGCTCACCAAACAGCTCAACAAGCTGGTCGAGGTGATCAAGGTGGTCGAGCTCGAGCGGGACGCCTCGGTCCAGCGGGAGATCATCCTGATCAAGGTGCGGGCCGACGGACAGACCCGTTCGGCGGTGCTCGAGATCGTCGAGCTGTTCCGCGCCAAGGTGGTCGACGTCTCACCGGACGCCATCACGATCGAGGCGACCGGCACGGGCGACAAGCTGGAGGCGTTCCTGCGGATGCTCGAGCAGTATGGCGTCAAGGAGCTCGTGCAGTCGGGCATGGTCGCGATCGGGAGAGGACCGCGCTCGATCACCGACCGCGCGCTGCGGACCGCCTGACGGACGGCCGCGACACCAGCCAGGCACACGGCATACCGTGTGTGACCGACGAACACAACCCAACTCGAAGGAGTGGCCGACGTGGCCGAGATGTTCTACGACGACGATGCAGACCTTTCGCTGATCCAGGGGCGCCATGTCGCTGTGCTGGGCTACGGCAGCCAGGGGCACGCCCACGCACTGAGCCTGCGCGACTCGGGCGTCGACGTGCGGGTCGGGCTGCTCGAGGGCTCGAAGTCGCGGGCCAAGGCCGAGGCCGAGGGGCTCAAGGTCGTGACACCGGACGTGGCCTGCGCCGAGGCGGACCTGATCATGATCCTCGCGCCCGACCACGTGCAGCGGGCGCTCTACGCCGACGCGATCGAGCCCAACCTGAAGGAGGGCGACGCGCTCTTCTTCAGCCACGGCTTCAACATCCGCTACGACTACATCAACCCGCCCGCCGGCATCGACGTGGCGATGGTGGCCCCCAAGGGTCCGGGACACCTCGTGCGCCGCGAATACGTCGACGGCAGAGGCGTGCCCGTGCTGCTCGCCGTGGAGAAGGACGAGAGCGGCAAGGCCTGGGACCTGGCCAAGTCCTACGCCAAGGCGATCGGGGGCCTGCGTGCCGGTGGGATCAAGACGACCTTCACCGAGGAGACCGAGACCGACCTGTTCGGTGAGCAGTCCGTGCTCTGCGGTGGGGCTTCGCGGCTGGTGCAGACCGGGTTCGAGGTGCTCACCGAGGCCGGCTACCAGCCCGAGATCGCCTACTTCGAGTGCCTGCACGAGCTCAAGCTCATCGTCGACCTGATGTATGAGGGCGGCCTGGCCAAGCAGCGCTGGTCGATCTCCGACACCGCCGAGTTCGGTGACTACGTCTCCGGTCCGCGCGTCATCGACGAGCACGTCAAGAAGAACATGGAGGGCGTGCTCGCCGACATCAAGAGCGGCGCCTTCGCCGACCGGTTCATCAAGGACCAGGACGCGGGTGCTCCGGAGTTCAAGCGGCTGCGCGCCGAGGCCGAGGGACAGCCGATCGAGCAGACCGGCCGCAAGCTGCGCGAGCTGATGGGCTGGATCAAGACGGGCGACTCCGACTACACCGAGGGCACCGCCTCCCGCTGACCCGGAGGTCCGCGCCCGGACACGAAGTTGCTGGGGATCGGCGTCGTCGACGACGCCGGTCCCCAGCAACTTCTGCGCGGTGGCCGAGTCCCTAGACTCCGATCCGTGAAGTCGATCCCGCGCTCCTGGCTCTACCTGGGGGTGGCCCTCGTCGCCGGGCTGGTGCTCACCCGCGTCCGGGTCCGTCCGCTCAGCGTGCTCGGCGTGGTGCTGGTGGTGGGGGCGGCGCTCTACGCGGGCAACGTGCTGCTGCATCGAGCGCGACGAGGCGGGGGGATCGCGCCGCCGGCCTCGACCGCACGAGCGCTCGAACCGGCGCCACCGGGTCCCGGGCCCGCCCTCGACTCACCCATGGCGCGCACCTTCCTGCAGGAGCACACCCGGCGGCTCGCCCGCGTCGCAGCAGGCTGTCTCGGTCTCGCGGCCGTGCTGGGCGCC
>NZ_VOHR01000341.1 GCF_009192725.1 Segeticoccus rhizosphaerae | reverse complement strand
CGGCCACGTCCGGCACCCGTGGCAGCCACCCCGCGTCCCGCTCCGGCGGCGCCGGTCGTCAAGATCAGCATCGGCCGCGTCGAGGTCCGAGCCGGGGCGCCTTCCGAGATCCACCCGGAGCCGCGGCGGCGGCCGGCACCGCGGTCCACCCCACGGTTGAGCCTGTCCGACTACCTGCAGACCCGACGGCCGGGAGGCGCGCGATGAGCGACGCGCGCGCCATCGAGGCGGTGACCGAGACCATGCGAAGCATCGTGGATGCCGGCGTGAAGCGGGTCTCTGCCGGCGCCCGCGCGATCGCTGCTCCTCCGCACGAGGTGGCCGCGTCGCAGGAGGAACGGGTCAACGTGTTTCTCTACCGCACCGAGGTGGACGGTTCGCTCCGCAACACGGATCCGCCGGCGACGACACCTGGTGAGGTGGGGCAGCCGGAGCTGCCGCTGGTCCTTCACTACCTGCTCACGCCCTACGCGCCGGACGGCAACGACCTGGTTGCGCACCGGCTGCTCGGTGGAGCGCTGCAGTCGCTGCACTCCCACGAGCGGCTGACCGAGCGCGACCTCGCCGACCTCGCACCGTTCAGCGACGTGTCGAGGCAGTGGGAGCAGGTGCGAGTCAACTGGCAGCCGCTGGACGACAAGGACATGTACTCGCTCTGGTCGGTCTTCCAGGCGCCCTACCGGATCTCGGCAGCCTTCGAAGTCCGGGTCGTCCAGATCGAGAGCCGGGTCCGAGGCCTGGCACCGCTGCCCGTGCTGCGGCGAGGGTCGGACGGCCAGGGCGCTTCGGTTGCCGCCGCGGTCGACCTGGCCGAGCTCACCGAGGTGGCCCCGGTGCTGGGCCAACCGGCTGCCCTGACCGGGGAACCGGTCACGATCCACGGTCACGGGCTGGACGCGGACACGGTTGTGGCGATCCTCGCCCATCCGTTCCTCGCCACGCCCCTCCAGGTCAACCCTGATCAGGCCACGGCCAGCGCGGTCCGTTTCAGCATCCCGGCGACGATGCCGGCCGGACTCGGGTCGGTGGCGCTCCGGCTGCAGTCCACCGGAGCCGGTTCCCTCATCACGAACCGGCTCTCCCTCGCGGTGGCCCCGACCATCACGAGTGCACTACCCATGACCGTCGCCCGCACCGGCACGAGCGCCCACGTCACGCTCACCTGCGAGCCACCCGTCCGGGCCGGCCAGGAGGTGTCGATGTTGCTCGGCAGCAAGTCGACCCCCGCAGACCTGTTGACCACCGACACGGGGACGATCTCGTTCACCATCAGCAACGCCTCGGCAGGCACCTATCCCGTGCGGCTGCGCGTCGGCGGCACCGACAGCCGGCTGGTCGTGGACCGCACCGACCCGACACCACGGTTCGACCCGGACACCACGGTGACGCTGACATGACCGCCCCGGCCAGCCACCGCGCCGCGCCCGACGCCGACCAGGACTTCATGGCCCGGGGCGTCGCCTGGATCCGGCGCCTCCTGACCGAGCACGGCGGAACGCAGGAACCGCCAACCGCGGGCGTCTTCGGCCGCTCCTGGCAACCGTCGACGCCCGGGCCACCGGCAACTCCGCCGCGGGAGGATGCCGGCGATCCGCTGGCCTACTCCGGTCCCGCACCCGCGCTGGTAACGCTCGGCGAACGCTTCGGGTTGGACCGGTTCGAACGCGACGTCGTCCTGCTGTGCGCCGCCGTGGAGCTCGACCCGTCGATCCGCGACCAGTGCGCCCGGATCCACGGCAACCCTGCGATGCGCTTCCCGTCGTTCGCGATCGCGATGATGACGTTGCCCGACCCGGCGTGGGCCGCGCTCTCCCCCGACAGCCCGCTGCGCGCCCAGCGACTGGTCGAGGTGGACCGGTCGGCACTCGAGTCACTGGTCATCGCACCGCTGCGAGTCGATGAACGACTTGTCAACCACCTTCGCGGACTCGACCACCTCGACGTCCGGCTGCGTGTCTCCGTGCAGCTCGAGGATCAGGTTGCCCTCGACTCCTTGCCTCCGTCGCAGCGGGCTGCCGCCGATCGGGTGGTGACCGCGTGGGCCGGTCAGCCTGACGACGCCCGATACGCCCAGCGGTCGGATGCGCCGCACCCCACGCTGGTCGCGGACCCACCGGTGGTCGAGCTGGTCGGACCCGATGAGCGGTCCTCGACGATGCTGGCCGCAGCGGTCGCGACCGCGTTCGGGCTGCAGTGCTACCGGATGTCGCCCCGTTCGCTGCCCGCCGACGAGGTCGAGCTCGACGGGCTCGCTCGGCTGTGGCGCCGCGAGGCCGGCCTCTCCCCCGTCGCGATCCTCCTCGAGACTGCCGACGACGACCCGACCGCCGCGGCGTTCGCACGACGGTCCGGGTGCGCGACGCTCCTGCAGCTGCGACAGTCACCTCAGGCATCGGTCCCCGCCAGCCTGCGAGTCGACGTGGCACCACCGACCACCGCGGAGCGACAAGCGGCCTGGCAGGACCACCTGCCTGCCGACAGCGAGATCGATCCCGGCCAGCTCGCCGCGCAGTTTGCCGTCGACACCGCCACCATCGCGCGCATCGCAACCGAGGCCGACGACCCTTGGGAGCGTTGCCGCCTCGAGGCTCGACCACGCCTTGAAGGCGTCGCCGAACGAGTCATCCCCGAGGCATCCTGGCCCGACCTCGTGCTCGACGAGAAGCAGCTGGAGATGCTGCAGTCCATCGCCGACCAGGTGCGCCACCGCTGGGAGGTCTACCACCAGTGGCGGCTGGCCGACCGGGCCAGCCGCGGCCTGGGGATCGCAGCCCTGTTCACCGGCCCCAGCGGCACCGGCAAGACCCTGGCCGCTGAGGTGCTGGCCCACGACCTGGACCTCGACCTGTACAAGGCCGACCTGTCCGGCATCGTCAGTAAATACATCGGCGAGACCGAGAAGAATCTCCGGCGGCTCTTCGACGCCGCCGAGTCCGGCGGCGGAGTGCTGTTCATCGACGAAGCGGACGCCCTCCTGGGCAAGCGCACCGAGGTCCGCGACTCGCACGACCGCTTCGCCAACATCCAGATCGACTACCTGCTCCAGCGGATGGAGACCTACCAGGGCGTGGCGATCCTGGCCACCAACATGCGGTCGGCTCTGGACTTCGCCTTCCTGCGGCGGCTGCGCTTCATCGTGGAGTTCCCTTTTCCCGACGCACACCAGCGGGCGGCGATCTGGCGCACCTGCCTGCCCGACGCCATACCGGGCGTGAAGGCGCTGGATCTCGACGCGCTCGCCGCGCTGCCACTCAACGGCGGGATGATCCGCAACGTCGCCGTCAACGCCGCCTTCCTCGCGGCGGCCGACCGCATCGACCTCAACCACGACCACCTGCTGCAGGCGGTGCGCGACGAGTTCGCCAAGCTCCAGGTGCCGATCAGCGAGCGGCAGCTGGCCGGGGAGCCGGTGACGCCATGAGGCCACGCCGTACTCCCCCGCCCCGCCTCGAGGTACACATCGAGCACCTGGTCATCGAGGGGCTCGATGTGCCCGGTCGGCAGCGCGACGACCTCGAAGCCGGCCTGTCCGCTGAGCTTCGAGACGTCCTCACCCGCCGGTTGTCAGCGGCCGCGGTCGACGCCAGGCCCGCTCACGTGGACGAGCTCAGGCTGGCCGTCGACCGCCTGCCTACACGGGACGGCGAAGCCACCGGTCGCCGACTCGGCCAGGTCCTGGCCGCCGGTATCGGACCGCGGGTTACGCCGCCAACCAAGGAAGCCCACCCATGACGACGCAGACGGGCGCCCTGGAGCCGCTCGAGCAGTCGGTGCGCCACACCATCGCCCGGGGCGGCCAGCCGATCGAGGCCGGTGTGCGCCGCGCGATGGAGGCACGGTTCGGCACCGACTTCAGCGCGGTCCGCGTGCACGC
>NZ_VOHR01000340.1 GCF_009192725.1 Segeticoccus rhizosphaerae | reverse complement strand
CAGCAGCGCCACGACCGCCACGCCGACCGCGGCCGCGCGCGCATCGAGGGTCGGCGCGCCGCCGCTCGTCGTGAAGGCCTGGGTCATGACCAGGGCCGACAGCAGCGCCACCGGGAGCAGCCCGGTCACACGGGAGATCCGGGGCCCGTCGAGCCAGTGGTGGGGGACGACGTAACCGCCCAGCTTCAGCAGGAACGACAGGGCGCTCGCGACCAGGACGGTCACCCACAGGTTCATCGCGTCGCCCTCATCGCGTCGCCGGAGCGGGTCGACCGGGCCGCAGGCCGACCACGACGGCAGCGACCGCCGCCACCAGGACCGGTATGCCGGCCGGTGCCGCAGGAGCGACGAGCAGGGCGAGCACGGCGGCCACGGCCGCGGCGGCACGCCCGTCGCTGGAGCGCAACCTCGGCCACAACAGCGCACAGAAGGCTGCCGCGGCGGCCGCGTCCAGACCGTACTGCCGCGGGTCACCGAGCAGGTCGCCGATGAGGGCGCCGACGAAGGTCATCAGGTTCCAGAGCACGAAGACGGCGCCGCCGGTCACCCAGAAGCCGAGCCGGCTCGCGGCCGGTTCGGGTTGGCCGACCGCGACTGCGGTCGACTCGTCGATGGTCAGCTGGGCGGCCGCGAGGCGGCGCAGTCCGTGTGCCCCGAGGATCCGGGAGACCTGCAGCCCGTAGAGGCCGTTGCGGATGCCGAGCAGCGTCGAGGTCGTGATCGCCGCGGCGCCGGAGCCGCCCGCCGCGATGACGCCCACCAGGGCGAACTGCGAACCGCCGCTGAACAGCAGCAGCGACAGGGCCATCGCCTGCCACAGGGACAGGCCCGCGGCGACGGCGAGCGCGCCGATGCTGATGCCGTATGCCCCGGTGGCGACCCCGACGGAGAGCCCCTGTCGCAGCACGGCGCGTCGACGCTCGGCGGGCAGGCTCGGCGACGGTGCCCCGCCGTCGGTCACGGCGTCGACAGGTCTACTGCGAGGCGGACCTCGCGGACCACCGACCCGTCGGGGTCGATGACGCGGTCACGGAAGGCGCCGTCCGGCGCGAGGCCCGCCACCTCGAGGAAGGCCCGAGTGGTCTCGTCGGTGGCGAGCAGCCAGGCCACACACTGCTCGAACCCGACCACGCGCATGGTGTCCACGGCCGCGTTCAGCAGCCGCGAGCCATGGCCGACACGTCGGGCCTGCGGGTGGACCCCGAGCGTGAGCAGCTCGCCGTGGTCCGCGCCGGCGTCGGGGTCGCCGCTCGGGCCGAGGGCCACGAAGCCGACCACCTGCGGACCGGCACAGGCCACGAGCAACCGGTGCCGTGAGCTGGGCGGCTCCTCGAGGGTGGCGCGCCAGGCCTTGGCGAACGACTGCTCCTCGAACTGCACCAGCAGCTCGGGGGAGAGGATCTCGGCGTAGGCGTCCTCCCACACCGCCGCCTGCACGCGCCCCACCGCCGGCGCGTCGCTGGTCCTGGCCGTGCGCACACTCGCATCGGCGATCGGGCCGTCCGACGACCCGTGCTGGTGCTCGTGGTCGTGCTCGTGCGGCTCCGTCGTGGTCATCGAGCCATCCTCTCAGGTGGAGCGCTTGTGACACTTTTGGACCCATATTGCAAGCAGATGTAACAACCCGGCATACTGGAGGCATGTACGGCAACGACTTCATCGACCCCGACGAGCCCCTCAACGCCGCCGAGTCGGGGGAGTACGACCAGACCGTCGCCGATGGCGCCGAAAGCGCACAGCGCGGCGACGGGATGTCGTTCGACGAGCTGATCGCCGCCGACAAGCGGATCGAGCCGCGCGACGACATGCCGGACGCCTACCGGCAGACGTTGATCCGGCAGATCGCGCAGCACGCGCACTCCGAGATCATCGGCATGCAGCCCGAGGGCAACTGGATCACCCGCGCTCCGTCGTTGCGGCGCAAGGCGATCCTGATGGCCAAGGTGCAGGACGAGGCCGGCCACGGGCTCTACCTCTACAGCGCCGCCGAGACGCTGGGCGTCGACCGGGCCGAGCTGCTCGACAAGCTGATGAGCGGCAGCCAGAAGTACTCCTCGATCTTCAACTACCCCACGCTCACCTGGGCGGACTGCGGCGCGATCGGGTGGCTGGTCGACGGGGCGGCCATCATGAACCAGGTGCCGCTGTGCCGCTGCTCCTACGGGCCGTACGCCCGGGCCATGATCCGGGTCTGCAAGGAGGAGTCCTTCCACCAGCGGCAGGGCTTCGAGATCCTGTGGAACCTCGCGCGCGGCACCGACGAGCAGAAGGCGATGGCTCAGGACGCGGCCGACCGCTGGTGGTGGCCGTCGCTGATGATGTTCGGCCCGCCCGACACCGGTGACGCCGCCGCCCAAGGAGGCCACACCGAGCAGAACATGGCCTGGGGCATCAAGCGATTCAGCAACGACGACCTCCGGCAGAAGTTCATCGACATGATGGTGCCCCAGGCCCAGAAGCTCGGACTCAAGCTGCCCGACCCTGACCTCGCCTGGAACGAGGAGCGTGGTCACTGGGACTTCGGGCCGATCGACTGGGACGAGTTCTGGCGGGTCATCAAGGGCGACGGCGCCTGCAACCGCGAACGGCTCGCGTGGCGCAACGCTGCGCACGACGAGGGTGCCTGGGTGCGAGACGCCGCGAACGCATACGCCGACAAGCGCGCCGGGAAGGAACAAGCGGCATGAGCGGCGACGGACGCGGCGACGACGGAGCGGCGCGACCCCGCAGCCGAGGAGCGCGAGCAGACGGCATGACCGACACCCCGACGGGCGACCAGCCCATCCCGCAGGCCGGCCGCAGCTGGCCGCTCTGGGAGGTCTTCGTCAGGGGCAAGCGGGGACTGTCGCACGTACACGTCGGCTCGCTGCACGCCCCCGACGCCCAGATGGCCCTGCGCAACGGCCGCGACCTCTACACCCGCCGGCAGGAGGGCGTCTCGCTGTGGGTCGTGCGGTCGAGCGACATCGAGGCGAGCAGCCCCGACGAGCGCGACTCGTTCTTCGACCCGGCCGCCGACAAGGTCTACCGCCATCCCACGTTCTACGACGTCCCCGACGACGTCGAATACCTGTAACACCCGCGAAGTTCTCCGCTTCGCTCCGATGCTTCGCGTGGACTTCCGAGGAAGGGCCGAAAGCGTATGAGTGACAAGGTGATCGACACGACTTCACCGGGTCGTGCCCTTCCCGTGCCGAGCGCGGACGAGCTGCTGCCGCGCTACGTCCTCGGTGTGGCCGACGACGCGCTCGTCTACGCCCAGCGGCTCGGCGAGTGGATCAGCCGCGCGCCGCAGATCGAGGAGGACATGGCCCTCGGCAACATCGCGCTCGACCTGCTCGGTCAGGCCCGGGCGCTGTTGACCCGTGCCGGCGAGCTGGACGGCACCGGCCGCAGCGAGGACGACCTCGCCTACCTGCGCGACGAGCGCGATTTCCGCAACGTGCACCTCGTCGAGCAGGAGCGCAGCGACTTCGGCTTCGAGATGGCCCGGATGCTGTGGTTCTCCTCCTACCAGTGCGAGCTGTATGCCGCGCTCACCTCCTCCACGGACGAGACGGTCGCCGGGGTGGCGCAGAAGGCGGTCAAGGAGGTCGACTACCACCGCGACCACGCCACCCAGTGGATGCTGCGCCTCGGCGACGGGACCGTCGAGTCGCACGAGCGGATGCAGGACGCGCTGGGGCGGGTCGCGCCATACGTCTCGGAGCTGTTCGCCGACGACCCGGCCAGCCAAGCCGCGGCGGCCACGGGCCTGGGAGTGCTGCCCTCGAGCCTCGAGGCGGCGGCGACGGCATACG
>NZ_VOHR01000034.1 GCF_009192725.1 Segeticoccus rhizosphaerae | reverse complement strand
TGCCGCAACGCGTCCGCCGCGTCGGGGCGGCGAGCCGTGGCGACGACGTGCCACCCGGCCTCGGCCAGGGCCCGGGCGGCGGCCAAGCCGATTCCGCTGCTGGCCCCCGTGACCACCGCGATCGAACCCATGTCGGCCCCTCTCCTTCTGGACGAGGTGCGCTCCAGTCCTGTCGACGGTCCTGGGACGACGTCGGACGCGCGCCATCGGCATCGTCCCAGATCTGGCGGGCTCCTGTCCGGAGGTCAGGCCTTGTCCTCGGGACGCCAGCCCTTGTCGTAGACCGCCGCGAGCCGGGTCAGGGCGACAGCCGCCAGCAGCAGGCCGAAGTCACGCAGTGCGACGTCGTAGAAGCCGGAGTACGTGAGCAGGTTGATGATGATGCCCGCGAGCCACAACGCCACGACATACGACGCATAGCGAGGCCGGAGGAAGACCAGGATGGCGGCGACCACCTCGATGCTCCCCACGATGACCATCGCGGTGTGCGCGCTGAACGGCAGCAGGTTGACGATCCACGGGGCCAGGTAGCTCTCCCAGTTGGTCATCAGGTTGACGTACTTGTCCAACCCCATCAGCAGGGGCAGGGCGATGAATCCGATCCAGAGCACGAGGAACGCGCCGTAGGCCGGCTCGGTCCGGGCGCGGTGAAGAGCGTCGGAGACGCCATGGACCGTGGTGGTGTGCGGGGTGGAGGGGTGAGCAGCGGTGGCAGCCATGGGAACCTCTTTCTAAACACAATTGAACGTATTTTTAGATTCCCACTGCCCGGGCCGCCTGTCAATGGCCCGTTGAGGTCAAGGGTGGAGGCGAGCCGACTGGGGGCGGAGCGGAGCACCATCGACCATCGACGCCAGCAGTCCGCCGGTACAACGGCACGAGGCCCCTTCCAGGATCTGGAAGGGGCCTCGTGCCGTGCTACGACGTGGTAGCGGGGGCAGGATTTGAACCTGCGACCTCCGGGTTATGAGCAGGCACGGCCACCGCTCAGCCGTGTCTTCGTGTGCCGCTGGTCCCCGCCATCCCGCACGGCTTCCGCCCTGGTGGCTCGTCTGCTGGCGTACGTTTCACCGCATCTCGGGCCGTCTCGGTCAGAAATCTGGTCAGAAGATCGGGGCCGCTCCTGGCTGACCAGCATCGCCTGTCGCCTGCCACCGATGCTGCGATTGGTTCTCCTGGTAGACCGCCTCGACCTGTGTCGAGCCGGTCTATGACAATCGGGGCGATAGGCCTTTGAATCAGCCCAGCGCTCACTGGCGACCGGGTTACGGCCTTGAGAGGGCGAATCAAGGGCGTTCTCGACCTGCGACGATCTGGCCAACATGCCCTGTGACCTGCGCAAACGCGCTTCAAGGCTTATCGGCGTTTCGCGGCGATTCTCGACGTCATGTGTACCGGTTGTGTACCAAAATGCCGTCGTGATGTCCGTGACGTGATCCTCCTAGCATGCCTGCTCTCTTTGCCGAGGGCCGGGCCTTCAGCTTGTGCGTAAGACTTCTCGTTGCACCGCCCTCTCAGTCTCTCTTCGCGGGTTTGGTGCACTCGACGACCTCATGGATACCGGAGCCTGGGGCACTCACGTGTCGCACCGCCCGGTCCAGGTGCCGCCTGTGGCCATGAGCATGGGGCCACCCGCTCGGATCCAGAGACAGCGGCTCAGCCAGCCAGGCCAGCGTGACCGCCCACGACGGCACCCGCCCGTTCCGCCACGACGGTCGACCGTGATCGATGAGAATCAGGCTCTCGGTGTCTCGCGGTGGGGTGCCGAGTCGGGTGTGGCGTAGACGGCTGCCGGTTCTGCTTGGCCGTGGCTGTGCGTGTGGGTGATGGTGCCGATCCGGACGCAGCCGAGGGTTTCGTAGAGCCGGATCGCCGCGTGGTCTTTGAGCATGACGTCGAAGGCGATGGCGAGGTGATGGTCTCGTGCGAAGGCCTGGACCTCGTGCAGGAGGAAGAGGCCGGCTCTCTGATGTCGGTGGTCGGGGTCGACGAACAGGCGGGCGGGGATGGCCAACTGATCGATGTCCCGGCCGGTGTGCTGCTGCCAGATTCGGGCGGCGTCGTCCTCGGCGCCGGCTCGGGCCAAGGTGGCTTGTCCTATCGGGCGGCCATCGACCAGCGCGGTCCAGGCGGCCAGGAGCCGGTCGGGGGTCAGCCAGGCGAGGGGGTCGGCGACGCCTTCAACGGGATACTTGTCGTGGTCGTGAACCTTGATCAGGGCGGCGGCAAGGGCGGGCAGGTCGCTGGTGGCGCGGGGCCGGACTTCGAGGCTCATGAGGCGTCCACGGGCATGGTGTAGTCCAACCCGGTGTAGTCGGCGCGCATCACGAACTCGGTCACCTCGAAGGGTCTGCGCTGCTGGTCGAGTCCGGTGTGCAGGACGACCAGGACCGGGACACCGTCCGGCAGCATCAGCCCCGTGGCCTCCTCGGGCGTGGGCATGCGAGCGGTGACCTCCTCGCGGGTGTAGGTGATCTCATAGCCCCGGTCGGCAAACCGTGCGTAGAGGTCTCCGGGCCCGAGTTCGTCGCTGCGAGCCAGCACGGTGCCCTTGGCGATCTCCCAGGGGATGTAGGTGAGCCCGACCTGCATGGGCTCGCCGTCCGCGAAATACCAGTTCTCGCGACGCACGACGCTCTTGCTGCTCACCTTGACACCCAGGCGATCGGCCACCGAGGCGGGCGGCACGGCGCGTTCGATGCTGGTCAAGTAGGCGTTGGGGATCCGGTTCTGGGCGAGTACCTCCGCGTGGAAGGGTGAGACCCCGGTGTCCTCGCGCAGCTTCTTGGAGTAGCGCAGCTGCCCGAAGCGCATCAGGCGGGGGGCTACCCGCACGAAGACGCCGCGACCGTGCTCGGCGGTGACCAGGCCGGACTCGGCCAGCTGGCGTACCGCTTCGCGCGCGGTGTTGCGGGCCACGCCGTGCGTGCTGGCCAGGGTGCGCTCCGAGGGGAGCCGGTCGCCCGGGGCCAAGGAGCCGTCTCCGATGGCGCTGCGGAGTGCGGCCGCGACCTGGCGGCTGGCGGTCTCCGGCTGGCGCCGATCCTTCTTCGTCTCGCTCATGACGCCCAGTGTAGAGCAGTGGCTCAAGCCAGTTGACACTGGCTTGAGCCAGTTCTATTCTGGCATTACTGGCTTAAGCCAGTGCGATGGGTGCTAAGAGAGCGGAGTCCAGACGATGACGACGTGGTCAAGGACACAGTCGCAGCATTCAGTTCCGCCCGTGGGGAGGGCCTTGTCGACGCGGACCGACCCAGTCGGTGGGATTTCGCCTGCAACGCCCCTAGCGCGACCGAGTGGTCCGCTGAGCCCCACCAGAGTGGCCGGCTGGACCATCCGGGGCGGTGCCCCGCCGACAGCTGCCCCCCGTCACACGCCTCTCCCCCAAGGCCCGCGGATCAGAACGGCTGCCGATCATGGCTGCAGCACCGCGGACGAACTTGCTGAGCACCTCCAGGCTGCCCTGTCCCGATGCCCGTCTCTGCATCGTCCCTCTTCGGAGCGAGACCAGCTGTGGGTCGCGGTTCTAGACGCGGTCTGTACCCGCGGATTCACGATGGCCTGCGCCCTCGGGTCCACCTGCCCGTGGACGATCGGCGGTGAGGACGCGCGACACGATGAGCTGCTGGCTGCCATGAACTGGCTCGCTCGGCACGAGCACGCCGCCCGACTGATGAGCGCCTCTGACCTGTTCCGACGCCTACGCGGGATCGCGGTCCGCGGCAGCAACGGCTCCGCGCGCTCCACTCAAGCCGATGCCGTGCACGGTATGACGGGACTGATCCCCGGCCAGCCAGCCCGCTTCGCCCCCGAGCCGGTGACATGATGGACACCTTCGAGGACTGGCTCACCAGGCACGGGCTGCGCGAGCAACTCGACGGCCTGCACATCGTGGCCGCGTTCGAGGTGATGGTTGCTCGCCTGGACAGCGCCCGCGCCGCCGGCGCTAAAGATCCCATGCGAGCGATCTCCACCCGTGCAGCGGGTCCCAACTCTCGGCTGGCCACCCGACGCATGCTCGAGCAACTTGGATACAGCCCAGCTCAACGCCGCATCGTTCATCGTCTGCTGGCCGGCTCGCCATCCGGTTGGCCAGGACTCCTCAGGCTCTACGCCGTCGGTGTAGAGCTCTCCACCAACCACCGGCGCTACATCGCGCGCCAGGCATCCGGCTTCCAGCGCACACGGCAGCGCCGCCCAGCCAAGACCCCACCCGCTCATGACCCCTCCGCCTGCGCCGTCGCAGGAACGCGAACGCGACCCGGCTGACGGCGCATCTCCAAACTTCCTGCTGAACATCGGAAGCGCTCTGACCTGCGGTTTTGTCGGTCCCAGGCCTGACCTCCGACCGAAGGCCCACTGCCCGCAAGCGACCCAGATTGGCCAGGAGGTTGCACGAGATGTTGCACGAGCTCTCGACGTCAAGAGACATTCGTGGGACCGGCCCCCGGCTCTGGATGCGCAGCTGTCATGAACGGAATCGGGCGCCCAGTGCAGAAAGCACGGCATTCACCGCGACGTCGACGGGTACGTGTTCCCAGATCCGCAGGACGTTCCACCCCCGGCCTCTCAGGAGCTCATTCGTTTCCAAGTCACGGACTCGGTTATGTGTCACCTTGTCGGCCCAGAAGCGTGCGTTGGCCTTCGCCACGGTGTGGTGCTCAGGGCACCCGTGCCAGAAGCACCCGTCGACGAACACCGCTACCCGGGCGCGCGGGAAGACGATGTCGGCGGTCCTCCTTATGGTCTTCTCAGGTCTCCGGTTCACGTAGTAGCGAAGCCCACGAGAATGAAGGGCTCGGCGAAGCGCCAGCTCGGGGCGGGTGTCTCGACCGCGGTTCGCCTGCATCGTCGCGCGTGCTGCGGGCGTGGAGGCCCAGGATTTCCGTTCGGCCATACATACGACAGTAGCGGCGAGCCTGCCTCGCTGGACCTTCAGGAGGAGCTAGCATGAGTCACGTGACCGAGCGCCCCACCCTCATCGATCTCTTCGCCGGGTGCGGTGGGATGACGCGGGGCTTCGTTGATCAGGGCTACCTTCCCGTCCAGGCCGTCGAATGGGATCTCGCCGCGGCCGCAACGTACGCGGCCAACTTCGGCGAAGAGCACATGTTTTGGGGGGACATCGCAGACTGGGTGACCGACGACATCCCCCAGGTAGATGTGGTGATCGGCGGACCACCATGTCAGGGCTTTTCGAACTTGGGCAGCAAGGACGTGAATGATCCCCGGAACAAGCTCTGGAAGGAGTACCTCCGCGTCGTCGAGGCGGCTCGCCCCAAAGTCTTCGTTCTGGAGAACGTGCAGCGCTTCATGCAGAGCAGCGAGTTCCAACTCCTTCTCGACGAGGCCGACCACGGTCTCATCTCGGAGTACACGCTTTCTTTCGGGGTCCTGTTGGCCGCAGACTACGGCGTTGCTCAGCGGCGGCCGCGGGCCATTGTCATTGGTTCGCGCATCGGTGAGATCCCCCTTCCTCAGGCGACTCACTCCAAAGGCGGCATCAACGGCCTCGCTCCCTGGGAGACCGTAAGGAGCCGAATTTTCGGTCTCGCGGAGCATCCCGACACCACCGAACTGCCAGCGAGTACGACCGAAGTCTTCGGGCAGACGGTCAAGGGCATCTTCAAGAGCAAGGATCTTCACTTCGGTCGCCAGCCTCGGGAACTGTCCCTTGCACGGTACGACAGCGTGCCTCCAGGTGGCGGTCGCTTTGATGTTCCCGACCACCTACTCCCCCGCTGCTGGCGCGAGAAGAAGACCGGCACCACCGATGTCATGGGGCGCATGCGGTGGGACGCCCCGTCACTGACCATCCGGACTGAGTTCTTCAAGCCCGAGAAGGGACAGTATCTCCATCCTCAATGGGATGCGGCGGCCAAGCATCGCGTCAACCGCGTGATAACTCATCTGGAAGCTTCACGCCTGCAGGACGTCCCTGAGGACTTTGTCTGGTGTGGGAGCAAGGTCGAGATCGCCAAGCAGATTGGAAATGCCGTACCCGTGGGGCTGGCCGCAGCCCTTGCGCGCCACCTTCGCGACCATCTCTGAGTCCTGGCAATCCCCTGAAACCGTGGAGATCTGAATTTTGTGGATCGGCTCCCCGGGTAGGGGCCTTTGGTCGGTGCCCGGAGCTGGTGTCAAGGCTGGCCGCAGGCCACCCGTAGGGCTTGGCCTTGATAGCAGCGAGGACGACGTCATGATGGCTGGCCTCCGGGGGGACGGGCCCGCGAGCCCGCGTCCGTGTGGGTGTGGGCGCCAGCCTGGTGGAGCGCGATCTCGTGGTCGATGGGTGACTTCATCGCCAGGGACGAGTGCCGCCGGTCCTGGTTGTACTCCTGGATCCAGGCGGCCACCGCGGCCCTGGCCTGGGCATTGGTGGCGAAGTGCTCTTGGCTGCGTAGCTCGAATTCCAGTGTGGAGTGCCACGACTCGATGACCGCGTTGTCCAGCCCGGAGCCTGGCCGGCCCATCGACTGGGTGACTTGGCACCGCTGGCAGGCCTTGCGAAAGTTCGCAGCAGTGAATTCGCTTCCTTGGTCGGTGTGTAGTACGACTCCGGCGATGGCCTGGTGGCCGCCCCGGACCGCGATCGCCACCTGCAACGCTGCGGTGGCCAGGCCCGCGTCGTGGTGCTCACCCATGGCGAAGCCGACGATGTGGCGTGAGCCCATGTCCAGCACACTGTCCAGGAACAGCTTGCCCTCGTCGGTGACCAGCTCGGTGCCGTCCCCGTACCACTTGCGGTTCAGCTCCTCGGTGTTGAAGTCACGCTTGATCAGATCCGGCGCCCGCCACCGGCCCTTACCCGGCCGGGTGGTCTGCCGCCGCCGCTTGCGCCGGCGAGCGACCAGGCCCAACTCGGCCATGAGGCCCGCGACCGTGTTCACGCTCACCGTCCAGCCTTGGTCTCTCAGGTCGGCGGTGATCCTCGGGGACCCGTAGGTGCCGTGATGCTTGCCGAACCAGTACCGCACCGCGATCTTCAACTGCTCCCGCCGAGCGTGACGCACCGACGGGTCGCCCTCGCGCCACTTGTAGAACCACGCCTGGCTCACCCCCAGCGCCCGGCAGCTGGTCGCCTGCGGCACCTGATGCTCTGCCCTCTGGGCGGCGATGAAGGCCGCCACGGCTACCGGCCCATTGCCTCGTCCACCCAAAGGGCCACCGAGCGCTTGAGCACATCACGCTGCATCCGCAGCTCGGTGTTCTCCCTGCGCAGCCGGACCAGCTCCGCCCGCTCGTCCTCACTCAGCTGCTCCTGCTCGCCGTCGCGTTCCCGGCGAGCCTTGGCCACCCAGTTGCCCAGCGTCCCGTCGTTGACGCCCAGGTCCCGGGCGACCTGAGCGATCGGCTTACCCGTCTCGAACACCAGCCGCACCGCGCCAGCCTTGAAATCCTCATCGAACTTGCGATACGTCCTCGAACCCATCACCGCCTCCTAATTGGCGATGTCTCCACGTTACGAGGGGAAGCCCAGTCCGCCGTTCGGGGTGGCCGGTCACCGAGGCGCAGCCATGTGAGAAAGTTCCATGGTGGATCCGGACTTCTTACCAGGGATGGACGAGAATGAAGCAGAGGCCATCGCTTCGCTCGACGAAGAGAAGTTTCCGCTCCGCCGCCGTCATCGCGTAACACCGAAGGAGCCGACAAGAGCTGGTCGCCCTTCGGAACAGCTCGGGCCCACGTGGTCAGGCACCGAGGAGCAGCCGCCTACACCTGCCGAGGATCCCGATCTCTGGGCCGTGCATGCGGCGATCCTCGCGCTGGACCCGACTGGAGCGCGGATCGCCTATGCCATCCGCGAGTCCTTCGATCAGGCGTACGACGGCCAGAGAACCGGCCGGTGGGACTACTCCCAGTTGATGAAGACGGAGAAGACGCACGTCGGAACCCTCGTTGAGATCTGGCTTCAGCGCGAGCTGGAGCTGGAAGACGGCGTGGACCTCGACTATCGCATCGCCGGGAGCGACGTCGATGCGAAGTGGTCGCGTAACCTCTACGGCTGGGAGATCCCCCTGGAGATGTATACGACGACAGAACAGATCGCGCTTCTCCTTTGGGGCAACGAGTACACCCGGCGCTGGGCTGCGGGCCTGCTTCGCATCACCGACAGTCTTCTGAAGCCGCCAGGCAGGCAGCGGGACCGGAAGCGCCATTTGAACGATCGAGGCAAGGACCGGATCTTGTGGCTGCACCAAGGCAAGCCCATGATTCCCAACACTCTCCTTCACCTACCCGGCGACCTCGCATGGAGAGTGGCCAAGCAGAAGAGCGGCCAAGCCGCGGTGAGTATGCTCTTCCGTGAGGCACAGGGACAACTGATCAACCGGGCGTCGGTCGATGCCGCTGGACAGCAGGTCGATCCGCAGAAGAGGGTACGGGACGCGAGGAAGCGCCTGGCCGGCGAGGGAATCGTCGTCTTCGGTCACTATGCACCTCATCCGGATCTGGCGGAGACTCTGGGCCTGCCTCGCCCGACTCTGGGTCGCTTCGTCAGCACCCGCGTCTCACCATGGCTGCCCGAGGATGTTGAACCATCCGTGACCATTGATGGAAGACGCTGGCGTCGCTCCCGCCAAGACGACCCCGTCATTCGTGCGCCGACTCTCCCTAAGCAAGGCGTGGAGCCATCCGAGTGATGTGCTGCGCGGCTACAAAGCTGTTCGGAGGTGGACCAATTTGTCTGCATTGCTGCTTCTAGCCGCGGGGGATGACCGGGAACACGGAGGAAACGACGGGTACGCAGATGACCCGGACAGTACCTACAGGTGGGATTCGACGGTTGCCCATCACGCAGAGGTCGCGGTGGGCGACAAGATCGTCCTGTGGGACAAGCGCACTTCGCTGGGGGTCTCTGTCATCGAAGACTGCACCGTGTCTTCGATGGTCAAGACGCTGAGCAAGTGTCCCCACTGCGGAAGGGCCGGCATCAAACGGAGAAGATCGAAGGTGCCTGCCTACAAGTGTTTCAAGTGCCAGGGGCTCTTCGATCAGCCCACCCTTGTGACCAAACTGGTAACAACGTACGAGACGAGCCACGCATCCGGGTGGATCGACCTGCGGGACATGCTGAGCGGGGCACAGCTGCGGGAATTGTGTCTGCACCCGAGGTCTCAGCAGAGTCTTCGTCCACTAGTCTGGCAGAAATTCGAGGCAGCTGTGGAGCACTCTGGGACGCCGGTGATGCTCAACGCGGTGAACTCTTCTGAGCGCCGCGTCGTGGGGGGTCATACGGATGCGACTGTTCGTGTGCGAGTGGGCCAGGCCACATTCCGAAGCAGAGTGCTGGAGGAGTTCGGAGCGATTTGTGCCCTTAGCGGACCAGCCCTCTTGGTCGCCTTAGAGGCTGGCCACCTCTACAGCTACGCCGCCGCCGGACGACACCACTCGGGGGGGTCCTGATGCTCAGGAGGGACGTACACCGACTCTTCGACCTCGGCCTGCTAGCAGTGAACCCGGACACGGAGACAATCGACGTGGACGCCCAGCTTTGCAACTATCCGGTGTACCAGGCACTCGCAGGCAAGCCCGTGGCCGTGAAGCTACGGCCAGTGCACATCAAAGGCGTGGCTCCGGGCCCACTGGCATCAGAATCGCTCCGTTGTCTAGTGAGCAAATGTGCCCGCGCGCTGCTCATCCAGCGCCGCTGCCTACACGACGAACGCAGCGAACGCTCCGGACATGAGACCTGGCGGGATCGGGTAGAGCATGCCTTCGGGCGGCCAGGTCGGCCCACCATCACGAGCCACAAGAGCAACAGCTAAGGCCACTCCTGCGCGGCCAACTCCGGAGGAACCCCTGGATCCTATGCGTGGGCGCACCGCCCTTGGTCCTTCGCAAGGTCTTGCCTCAGCTTAGGTAATCTTGGGAGTCATTCCAGCAGGAGCCCCACGGCAGCCGCCTTGATAGGCCCACGCGCGTCACCGAGCCGTCGAACGAAGGTTTCCTCGTCCACGTCAGTCTCGATGCTCACGCTCTCCGTCGACGTGATTGTGATGAGCGACTCTCCAAACTGGACGTCTGAGCCGGCTGGAACACTCGCCCGCACCAGGACAGGCCAGCCGAGTCGGCGGGAAACGGCGATGCGCATGGGCTGACGCGCCTCGGCACTCAAAGACTTGTAGATCGATACCGGGTCTGGTGCGAGCGGCATCGAGCTTTGCAGCTCGGCGCCGTCGAGCCGCAACACCGTCGTGGTGTCATCGGCGACGAACTGGGCGGCACCCAAGCTAGATGCCTCGCCGTTCGCAGTACGAACGGCCCACCGCGCCGTGATGTCGTCCAAGGCGAGGCTGCGCAGCGTCACAGACTCGCGGGCGACTCCGCGCAGTCGACCAGCCAAGATGGCGGCCACCACACGGCTGGTCTCGTCGGCGTGGGTTTCCTCGAACGGCCAGGCGAGGAGTTGACCGAGGTCCGGACGCAGCAGAACCATGAGGAGGGATTTGGCGGCCACGTATGGACTGCCAGGGTTGCGGAAGGGCTCGAAGTCCCGCTCGATGTTGATCAGTTCGCGTACGCGCTGCAGGTTCCGGTCAACGATACTCTGTGCCTCCGCGCCCGGCCTTGCTGCAAGGATCTCGTCCACAACCGTGTCAAGCACGTCGGTCGGGCTCCATGACTCGGCCTGATCGCATGCACCCAGCACGCGGTAGGCCGTCTGAAAGATTAGCCTGTCGGCCAGCTCGACATCGGTTTCGGAGCCCGGCAAGTGCGATTCGGTGGTGAGTTCAGCCCAGGTCAACCACGGGGGAAGCAGGGTGTCATGCGGGAGTCCGGTCGCTCCGAGCATTCCGGCTGCGACAGCAAGCGACTCGCCGCTGTCGGCCCCTACGACCGCGGCGCTGACGGCGCCGCGGACGCGGTCAAGATGCAGCCAGTCCTGGGCCGGTGACTCGGCCGGTGGCGTGATTGCTGGTTCTACGTCTGAGTTCGACGCGAATAGCTCCGGGCTGACCTGTAGCAGATCGTCATGCGGGTGGACGTTGCTGTACCCACGAGCGCGATGCTCGCGGAGCGACTTCGCCTCGCGGAAGTGAATCGCCTTAACGTCGGAAAGCAGTGCTGCGCGTAGGTAGACCAGTGGGCCCTTTGCTGGCTCGCCGCTCAAGACAGATTCGGACAGTTCGACAAGCACGGGCGCACCGGAGCCCCGTTCGGCGACCACCCGCTCGATCAGCGATGTGGGTGGTGGACCAACAAGCACGGGGACCCAACCGGGTGCCAGCTCTAAGAGATCGGCATAGTACTTGTGGAAAGATTCGCGCGGCGCGAGCATTCGCGAGCTGAGCACGCCGTTCAGGTTCATCCGGTTGGTCAAGAAAAACAGGCGGGGTGGCCTTGGCTCGGAGGACGCCTCGGAAGTGAGCTCAGCAACAGGCTCAGGTTCGGCGGCGACATGAGACGGTGTCTCGATTTCGGCCTCCGTCATGGCTCCGGGGCGCGGCACGGGCGCTGGGTCTGCAAGTTCCACAGCCTCGATATTGCTGTTGTGCTGACCAGCTACCTCCGGCTTCGGCAGCCGTTCTGAACCATGAGTCTCGTCGGGCGCGGATATCGCGATCCGGGCAGCCGGATGCTTGCATGCGGACTCGTGGGATTCGAGCTCCTCGCCCAAGAGTCCGTCGATGTCCAAGTGCGCTTCGTCAGTCACTGTTCCTGCACCAAACCCTTCAGGTCCGCGACGATGGCTGGCGCATCCGAGACGCCGCTCCAGGACAAGTACAACTCGTCTCGCGCTCTGGACATCACGACGTAGAACATCATGCGGGTTGCTGCTGATGTCGGGTCGACCGTGACCTGTTGAAGCTCGGGCACGAACAGAGTATCGAACTCAAGGCCCTTCAACGACTTGTAGTGCACCAGTGTCACGGTCGGCAAGTCGAAGTCAAGCAGGTTGTGGGCCCGATTCCCGGAGATGTACTGCTGCACCGGAGTAGCCAGCTTACGGGAATCCAACTCGCGGTAAAGACGCCGCTGAATGTTCTGGTTCGGGCATGCGATACCGATGTTCAGGTTGGAGCGTGCCTTGGCGTAGCGGGCAACGAAGTCTGCGAATTCATTGAGGCCCGCGTACCGGCGCAGGGTCGGCCTGTCGCCGTGTCGATCAGGCGGGGCCGGGATACCCGTGGAAGTGCCGGAGTAGTACGTGGCTGCAACAGCGGCGATCTCGGCGGTGTTGCGATAGTTCCTTCGCAGCTCGAGGTGTTCCCGCGCGGAGATGGCTGCCTCGATCTCGCGCAAGGTCGTGTTCTGGTCGAAGAGTTGCTGGTTCTCGTCGGCGAACACTGTGATGTTCTTCGCGACGAAGCGCGCGATGCGGAAGAGGCCGAGGGGCAGGTCCTGACCCTCGTCTACGATGAGATCAAGGAGGGCGCCCAATTCGGGCGGGTTAGTCATGAACTGCTGGGCTATCTCTGCCCAGTCGTGGTCATAGGAGTTGCCTGCCATCGTCGGTGGGCTGGTTCGGTAGTGTCTACGCCAGAAGTTCCAGAACCAGCTGTGAAAGGTGGTGACATAGCCAGCGACGTCAACCTCGCTGGCGGCCTGCTCCGTGTACTGCTTGAGCACCTTGGAGTACATGAGCACCGAAGGTTCACGATCATCGAAGGTCAGCACCTGGGCGCGGTAGAGCGCCATAACCGACTTCCCCGTTCCGGGTGGACCACTGACGATGTAGTTGCCATCGAGGTCAAGGTTGTATATGAGGTCCTGTTCCTTAGACAGGTCCTCAAAGGCAGGCAGCTTCACCCGATGCCCCTGACTCCCTCACCTGCCGCAACGATGGCCGCGTCGAGGACGGGCTTGAAGAAGCCCTGCACGTGGTCGTTGCCAATCACCATCGCGCGGTCGAGCAGATAGTTGCCACTCTCGCAGCTCGTCTCAGCAACAAGGGTGCAAGCATGGCAGGCCGCGAAGTTCAGGCTGGCAAACGTCGAAGCCAGATTCTCGCTGCAAAGGGGGTCAGAGGAACACCACATGGCGTCCTGCAATGCTTCGAGGATAGTTGCTTGCAGGTCGGGGGGCTCGCCTTGCCGCACGAGGCCACCGAGCGTGCCTTCGGAGTCGCCAGCGGCAGTGTAGATCAGGACGCCGGCCTGCTTTGCCGTGCCGTCCACTTCGAGGCTGCTCCGGGCGTAGATGCGCTCCCTCAGACTGGTGGCGGCGTAACCAGACTCAAACGCCAAACGACGAATAAGGAGGTGAGCGAATGTGTGCAGCAGCACATAGCGCGGGCTGAGAATCGGCCCGGTCCGCTCCCGCAGGCGGGGTGCCACAAAGGAAGCATCGAGGCGCCGGTCGAGCTCGGCGACGCGGCGGCGTACACTGTCTTGCTCCTCCCACACAGTGAGCCGGTTCTCATCCAGCGATAGGAAGATGCCCTCACCGCGCACTTCCATTGCGGGAAGCCAGTTCACAGTGTGTTTCAGCGCGGCCTTGACCAGAGTGTCCTTGCCACCGGGTGTGACCCGATGGAAGCCCTCCAGCGCCCGAACCTCGCGGAGCCGGTCAGCCAACACGACCTTGTCGATGCGGTCCGTCAGCAATGAGGTGATCTCATCGACCTCACGGGGGCCCACGGTCAGTCCGACGTGCCGCGTGCGGAAATGCAGGTCATCGGAGTTGTCTGAGGGTGTCAGGAAGGCCGCCCACTCCTCTGCGAGCAGGTCACCAGGCGTCGCTTCCACGGCGGTCGCCATACCGGCCTCGCGCTGCTTCTCATCGCGGGCCAGTGCCCTCACGAAGTCTGGGTCAACGCCGTGCCCGCTGGCCAAGGTCTGCACCATCATGTCAAACATCGGAGCACTCTCGTTAACCGTCAGAAGCGGCCGGAAGAAGGCGTCGGCCTTGATCGTCATCGCCGTCTCGCTGAAGGCATCGGAACGAGACGGATTCGGAATCTCGATGGATGAGTGCACCAGCGGGAAGTAGACGTTGCTAGCGCCTCGCTGGACAGCAAGCGGAATCTCGCTGCAATCCTCACGATCCTCGAACCGTTGCCAAGGCTGGCGACCACTGCACGAGATGCCGATCGATTTGAGCGATCCCTTTGCCGTGATACCCATCAGGTTTCGTCGGCTGTGGCAGCTCTGGCACTGCACTTCGAGTGTATCGAGACCGCCAGCCCCCCTACCCGGTAACGTCCTGAAGAACAAGTTGTCCTTCTGACACTGTCGTGCCTCGGGACTTGGGTTCCGAGAGTGAGCCCATCGCCGCCAGTCGACGTCGTCCATGTGGCCCTCGGGGCAGATCTGAATCCAACGCATTGGAACCAGCGGCTGGCGCTTTGGGCAGTTGCCGCAGGTTGGAGCTTTGCCCTTCTGCTCCAGCGAGCGCTTCCACCGAGTCATCCGACGGCACTTGGGGCAGAACAGCCAGGTGGGGAATCGGGAGTAGGGGATGCCTGCTACTGAGGGTGCCCAAGCGTTGCTATCTACAACTGGCGCAGCCCGGAACTGGGCGACGCCAAGCGCCGCCGCTAGACGATCGCTCTGGATCGTCTCGCCGCGAGCACCCCATCGGAAGATGTCGCAGCCAACCAGCGACTCCCCCTTGAAGTCGAAGATTGCGCCGACGCCGAACGGAATGATCGTCTGTGACTGCCTGATCTTGCGTTGCATTAGGTGCTCGTCCCCCCCGATGCGGCACCGTGATCCACCTCGATTATCGACTCCATGTCCACGTTGCGCATGGAACCGAGGGTCGGCCACGCGTCGCCCTTGGCGTTGAACTGCTTGATGAGATTGATCTGCCCCTTGCCGCTGGATCGGTAGTACAGGAGCTTGCTCTCGCCCTCGGCTCGCCGAGCGCGGTCGATCCAGTCGTCGATGAACTTGTTGAGGTAGTTCTGCGCGCCGACACGCTCGCGCGGTTCGACACGCTCCACGACGTCGATTAGTGCATCGGCCAACGCGCGCACCGCCGCAACGTGGTTCGCGACCTCGCCAGCTCTGCCATCGCCAGCCAGACCGAGCTTGTGGCGGACGAGGATGACCAGCGCCGCGTGTAGGGCTCGTTCGCGGGAGGGAGGTGAGTACGGCGTGACGCTGGTCGGCTCGACATACCGGTACAGCGCCGAGTGATAGGCACGGAAATTCTCGTAGTGAGAGCGGTCGCGTGGCTTGGTTGATCGGAACAGGCCGAACACCAGGCCCGGCGCCGACGAGCGCCCCACGCGGCTGGTGGCCTGGATGTACTCGGCTGTTGCCTTGGGCTGACCGTTCATCAGCATAAGACCCAGGCG
Source organism: Segeticoccus rhizosphaerae (assembly GCF_009192725.1). Lineage (GTDB taxonomy): Bacteria > Actinomycetota > Actinomycetes > Actinomycetales > Dermatophilaceae > Segeticoccus > Segeticoccus rhizosphaerae. Next base: position 6,310 of record NZ_VOHR01000034.1, on the reverse strand, counting down.
GGGCACGTCCACGCCGACTGAAAGCATGTTGGTGGTGGCCAGGAAGTCCACGCAGTGCTGGCTAGAGCAGGACAAGTTGAGGCGCTCAAGGAGTCGCGGTTGCTGTGCACGCGGAACCGACGACGAGAGTTCATCGACGTCATAGTCACGCCTCGGTCGTCCGACGATCAGGCCCCCAAGGCGGGAGTGAATGTCGTCGCGGGCGATCGTGACGGTACGACCTAGCTCACGCAACGAGCTGTGGTAGGCCACGACCGTCCAGTATGCGTCCCGCGCACCGCCGGTCAGGCCGAGGTCAACTGGCGCTTGCAGAAGGGCGGCGCCTGAGTGCGCAACGGCGGTATCCGAGGTGTGACCCTGCGCCATCATGCCGACGTAGAGCCGGCCCGGTACATCCTCATCCACGCGTGCAAAGTAGGAGTTGTCGGCGTCGACACCCGAGGGCGGGAAGAGGTCAACTGGTCGGCCGAACAGCCCATTGATCTGCGCTGAGGCGCGGCGGATCGTCGCTGTTGAGGCGATGACCTTCGGCGGCCGCCCCTCCGACTCGCAAAGGAGGTTGATAGCCGCCTCATACAAGCCAACTGTCGTTCCGAGCGGACCGGTCAGCAGGTGCAACTCGTCCTGGATGATGAGCGACGGAGGCAGCGTTTCGCTGACTCGGCCGAACAGCTTGCCCGACTCCGGTACCCAGGCGAGCTGGGCGAACTTGTCCACCGTCCCGAGAAGGAATGTCGGCGGGCTCTCGTACAGTGCGTCGTCGATGACCAGCACAGGCAGCTCGGCGTTGAACTCGCACTTGCTCGACGTGCAGCGGAACCTGAACGATCGATCGGTAGACGCAATGCCGTAGTCTGCGTCGTCGTCGCTGTGCTCGCGGGGCACGATCTCGGTCCCACACCATGGACAGCGCTCGAGGAGGAAGCGGTCGTCGGTTTCGCCTGCGTCGCGCAGCTCATCGAAGCGCTCCCGTGCCTGCACGTAGTGGTTGGGCGTCGTCGCCTCGCCAACCCACAAGCCGACCGAGATTGGGTCATCACCGAGCTTGGGCGTTGCATTGCGTCGAAGGTGCTCACAGGCGGCGATCGTCGACGCTGTGCGCTGAAACTGCTGAGCGGTCAGCAGTGACAGCGTGTACCGGCTTAGGACTGCCGTACCTGCGCCCTTCGCACCATCCAACAGCCGGCGACGGAAGATCTCAAAGGCAGCGACCAGCAGATAGGCTTCGGTCTTGCCACCGCCGGTGGGGAACCAGATGAGGTCTACGACGTCGCGGTCCTCATGTTCCGGTTCAACCAGACCGTGCAGCGTGGTCAGGAAGAAGCCGATTTGGAAGGGGCGCCACTGAGCGCCGTCGGGGTAGTCAGTCGGAAGGTCTGGGGCAGCACTGCGCGGATGCCGTGTGCCAGCCAGGTCCTTCTCACTGTGCCGCATCTGAATCAGCATCGCTCGGTTGGCCAGTCGGAAGGCCGCGATTAGTTTGGCGCGGTCAGGGTGACTGGCGAAGACCTGCACGCCGTCACGCATCCGGTCCCGGGCACGCTCCAAGCGTCTCATTACCTGCTCCGCGGCTGGGGCGTACTTCTCGCCGAGGGTCGCTGCCTCAGCGGACACCTTCTCGATCCAGTCCGCATAGGGTTCGACAAAGGTATCGAGTTCGCGGACAAGTTCGTCAGCCGACACAGAGTCATCTGCGAGCCAGGCAATGTCGAGTGCCTGCGCCGTGTCGCCGTCGGCACTGACGCGCGGAACGACATACGACGGCATGACCTCTGAGCGGACGGCGTGGACCCTGTTGTCCGCCTCCTTCCACTCTGGCGAGCAGCCGTGCCCGATGGCGAACACCCGAGACCGACGGTGAGCGAGCCGCAACTCCTGTTCCTCGGGATCGTGCGAAGCCATCGCTACCGAGGGGTATTCCAGCACCTCACCGCCATCGGTCACTCTCACGTCGAACTCGACCTGGAGAAGCAGGTCATCCCATGCTCGCTCGGGATGCTCGTCTTCGCTCGTGCGTGCATTAACCAGCGTAACCGTGACGAGATTGCCGTGAGGGTACTTACGCCACCGGGCATGCAGCTCAGCCTTGCCACCCCAGATGGACTTGGCGTCGGCATCTTCGGCGCTGAGCGACACAGTCGCCTCGTCGAGCGGGCTGCGCCGCCAGATCCGCCTCGAGCCGGGAGCCCTCCTCCGGGGATCTTCGTCCTGCTCCTCGGTGGGACCGCCGTCCTGAACCTCCTCGGCGATGAGTGCTTCCTCGGCGGTCTTACCGCTCAAAGTCTCGTACTCGGCCGCACGAGCCTTCACCGTCAGTGAGGCAGCGGTGGTGAAGAAGGATAGCCCTTGGGAGGCAGGCAGGAAGTCGTTGGCCGCCGATACGGGGTCATCGCTGAACTGGCTTTCGTCGCCGCCAGCAGTCGTGGCCAGCTCGTCCTGCTCCTCACCCTCTCGCTCGACGTAGCCGGCGAAGGACACCTGGCGTGGGAACAGGACGCCCATGAGGTATCGGCGGTTCGGCGGGTCGAAGATGATCTCGTTCGGTCCAGAGAAGGGACCGACGAGCTGGCGCCTCACGTAGGCCACGAAGTCTGCTCGAGTCTGAACAAGCGACGTCATGCGCCGACCTTGTTCAATGCCTCGAGCGCCGCCGCCGCGTGGGTCTTGTAGAGCTCCGCGACACGCGCGCCGATAGCGGGGGTGACGGCGACCCACAGTCCGGCTCGCGGACGGCTCAGGGCTACATACAAGAGGTCAACGTCCGTCTCCGACTCCAATGTGTCAATGTCTATCACGCACACAAACCGGTTCTCCAAGCCCTTGATGTCCACAGCCGATGCCCATGTCAGCACGTCCCCTGGCCAGCTGGTCGCCGAGTCTTTGTCTAGCAGACGCAGCTTCCCCTTTCGTGCCTGGCGCAGTCGCCGGGCGGCGCTCGTATCCCAATTACCCCGAAGCGAGACGATGGTGACATGGCCCACTGACACCTCCTGCTGGCGCAGGGAACGCAGGTGGGCCTCCAGGGCCGCGGCTTCGCTTTCCGCGTCGCTAACCTGGGCGAACGTCACCTCGGGCCCAGAGCCCGCGGCGGACACGCCGGTGTCCGCGCCTGTCAGAGCCCGCGTCTGGAAGACAATCTCACGAGTATTCCGGCAATTTGTGCGCAGAGTGGCGGGCACCGGGCTGAAGGACTGGACGAACTGCAATGCATCAAGGTCGAAGTCTCCGTACAAATGCGCCTGTCGGTTCTGGTCCATGAACATCACCCATCGGCCATCACTCCAACCGCCCGAGAGCGCGCCTTCCATCCGATCTAGGCTGTCGAAGTTCATTAGGTCCTGGGCCTCGTCAATGACGACCACATCGAAGACCTGGTGTGCCGGAATGCCGGACAGGGGTCTCACGGCAACGCCGGTTCCGGTCAACAGCGACGCGGCGAAGGACGCGAGGATCGGGCTCCGACAGGTGAAGAGCACCGAGCGGCCGGCGAGACCCTGCCTCCGCGCTGCCTCGATAGCAAGAAAGGTCTTGCCGGTCCCGGCGCCCCCGTTGCAGATGACGCGCGGGGCCTCGCTGATGAGATCGAGTCGCGAGAACTGCTCGTCCGTCAGGCGGACGAACGCGGAATCCAGGGTGCTGGCACGAGCGTCAAGGAGGGGTGATCGGTCGAAGCTTGGCCGCAGCTCCTGCAGAAGCTTGCTCTGGAGGTGCTTGTCGATCAAGGCCTTCTCTGGTTGACGCGCCCGCCAGTACGCCGTCGCCCGGTTGACCACCTTGGTGAATTCTCGTTGAAACTGGCCACGTCCGCAATACGTCTCGGCGTCCCACTCAAAGCTGCTTAGCGCCAAATCTACGTCGGGCGTGACGACGAGGAAGCCGAAGGCCACACCGTCGACCTCTGCACCGATGCGCTGTCTCAACCGATCACGAAGGGCATACATGCCGCTGGTGACCTGCCTGAAGGGACCCTCCCGGTCTTGTCGGAAGTGCCCGCTACGGTCGCTGTACGTCCACAGCCCATTGCTACAGGAGACCTGAGCACCCTTGACCTCAACGACCAGCACGAGCTCGTCAAGCACGAGCACAAAGTCGAGCTCTGCGGTGAGCTTGTACTCGTGCGTCGGGAGGTTGAGGGAGTGGAGCGCCCTTCCACGAGAACTAATCGCCGCCAAGGCGTCGAACACGCGGCATTCGGATGAGGTGGATAAGTCCGAGCCAAGCTCGGCCGGTATCATTTTCAAGCTCGCTCCCCGTCAGTGCCTCTGTCATGTGATTCTGCCCGACGCCGGATGCCGTGCGCAAAGGTATGGGCTCGACCAATGGGGATCGCACAGTGGACATTGAGTACATCGGTCGCGTACTCGCCCGACTCAAGCCGTTTGTGCGTGATCATGTCATACGTCGCACCCGAATCGAACGAGTGCTGGCTACGTTGCAGGAGCCGACGGATGAGATTCGCCGCGAAGTCGAGCGACTGCTCGCGAAGGCTGGTATCGCCATCGAGGAGGACGCGCCTCCGGTCGCAGCCCCACAGGCGCGTCCCCCGGCTGAGCCCACCAGCGCCGCCAACGACCCTGGAATGGACGCGCCCCACGACCTCGGTGCGGTGCACAACGACGACGCCGTCACGGCGGCCCGTCGCCGACTGGAGCGCGACAGGTTCATCACGAACCATGCCAGAGTGCTTCTGCGCTCTGAAGAGGAAGTCGGGCTTGCCATTCTGGTACGGGGCGAAGCGGACAAGCCGCTCGACCAGGGCGATTTCGCCCGACTGACCGGAGAGTCACGGCGGGCGGCGGAGTGCTTGCTGCTGCACAATCAGGGACTCGTGCACTCGGTTGCCCAACGCTACGCGCCTTCCGGGATGGCGTATGACGACCTCTTTCAGCATGGCGTCATCGGACTCATCCGGGCTATTGAGCTGTTCGATCACCGCTTAGGCAACAAATTCTCGACATATGCAATGAACTGGGTGCGCCAATCGATTAGGCGTGGCATCGCCAATGAAGCGAGGCTTATCCGCTTGCCTGTTCACATAGTGGATCGCGTGCTCAAAGTGTGGGCTGTTCGCACCCGTCTCACCGTCGCCTCCGAGACCCCGTCAGTACATCAGATCGCTCTGGCGTGCAATTTAACGGACACCCAAGTACGGGAATGCTTGCGGCTCGGACCGCACGATTTCCTTTCCTTGGATACCCCGATTGGCCCCGATGGCGAGTCCACCTTGGCTGACCTGCTGGACCTTGCCGATCCCGAGCTCAACCCTGAGCGTGAAGTCGAGTTCGGGTTTCTCCAGGACGAGCTACATACTGTGCTCGATACGCTCAGCGAACGCGAGGCAGGTGTCGTATCCATGCGCTTCGGCCTCACCACCGGAGAGCCAATGACACTGGAGGAAATCGGCAAGATATACGGCGTGACGCGTGAGCGCATACGCCAGATCGAGAAGCAATCGATGAGCAAGCTGCGTCATCCGTCGCGCAGCCACGTGCTCAGGCCATACATGTACGGGGGAGTCGAGAAGTCGACGGCTGAAGTGGACGAGGTTTCGGAAGATGCCACAGAGAAGGTTACCGCGTGAGCTTCTTGGGCAATTCAAGGGGCCGTTACCACCGCATTACGGACGTAGGCTCGAGCCCACTCAGGCTCACCGGCCATAAAGTTGGGCTGAGTGACCTTGGGCTCCATGGGATCTAGCGGTTCGGCAATCCCAGGAAACCTCTGCTTTCAAGATTCGTCAGGCTGCTCTCAATGCGTGAGATTGCTAGTCCTGCAGCCCTGCCATACCCCCTAGACTTTCTCGTGACCTTGCCCTAGCAGCTCCGGCCGGATCAGTGGCGAAGCGACTCCAAGCCTGGGTGCGTCAGCAATGCGGCCGGCCCATAAGTGCAGGCGACAGCGGCGACCGCGATGACGGGGGCGAAGACGCCAGTGAGCGCTATCGGTGTGCCGTCGGCGTAGTCGAGGGTGATCTGCGCGGCCGCGAGATTGATGTGCAGGCCGGTGAGGTGGCGCCAGGGCAGGGAGGCGAGGCAGCCGGAGTGGAACCGGCACAGGAGACGCTGGTCGGTGACCAGGACGGTCGCCGTGCTCGGGGTCGCCCAGGATCCGCGACTGCGGATGGACAGGGCGAGCGGGACCTGGCGGTAAACGGCCTCGCCCGGCCACAGGACCACTCCTGCGGCCATCGGGTCGAACGGTGCGCGCGGTCGGCCGCGACCGAGCTCGATGGCCAGCGCGCGGGCGTCGTGGTAGGCGAGCTCCCGGTCGTGGGCCAGTCGCTGCCGGGCGAGGCGTGACTGGCCCACGA
>NZ_VOHR01000339.1 GCF_009192725.1 Segeticoccus rhizosphaerae | reverse complement strand
CAGGCGTTCGCAGCCGAGCGGCAGCGCGAGGAGCGCCGCCGGCGGGCACAGGAGGCGCCGGAGGCGGCACGGCACCCGTGGAGGCAACTGCTCCACCTGCGGCCGGTCCTGCCGCGGTGACCGCGGGACAACGCTTCGCAGCACGACACCGGCCCGGGCCGCCTCAGGCGGCCTGGGCCAGTGCCACGCAACCGGTGGCCGTCATGAGCAGCAGCACGAGCCAGCGGAAGAGCCGCGGCGAGATCAGGCGGAACACCCGGTCACCGAGAAACCATCCGACCAGGACGCCCGGGACACCCGCGGCGGCGGCCACGAGCGCATGGGTGGACAGCTGCCCGATGATGACGAAGCCGGCGATCGCGAACATGTCCTGGACGAAGAACGCCGCCTGGAGGGTCGCGCGGAAGGTATGTGGTGTCAGGCGCATCGCCTGAAATGTCGCCACGAGAGGGGGGCCGTTCATCCCGGTCGAGGTCAGCAGCGCTCCGCTCAGCCACCCGGCCGCCAGCGTGGAGCTGGTGCGGGGTTCGAGCCGCAGGCCCCGGGCCAGGATGACGACCGAAACCAGCACCATGCCGCCGATGAGCAGGGACAGGGTGCGGACGCTGGCGAGCTTCAGCGCGAGCAGGCCGACCGGCATACCGACGACTCCCGCCACGGTGACCAGCCGCATGGTCCGCCACTGCACGTGACGACGCTCGCGGATCCCCGCGACCAGGGTGAGGAACGCCGCGAGCATGGTGATCGCCACGATCGCGAGCCGGGAGTCGGACCACAGCGCCAGCAGCGGGATCGACACCATCGCGAAGCCGAATCCGGTGACGGCCTGCGCCAGGCCGGCCAACACCGCCACCAGGGCGGCGGCGACGGCGATCTGCAGCATTCGCCTACTCAACACCACCGGGGACCCGCTGCGGGCGCCCGGTCCCGGGCACGATCAGGCTGCCGCATTCTTGCGTGGGCGGCCGCGGCCGCGCTTGCTGGCGACGACGGATCCGTTGACCAGCAGCTGGCCGCCCCACACACCCCATGGCTCGCTCCGCTCGACCGCCCCGGCCAGGCAGGCGTCGCGCAGTGGGCAGAAGCCGCAGAGCGACTTGGCCAGCTCGACGTCGGCGGGGCGCTCGGCAAACCACAGCTCGGCGTCGTGGTCCTGGCAGGGTATGCCGGTGCGAGCGCCGTGGTGGGGGTGGTGTCCTGCCCGGGCGGCTCGGGCCGCTGACAGCTGCATGCTGACTCCTGGTCTCGTGGTGTGCCCTCCACGGTGGCGCCCTGAGGTGCCCTACCGGATCGGTCAGATGCCTTATCTCCGGGTCGAGGGCCGTCCTATGAGCCTTAGACCGGCCGGGGCGCGGTTTCTCACCGCGCGTGCTGGACGTCGCTCGGCAGGCAGGCAATCGGCAGGCAGGCAACGGGCAGGGCGCACCGCGCTCAGGAGAGGGTGGTCGACCAGCGCTCCTCGATCCGGCCGAAGTGCCAGATCGCGAGGGCCAGGGCCCAGGAGAGGACGAAGAGCAGCACGATCGCGTAGCCCGCTTCGTCGAGCGGAATGTGCGCGATGGCCGCGATCGGGCCGGACCTGATGTGGGCCTGGTCGGCGAGCACGCCGATCAGCTCGATGGAGCCGATGATCAGGGCCACCGCCACGGAGACTCCGGTGATGGTGATGTTGTAGAAGACCTTGCGCACCGGGCGGGCGAACGCCCAGCCGTAGGCGGCGTTCATGAAGACGCCGTCGACGGTGTCCATCAGACACATCGCCGCGGCGAACAGGACCGGCAGCACGAGGATCGTCCAGAACGGCAGGCTGAATGCCGCGGCCCCACCGGCGAGGACCAGCAGCCCGACCTCGGTGGCGGTGTCGAAACCGAGGCCGAAGAGCAGGCCGACCGGGTAGATGTGCCAGGGCTTGCGCACCGACTTGGTCAACCCGCCGAGGAACCGGTTCATGAAGCCGCGCTGGGCCAGGCGTGCCTCGAGCTCCTCCTCGTCGAAGTCCCCGTGTCGCATCCTGCGGAAGACCTTCACGATGCCGAGCAGCACCGCGAGGTTGAGGAGCCCGAGGATCCACAGGAAGATGCCGGAGACCGAGGCGCCGATGACGCCCGTGACCGAGTGCAGGCCGGACGACCCGTTCTCGACCGGCCCCGCCAGCGCCTTGACTCCCACGGCGAAGAGGAACGCGAGCGCGAACACGATGGTCGAGTGGCCGAGGGAGAACCAGAAGCCCACCGAGAGCGGCTGGCGGCCCACTCCGCTCTCGTCGCGGTCGGCCATCAGCTTGCGGGTGGTGTTGTCAACCGCGGCGATGTGGTCGGCATCGAAGGCGTGCCGCAACCCGAAGGTGTAGGCGAGCAGGCCCACCCCGACGGTGAACACGGGGTGCGCCCCGCCGAGGTGGTAGTGCTGGGGGACGACCAGACCCAGGAGCACGCCGAAGCCGACGACGTGGAGCGCGAGGATGACACCCGTCATCCCGAGGAGGCTGCGACGGTCGGTGCGGCTCAGACTGCGCCGGAAGTCGGCGACGCGGGACGTCGTCCGATGGAGCTGTTGCGCTTTCCGCGTCTCGCAGGTCTGCTCTGCCACGACTGCTCCTCCACGGGAGGCCCGGCGAGCTCCCGCAGTTGCGAGGCTATCGCAATAGCGCAAGATCCGTCACCGCGTGGGCGGTCTGTGCAAGCAGACGTCGATATGACGGGTCAGGGCGCGTGCGCCCGGAGCCGGGCCCGGTGGGCCGCCGCCTTGACCCGGCTCTGGCACCGGGTCGAGCAGAAGCGCCGGCCCGCGTTGCGGCTGGAGTCGACGAAGACCCGGTCGCAGTCGGGCGCGGTGCAGACGCCGAGCCGTCCGGCCAGGTCGCTGCCGATCGCGAGGGCGAGCCCGGCGGCGATGCCCGCGGCCCAGCCTCGCTCGAAGCTGTCGTCCGGACCGTGGAAGTGCAACCGGAACGGGCCTTGCTCGGGGCCGTCCAATCGGGGCCGCGGCGCAGTCTGCTCGATGAGCGCGTTGACGAGTGCGGCCGCGGCGGGGAGGTCTTCCTGCTCGGTGGAGACGAAGACCGGCCGCACCCGCCGGGCAAGATCGGCCATCGCGGTCGCCTCGGCACGGCTCGGGTGGCGGCGGTAGTCGTCCGTGCGCACGGCCTCGGCGACGACCTCGCGCAGGGCCGGCCCCTCCGGCACGGTCACCGGCCGACCGCCGTCCAGACCGGGGGTCAAGGCGTTGACGAGCGATGTCGTGACGGTGAGCAGACGCCATACGTGACTGTCGAACTCCACTTGACCAGTCACCCTCGCCCTCGGTACGGTCCACCGGTGCGTGACCGGCAAACAGATGGACAGCAGTCATCGCTCAGTCTAGCCGCAACCTGCCGGGCACGGCGCCCGCCCCGCGCCCTGGTGGTGCTCGTGGTCGCGCGGTGCGTCAACCGGCTGGGTGGGTTCAGCATGGCCTTCCTCGGGGTCCACCTGACGCAGGACCTCGGTGCCGCCTTGCGCACGACGGGGCTGGTGCTGACGGTGTTCGGCCTCGGCACGATCCCCTCGCGGCTGTTCGGCGGAGCGCTGTCGGACCGACCTGGTGGCAGCCGAGCAGCTGCCCTCGGCCTACGCGCTGGTCTGGGGATCCCTTGCGGTGGCGGGCGTTTTGGCCGGGCTGATCGCGGCCGCGACGACTGCCACCGTCGGCCTTCCGTGGTTGTTCGTGATCGATGCCCTGACCTGCCTGCTCTGCGCCGCCCTCGTGACGTGGCAGCTGCCCGAGACCCGGCCGGTCACAGCTGACACCGGCGCTGGCGCGTCGGTCCGCCCACCCGCTGGTATGCCGGGCAACCGCGCCGCGCGCGCGATCTCACCCCGGGTGCGGGGCCCGCTGGCCCTGGCC
>NZ_VOHR01000338.1 GCF_009192725.1 Segeticoccus rhizosphaerae | reverse complement strand
CGCACCGCGATCCGGCAGGCGGCGACGCACGCCGGCGACCCGGCATACGAGCCGGAGCTGCTGGTCGGTCCGGACGCGAGCACCCAGGTGGCCGGCTCCGGCGCCGACGTCGTCCTCAACGGCATCACCGGCTCGATCGGCCTGCGACCCACCCTGGCCGCGCTGGAGGCCGGCAGCACCCTGGCACTGGCCAACAAGGAGTCGCTCATCGTCGGCGGACCGCTGGTCAAGGCGGCGGCCAAACCGGGTCAGATCGTGCCGGTCGACAGCGAACACAGCGCAATTGCGCAGTGCCTGCGGGGCGGCACCGAGCAGGAGGTGCGCCGGCTGGTCGTCACCGCGAGCGGCGGCCCGTTCCGCGGTCGCACGCGGGCGGAGCTGGCCGAGGTGACGCCTCAGCAGGCGCTCGCGCACCCGACCTGGGACATGGGCCTGATGGTCACGACCAACTCGGCGACCCTGGTCAACAAGGGACTCGAGGTGATCGAGGCGCACCTGCTGTTCGACCTGCCGTTCGAGCGGATCGAGGTGGTGGTCCACCCCCAGTCGATCGTCCACTCGATGGTCGAGTTCGTGGACGGCGCCACGTTGGTCCAGGCGTCTCCACCCGACATGCGGCTGCCCATCGCCCTCGGCCTGGCCTGGCCCGAGCGGCTGCCCGACGCGGCCGCCGGTTGCGACTGGACCTCCGCGGCCACCTGGGAGTTCTACCCGCTCGACACCGAGGCCTTCCCGTCGGTGGCGCTGGCGCGTCAGGTCGGCGCGGCGGGCGCCACCTTCCCGGCGGTCTTCAACGCGGCCAACGAGGTCTGCGTCCTGGCCTTCCACGACGGGCGGATCCGGTTCACCGACATCGTCGACACGGTCGCGAGGGTCGTCCAAGGGGCCGGAGAGGGCAGCTGCCCCGGCGTGAACCATTCGGACACGTTGGACGTTGAGACGGTGCTGGCGGCCGACGCGTGGGCCCGCGAGCGGGCTCGGCAGGCGCTGGGCCTGGAGCCACGAAGCGCCGCGCCGGGCGCAGGACGGGGGACGCGTTCGTGCTGATGTACCTGCTCGGCGTGCTCGTCGTCGCGATCGGCGTCGGCCTGTCCATCGCCCTGCACGAGCTCGGGCACCTGCTGCCGGCCAAGCTGTTCGGCGTCAAGGTCAAGCAGTACATGGTCGGATTCGGCCCGACCCTGTGGTCCCGCCGGATCGGTGAGACCGAGTGCGGCATCAAGGCGATCCCCCTTGGCGGGTACGTCCGGATGATCGGCATGTTCCCACCCAAGCCGGGCGAAGACGAGCGGCAGCTGCGCGCCTCCTCCACCGGACGGTTCAGCCAGCTGGCCGACCAGGCACGGGCCGAGGCGATGGAGGAGATCGAGCCCGGCGACGAGGACCGCGTCTTCTACAAGCTGCCGGTGTGGAAGAAGGTCATCGTCATGGCGAGCGGCACCGTGACCAACCTGGTCATCGCCGCGGTCCTGCTCGCCGGCATCTTCACGCTCTACGGTCTGCCGACCGGCACTCCCACGCTGAGTGCCATCTCCCCCTGCGCACCGCACGACATGACCACGGTGGCGCAGGACAAGACCTGCGGACCGGCGCTCGAGTCACCGGCGAAGAAGGCCGGTCTGCAGCCGGGCGACACCGTCGTGCGGATCAACGGCAACCCCGTGTCGACGTGGAGCGAGACCACCAAGGCGATCAAGTCCAGCGGCGGCACCCCGTTGCACCTGGTGGTCGAGCGCGATGGCACGCGGCGGCCGGTGACCGTGACGCCCGTGGTCCGCGACATGCCCACCTACACCGCCGACGGCAAGCCGATCGTCGACGCGCAGGGCAACCCGGTCACGGCATCGGTCGGCTTCCTCGGCGCCACGGGATCGGTCGAGAACGTCCCCGGCCCGGTGTCGGAGGCACCCGGCTTCGTCTGGGACGGGCTGTCCCAGACCGCCAGCGTCTTCGTGCACATCCCGCAGAAGATGGTCGGCGTCGCCCAGGCGGCATTCTCCTCCGACCAGCGTGATCCCAATGGCCCGATCTCCGTGGTGGGCGTCGGCCGGATCGCGGGCGAGGTCACCGAGGGCGGTGCGGGCGGCGCCCTGGACACCATCGGTGCCAAGTTCGCCTTCCTGGTCAGCCTCGTCGCCTCGCTCAACCTCGCCCTGTTCGTCTTCAACCTGATCCCGCTGCTGCCCCTCGACGGGGGCCACGTCGCGGGCGCGATCTGGGAGGCCATCAAGCGCGGGTGGGCGCGGCTGCGGCGCAAGCCCGATCCCGGTTACGTCGACGTCGCCAAGGCGCTTCCGGTCGCCTACGCCATGTCGACGGTGCTCATCGTCATGTCAGCGCTGCTGATCTATGCCGACCTGGTCAACCCTGTCCGGGTGGCCGGGTGACCGTGCTGCGTTCGTGCCGAGCCGGATCGTGCGAGATACTGGCTGCATGAGTGTTTCTCTCGGTATGCCGTCCGCGCCCCCGCCCGTCCTGGCGCCCCGTCGCCGGTCGCGCAAGATCCGGGTCGGCAAGGTCGAGGTCGGGGGGGACGCACCGATCTCCGTGCAGTCGATGTGCACGACACCGACGACCGACATCAACTCCACGCTGCAGCAGATCGCCGAGCTGACCGCCGCCGGATGCGACATCGTGCGGGTGGCCGTGCCGAGCGCCGACGACGCGGAGGCCCTTCAGGCGATCGCGCACAAGTCGCAGATCCCGGTGATCGCGGACATCCACTTCCAGCCCAAGTACGTCTACGCGGCCATCGACGCCGGCTGCGCCGCGGTGCGGGTCAACCCCGGCAACATCCGCAAGTTCGACGACCAGGTCAAGCAGATCGCCCAGGCGGCCAAGGACGCCGGGGTCTCGCTGCGCATCGGGGTCAACGCCGGATCGCTCGACAAGCGGCTGCTGGAGAAGTACGGCAAGCCGACGGCCGAGGCCCTGGTCGAGTCCGCGGTCTGGGAGGCCAGCCTCTTCGAGGAGCACGACTTCCACGACTTCAAGATCTCGGTCAAGCACAACGACCCGGTGGTCATGGTGCGGGCCTATGAGCTGCTGGCCGAGCGCGGTGACTGGCCCCTGCACCTGGGCGTCACCGAGGCCGGCCCCGCCTTCCAGGGCACGATCAAGTCGGCGACCGCCTTCGGCGCGCTGCTGTCGAGGGGCATCGGCGACACGATCCGGGTGTCCCTGTCCGCGCCCCCCGTGGAGGAGGTCAAGGTCGGCACGCAGATCCTGCAGTCCCTCGGTCTGCGGCCCCGCAAGCTCGAGATCGTCTCCTGCCCCTCCTGCGGGCGTGCGCAGGTCGACGTCTACACGCTCGCCGACGAGGTGACGGCCGGCCTCGAGGGTCTCGAGGTGCCGCTGCGGGTCGCCGTCATGGGCTGCGTCGTCAACGGTCCGGGGGAGGCCCGGGAGGCCGACCTCGGCGTCGCCTCCGGCAACGGCAAGGGGCAGATCTTCGTCAAGGGCGAGGTCATCAAGACCGTCCCCGAGTCGCAGATCGTGGAGACCCTCATCGAGGAGGCGATGCGGATCGCCGAGGAGATGGGCGAGTCCGGTGACGAGGCGGAGGGGGCCGGCGCCGCGAGCCCCACGGTGACCGTCGGCTGACCGCCGCCCGACCACGAGAGGCAGCGACCCGGCATACGTGCGACCGGTGGCTCAGCCGACCGTGATCAACACGACCGCTGCGGCGGAGGCCACCAATCCGAGGATCTGCACGCGGCGCCACCGCTCGTCGAGCACGGCACGCGCCAGCAGCACCGTGATGGCCGGGTAGAGCGAGGTCAGCACGGCGACGACGGCGAGCTGGCCGGCGCCGGTCGCTGTGAGGAAGATCAGGTTGGCGCAGCCGCCGAGCCCGCCCGCCAGAAGCCCGAATCGGGCGGCCGGACGCCACGGCACCGGCCGCGGAGCCCAGCTCAGGCCCACCGGGAGGATCA
>NZ_VOHR01000337.1 GCF_009192725.1 Segeticoccus rhizosphaerae | reverse complement strand
CGGCGACGTGCGCCGTCAGGTCGCAGCTGCCGTCGGCGATCGGCGCGCAACTGCTCCCGCGCCGGAAGCCGGTGAGCGACCCGCCGGCCGGCCGCGACGTCCGCAGGTGCCCGTAGTCGATGGCCACGGCCAGGCCGTGGTCGACGCGGGAGACCAGGTCCGACCAGGCGCGGTCGCGCGCCAGCCCGACCTCCACCCGGTCTCCTGGCTGGGCGCCCTGCATCGGCCAATTTTGTGCTTCGCCTCGACACCAGTCGAGCTCGGCGTCCGAGAGCGTCTCGCCAAGTCGTTCCGCGCCGGTGCAGGGGTCGACCAGGACCGTCCGCGGCACCAGGTCCTCGTCCAGCTCGGCGACGGTGCACGGCACCACGTCGAGCCACTCGTTGGCCACGACGAGGACGCCCGTGAGCCCGGTCAACCGGTCCGGCAGATCCGGGCCCCCGTGCGAGGTGAGCCAGCCGACCGGCTCCGGCAACGAGGGTCGGTCAGAGACGTCGACCCCGAGGCAGGACAGATCGGGGGCGATCCGGTGGACCTGCTCGAGCAGCTCACCGCGCCCGGCACCGATGTCCACGAAGGACGTCAACGAGGCGTGACGGGCCAGCGCGACGAGAGCCTCCGCGAAGGTCTCGCCGAGACCGGGCGCGCCCTGCGTCGAGGTGGTGAAGTGCCCCCCGGGCCCGCGGTCCGCGCGATAGAAGCCCCACCCGCCATACAGCGCCTCCTGCCACGCCTGCTGCCACGGGACCCACGTCATGACCGACACGGTAGGGCCCGGTCCGGCGCGCTAGCGTTTCGGTCGTGACGTCACCGCCGGACCGCCCCGCCCGCCTCGAGGTGGGCATCGTCGGAGCCGGCCGGGTCGGTGCGGTCCTGGGGGCCGCGCTGCGCCGGGCCGGTCATCGCCTCGTCGCCGCCTCCGGGGTGAGCGAGGACTCGCGTCAGCGTGCCGGGAGGTTGTTGCCGGACGTGCCGCTGCTGCCGGTCGAGGAGGTGGTCGCCCGTTCGGAGCTGGTCCTGCTCACGGTGCCCGACGACGACCTCGTGGACCTGGTGCGGGGACTGTCCGCGACGAGCAGGTGGCAGGCCGGCCAGCTGGCCGTGCACACCTCGGGACGGCACGGCGTATCGGTCTTCGAACCGGCGCTGCCCCAGCACGTGCTGGGGCTGGCGCTGCACCCGGCGATGACGTTCACCGGCACCGCGATGGACCTGGACCGGCTGGTCGACTGCTGTTTCGGAGTCACCGCGCCGGAGCCCCTGCGGCTGGTGGCCGAGGCCCTCGTCGTCGAGATGGGCGGCGAGCCGGTGTGGGTGGCGGAGGAGGACCGCCCTCGCTACCACGCTGCCCTCTCGCACGGCTCCAACCACCTGGTCACCCTCGTGGCGCAGGCGATGCAGGTGCTGGAGTCGGCCGGGGTCGAGGACCCGAGGCGGGTGATCGCGCCGCTTCTCCAGGCTGCCCTGGAGGGTGCGCTCAGCTCGGGAGACCTGGCCCTCACCGGGCCGGTGGCGCGCGGGGATGCCGGTACCGTCGCGGCCCACCTGCACGAGCTGATCGACGAGACGCCCGACGTCCGACCGACGTACCTCGCTCTGGCCCGGGCCACCACCGAACGGGCCCTCGCGAGCGGCCGGCTCACGGCCACGCGGGCGCAGCCGTTGCTCGACGTCCTCGCCACTCCCGAGGAGCGACCGTGACCACACCAGCACCAGGCACCTCACGAGCGCCCCGCGTCGCCCATACCAGGCACGAGCTCGCGCAGGCACGGGCAGAGCTGAGCGACGGGCACGTCGCCGTCGTGATGACCATGGGCGCCCTCCACGAGGGACACGCGACGCTGATCCGCCGTGCCCGGGAGCGGGCGGCCCACGTCGTCGTGACGATCTTCCTCAACCCCCTGCAGTTCGGCGCCGGCGAGGACCTGTCGCGCTACCCGCGCACCGTCGACGACGACCTCGCCATCTGCTCCCGTGAGGGGGTCGACCTCGTCTTCCTGCCGACCCCCGACGTGATGTATCCCGACGGGGACCCCGGCGTCCGCGTCTCGGCGGGTCCGCTGGGCGCAGTCCTGGAGGGGCAGTCGCGACCGGGGCACTTCGACGGCGTGCTGACGGTCGTCGGCAAGCTGTTGCACCTCACCCGTGCCGACAGCGCCTACTACGGGCAGAAGGACGCCCAACAGCTGCTGCTCATCCGGCGGATGGCACGCGACCTCGACTTCCCCGTCCAGATCGTCTCCGTCCCCACGGTCCGCGAGCCCGACGGCCTGGCCATGAGCAGCCGCAACACCTACCTCACCACGTCCGACCGGCAGGTCGCGCTGTGCCTGTCCAAGGCCCTGTATGCCGGTGCTGACGCCGCCTCCGAGGGGCCGTCGGCGATCCGCCGGGCCGCCCGGGAGGTGCTGGTGCGTGAGCCCCTCGCCCTGGTCGACTACCTCGTCCTCGTGCACCCGAGCACGCTCGAGGACGTGCCGGAGTGGTATCGCGGCGAGGCCCTGCTCGCGGTCGCCGGCCGGGTCGGCACCACGCGCCTGATCGACAACCTGCCGGTCGCGGTGGGCCCGGGCGGCGGGGCGCGCGAAATCTTCTCCGGGACCGGGGACGTCACCGGGGGCGGTGCATGACGCCCTACCTTCCGGACCGGCTGGTGTCCCCCGAGCCGGGCTGGACGACGACCGCCGACGTCATCGTGGTCGGATCGGGCATCGCCGGGCTCACCGCGGCGCTGCGGCTGCGGCAGCGGGTCGACCGGGTGCTGCTCGTCACCAAGACCGTGCTGTCGGAAGGCTCGACCCGGTGGGCCCAGGGCGGCATCGCCGCCGCCCTCGACCCGGCCGACTCCCCGGCCGAACACCTGCACGACACCCTCGTCGCCGGGGTGGGCATCTGTGACGTGGCGGCGGTCGAGGCGCTGGTCTCCGAGGGGCCGGTGCGGGTGCGCGAGCTGGTCGCGCTCGGCACCGAGTTCGACCGTGGGCCGGACGGCCAGATCTCGCTGACCCGCGAGGGCGGGCACCACCGCGACCGGATCGCCCATGCCGGAGGAGACGCCACGGGCAAGGAGATCTCGCGCGCGCTCATCGCGGCGCTCGACGCCGTCATCGACGACCCGGGCATCGAGCTGCTCGAGCACGCCCTCGTGGTCGACCTGCTGCGCGGCGGCGACACCGACCCGCGCGTGTGCGGGGTGACGCTGCACGTCATCGGCGAGGGGGAGGTCGACGGCGTCGGTGCCGCCTACGCCCGGGCCGTGGTGCTCGCCACCGGAGGCATCGGACAGGTCTACTCGTCCACCACCAACCCCTCGGTGGCGACCGGTGACGGCGTCGCGGCGGCGCTGCGGGCCGGTGCCGTGGTCACCGACCTCGAGTTCGTGCAGTTCCACCCGACGGTCCTCTGGCTGGGGGAGGGTTCGCGAGGCCAGCAGCCGCTGATCTCAGAGGCGGTGCGCGGCGAGGGGGCCGTCCTCGTCGACGCCGAGGGCGTGCGGTTCATGCAGGGACTGCACGAGCTCGCGGACCTGGCGCCGCGCGACGTGGTGGCGCGCGCCATCGTCGACCGGATGGCGCAGACCGGCGCCGACCACGTCTTCCTCGACGCCAGACACCTCGGCCGCGAGTTCCTCGAGCGCCGATTCCCGTCGATCGTCGCGCGATGCCGGGAGCTCGGTTTCGACCCCGCGACGGAGCTGCTGCCCGTCGCGCCGGCCCAGCACTACGCGAGTGGTGGCGTGCGGACAGATCTACGGGGACGCACCTCGCTCGATGGCCTCTACGCCGCGGGCGAGGTGTCGTGCACCGGGGTCCACGGGGCCAACCGGCTGGCCTCCAACTCGCTCCTGGAGGGCCTCGTGTTCGCCCACCGCCTCGCCGACGACGTGAGCGCCCGCCTCGCGGCCGGTGAGCTGCCGCCCGCGGCGGCGACCGGGCCG
>NZ_VOHR01000336.1 GCF_009192725.1 Segeticoccus rhizosphaerae | reverse complement strand
AGGCGAGGCCCGCGCGGATCGAGGCCCGCAGTGGCTCGCGCGGCCCGGGCGGCTGCGACGGCGCTCCGAGTCGCGCGCGGACGGCTCCCGCGCACGCTGCGGCGACGAGGTAGGAGATGGGCGCAGAACAACAGCCACGCCCTCGTCGACGCGGCCATGGCCACCACCACGTCGGACGACGCCGAGGCGATGATCGCCGACGCCGCCCTGCACCTCAGCAGGCCGGAGGCCGAAGCGTTCGCACGGGAGCTGCAGGAGCTGCACCGGCGCTGGACCGAGCGCTCACCGGAGAAGGCCCGTGAGGCGGACGACCAGGGACGCCGCAGCTACTACGCGGTGACCTACCTCGCGGCCGCGGACCTGGTCTACCGGCAACTCACCGACCGGGCGCAGACCTGACCGCAGGACTGGCTGGGGAGCGGCCCCGCCGGATCAGGCCAGCGCCCGGGTGAAGTCCTCGACCAGGTCGCGGGTGTCCTCCAGTCCGACCGAGATCCGCAGCGTGCCGTCGGTGATGCCCATGGCCGCGCGTCCCTCGGCTCCGGCGCTGCGGTGGGTCGTCGTGGCCGGGTGGGTGATGATCGACTTGGCGTCGCCCAGGTTGTTGGAGATGTCGACCAGTCGCAGCGCGTTCATCAGTGCGAACGCCTCGGCCTTGCCGCCGTCCAGGGTGAGCGTCACGACCGTCCCTCCCCCCTCCATCTGGGCATGCGCGAGCCCGTGCTGGGGGTGCGAGTCGAGCCACGGGTAGAGCACCCGCGACACCCGGGGATGTGACTCCAGGACCCGAGCCAGCTCCAGCGCGGAGGACGCCATCGCCCGCACCCGCAATGACATGGTCTCCAGGCCCTTGAGCAGCACCCAGGCGTTGAACGGCGACATCGAGGGTCCGGTGCGGCGCATCAGCGTCCTGACCGGGCCGTCGATGAACTCACTGGTCCCGAGCACGGCGCCGCCGAGCACCCGGCCCTGCCCGTCGATGTGCTTGGTCGCCGAGTAGACGACGACGTCCGCCCCGTGCTCGACCGGGTGGGAGAAGACGGGCGTGCCGAAGACGTTGTCCACGACCACCTGCGCGCCGGCCGCGTGCGCGAGGCCGCACACGGCGGACATGTCCACCAGCTCCTGCATCGGGTTGCTGGGACTCTCGAAGAACACGGCGGCCGTCGGCTGCGACAAGGCCGCGCGCCACTGCTCGAGGTCGGTGCCGTCGACGAAGACCGTCTCGACCCCCCACCGCGGCAGCACCTCGTCGAGGATGGCGAAGCAGGCGCCGAAGAGCCCGCGTGAGGCCACGACCCGGTCGCCCTGCCCGAGCAGCGCCGCGAGCGCCACGAACACCGCCGACATCCCGCTCGCCGTCGCGAAGCACGCTTGGGTGCCCTCCAGCAGCCGCATCCGGTCCTCGAACATGGCCACGGTGGGGTTGCCGTAGCGCGAGTAGAGGAACCGGTCACTCTTCCCGGCGAAGGCCGCCTCGGCCTCCTCCGCGGAACCGTAGACGAACCCGGAGGTGAGGAAAAGCGCCTCCGAGGTCTCCTCGAAGTCGCTGCGCGCCAGTCCGCCGCGCACGGCGAGCGTGTCGGGTCGGTATGCCGGCCGGTCGTCAGTCATCGCGGGTCATCGGGTGAGGTGGTGGGTGTCGTTGACGAACGACACGGAGAACCCGCCGTCCGCCCACACCTCGATGCCGGTCAAGGACGCCGGCGAGGTGGCGATCGACCAGAGTCGCTCGTGCGGGATGGCGAGCAGCTGCGAGAGAACGCACATGATCGGCTTGCGGTGGGTGGCCACGACGACGGTTCCGCCGAGGTCGACCGCACGGTGCAGGGCGCCACCCACCCGCTCGAAGAGCTGGCGGTGCGACTCGCCACCGGGCCGGGCATAGTCGTCGTCGGTGCGCAACGACCTCAGGTCGTCGGGGAAGCGGGCGGCGATCTGGGCCATGCTCTTGCCGTCCCAATCGCCGAATCCCTGCTCGTCCCAGTCGGCGTCGATGACAGGCTCGAGGCCGAGGGCAGCGGCGACCGCCTCTCCGGTCTCGACCGCGCGGGCCAGGGAGGACGACAGCACCCGGACCGGCCCGTGCGGCATGTCCTCGAGCAGCTCCCGCACCGCAGCGCCTGCGGCCTTGGCCTGCGAGCGCCCCTGCTCATTGAGTGAGGGGTCCGCTCCCCCGCGGCCGTCGAGCTTGCCGGCCACGGTGAAGTTCGTGACCCCGTGCCGGACGAGGATGATCCGCGAGGGCGCATCGAGATCGGCGTGCCGACTGTCGCTGATGACCTGTTCCTGCACCGGAGTCCGCATCGCACCAGCCACGTCCGACGACGGTCCCGTGGCATTCGCGTCACCCGGCGCTGCGGCCTCGCCGGGGGTCTCGTCCGGGCCGGCGAGGTCGGCCGGGTCGCGCTCGATGGTCTGCCCGTCCATGGCGGCGTTGGCGAGGGCGTCGGCAGCGGAGTTCTCGGCCCGCGGCACCCAGGTGAAGGTCACCGACCCGCCGGCCGCGCTGATCTCGGCCGCGACGTCACGCGCCTCCAGCGCGAGTCGGCGCATGTCCTGGTGCTTGATCTTCCAGCGGCCGGACATCTGCTCGACGACCAGCTTGGAGTCCATCCGGGCCTCGATGTCCGCACCCGCGTCGATCGACTGGGCAGCCCGCAGGCCCGCGATCAGACCGGAGTACTCGGCCACGTTGTTGCTGGCGATGCCGACGGAGCGGGCACGCTCGGCGATCACCGCGCCGGTGCCCGGGTCCCGGACCAGCGCGCCATACCCCGCCTTGCCCGGGTTGCCGCGGGATCCCCCGTCGGCCTCGACGATGAGCCTGCGCCCCACCGCTCAGATCCCCGACTCGGAGGTCCGCACGAGGATGCGGCGGCACTCCTCGCAGCGCACCACCTCGTCCTCCGGCGCGGCCGCGATGCGGCCCAGGTCCACCTGGTTGAGCTCGAGTCGGCAGCCACCGCACCGCCGCTGGGTCAGGGCGGCCGCGCCCAGCCCGCCGCTCGAGGCCCGGACCTTGTCGTAGAGGGCGATCAGGTCCTCGCCCACACCCGACACGGTCTGCGCCCGCTCCGCGACGACCTGCTCCCGCTCGGCGTCGAGCTCCCCGAGCTCCTTGTCGCGAGCCGCCTCCAGGTCGGCGATGCGCGATGCGAGCTCGGCCCGGGCGGCCTCGTGCTCACGCAGGGTGGTCTCGAGCCCCTCCGCCCGTTCCATGACCTCCAGCTCGAGGTCCTCCAGCTCCGACTGCCGCCGCGCCAGTGAGGTGATCTCGTGCTGCAGCGCCTGCATGTCCTTGGCGGTGCCCTGTCCCGAGTCGAGCCGGGTCTGGTTGCGCAGGGCGCGGTCGCGGACCAGCTGCACGTCCGCCTCGGACTTGGCGATCTCGCGGCCCACGTCGTCGAAGGCGGTGCGCGCCCTGACCACCTCGGCGTCCAGAGCCGACGCCTCCCGCTGCAGACCCTCGAGCTCCTTCAGCACCGGCAGGCTCGCCTTGCGGTGGTCGATCTGGTCGATCCTCGTGTCCAGCGCCTGCAGGTCGAGCAGGCGCCACTGACGACTCAGTTCAGCTTTCAGGACGGCCTCCGGGCTCGGGTGCGGTGCGTGCATCGACCACGAAGTCCCACGGGTCGGTGCACAGGCTGGAGATGTGGAACTCCACCGTATCTCCCCGGTCGGCGAGTGTCCGGAGGAGTTCGTCACGGGCACTGGCCAGCCAGAGCCACTCCGTCGCCCAGTGCCCGGCGTCGATGAGGTATGGCGTGCCGCCCCTGGCCTCCTCCCTCGCCTCCGACGCGGGATGGTGGCGCAGGTCGGCCGTCACGAAGACGTCCGCGCCGCAGCCGCGCACCGCATCGAACTGGTCGTCCCCGGCACCGCCCAGGACCGCGACCCGGCGCACCTCGGCGTCCGGGTCGCCCGCGACGCGGTG
>NZ_VOHR01000335.1 GCF_009192725.1 Segeticoccus rhizosphaerae | reverse complement strand
ATCGGTCGTCGAGGTCGTCCGGGCGGCCGACCATCAGGTCGACGGCGGCGCCGTTGCCGAGTCCGTCCCGGGCGGCGCGGCCGCGGTCGACGCACCCGGCGAGCGCCACCGCTCCGCGCACGCCGGCACCCTCCGGCTGGCTCAGCAGCCAGACCGCGAGGTGCCCCCCGGCGGAGTGCCCCGCCAGGACGACCACCTCGGGCAGCTGCGGGTCGGCCCGGATCGCGCCGAGCGCACTGCGCACGTCCTCGAAGGTCCCGGGCCAGCCGCCCCCGGGCGACCCCGTGCGGCGGTACTCCGGCACCGCCACGTGGAACCCGTCGTTTGCGTAGGCCTGCGCCTGGCAGCCGGCGTGGGCGCGGTCGACCCGGTCCCGCCAGAACCCGCCGTGCAGGATGACCACGGTGGTGCCGCGCTCGCGTGCGGGCGGCAGGCGGACGTCATACAGGTGGTCGGGCCCCGTGCCGTAGCGGCCGGTGAGATCCGGCGGTGGGGCGACGCGCGTGAGGATCGGGTGCTCGGGCCCGGCCTCGGCGGGGACCGGTGCTGCCTCGTTGGTGACCATCGCCGTCGACGGTAGCGGGTCGGCTGATAGCGTCCGGAGCAGAACTACGACATCGAAGTCGTCGGAGATGGGAAGCGCTGCTCATGGCCACGCCAGTTCGTCCCGAGTCGGGACAGGGACCCGCACACGTCGTCGTCATCGGAGCCGGGATGGTGGGCTTGTCCACGGCCTGGTTCCTGCAGGAGCGCGGGGTCCGCGTGACGGTGCTCGACCGCAACGGGATTGCCGCCGGTTCCTCGTGGGGCAACGCGGGATGGGTCTCGCCGGGACTCGCGATCCCGCTGGCCGAGCCGTCGGTCATCAAGTACGGCGTCAAGGCGATGCTCGACCCTGACTCACCGCTCTACGTGCCGGTCAAGCCGGACCCCGAGCTGCTGTCGTTCCTGGTCGGCTTCGGCCGGCGCTGCACGATGGGGCAGTGGCGCAAGGCGATGGCCGCCTACGTGCCGGTCAACCGCCGCGCGATCGAGGGTTATGACCTGCTCGAGGCGGGGGGCGTCAAGGCCACGAGCCACGAGGCGCCGATCATGGCGGCGTTCCTGCGCGAGGAGGACGCGGCCGGGCTGCGGCACGAGGTCGAGCTGATCCGCGAGGCGGGGCTCGAGCTGGAGACCTCCGACGTCGACGGCGCCGCGCTGCGCTCCGAGCTGCCGATCGTCGCTCCGGAGGTCGAGACCGCGATCCGGATCGCTGGCCAGCGCTTCATCAACCCCGGCGAGTACGTCTCGGCCATCGCTGACGCCGTGCGCGACCGCGACGGCGACGTGCAGGTGGGCGTCAACGCCCGCACCCTGCGCCACGGCCCCGGCGGCATCACGATCGAGATGCACTCCGGCCCGCCGGTCAGGGCCGACGCCGTGGTCGTCGCCACGGGCGCGTGGCTGCCCGAGCTGGCCAGGGCGTATGGCGTCCGCACCAGGTTGCGTGCCGGCCGCGGCTACTCGTTCAGCGTCCCGGTCGACAACCCGCCGGTGCCCTGCCCGGTCTACTTCCCCTTCGAGCGGGTGGCCTGCACGCCGATCGGTGACCGGCTGCGGATCGGCGGCACGATGGAGTTCCGCGGCCCGGACGAGCCGATGCACATCGAGCGGGTCGAGGCGATCGTCAAGTCCGGTCGGCCGCTGCTGTCCGGCGTCGACTGGGACGACCGCAAGGACGTCTGGGTCGGGTCGCGCCCGGTCACGGTGGACGGGCTGCCTCTCGTCGGTGCCACGAAGGCGCCCGGCGTGTGGGTGGCCGGCGGCCACGGCATGTGGGGCGTCACGCTCGGCCCGATCACCGGCGAGCTGCTCGCCGAGCAGATGGTCACCGGCGTCGTGCCGGAGGCGCTGCGCCCCTTCGACCCCGTGCGCTGACGGCCCGGCTCCCGCCTCACGCAGCGTCCTGCGGTGTGGTGGCGGGGGCCGCCGGTTCGCAGGACGTCCCGGTCGGGCTTGGCGTGAGGTCCTGCGGTGTGGTCGTGGGGGCCGCCGGTTCGCAGGACGTCCCGGCATTTCCCCGCCGCCGAACCCACCACCCCGAGCGACGCCACAGCCCGGCGATAGAGTGCGAGCCATGACCAAGTGGGAGTACGCGACCGTGCCGCTGATCGTGCACGCGACCAAGCAGATCCTCGACCAGTGGGGCGAGGACGGTTGGGAGCTCGTGCAGGTCCTGACCGGCCCCGACAGCACCAACCTGGTGGCATACCTCAAGAGAGAGAAGGCCTGACCATGACCTCTGGTGTCGAGACGCGTCTGTCCGAGCTGGGCCTCACCGTGCCCGAGGTGACCGCGCCGGTGGCCGCCTACGTGCCGGCGCTGCGCGAGGGCAACCTGGTGCACACCTCGGGGCAGCTGCCCATGGTGTCGGGCGAGCTGGTGCAGGCGGGCAAGGTCGGCGACGGTCACGGCCTGGTGCCGGCCGACGACGCCAAGAAGCTCGCGCAGACCTGCGCGCTCAATGCCATTGCCGCGGTCAAGAGCGTCGTCGGAGACCTCGACAAGGTGACCCGAGTGGTCAAGGTCGTCGGCTTCGTCGCCAGCGACCCGACCTTCACCGGCCAGCCCGGAGTGATCAACGGCGCGAGCGAGCTGCTGGGCAAGGCCTTCGGCGACGCCGGCGCCCACGCACGCTCGGCCGTCGGTGTGGCTGTCCTGCCGCTGGACTCGCCCGTCGAGGTCGAGATCGTCGTCGCCGTCGAGGACTGAGCCATCGCCGAGGCCGGCGCCGGCTCGGTGCGCGACTTCCCGATGCCGGCCATACTCAGCGAGCGAGCCAGGGCCTGGATGGCCGAGCCCTGGACCGACGTGGCCGCGCCACGAGCTGCCGCGACGGTGATGCTGGTCCGTGACTCGGCCGACGGAGTCGAGGTCTTCATGCTGCGCCGGGTGGCGTCGATGAAGTTCGCGCCCCGGATGTGGGTGTTTCCCGGCGGCAGCGTCGACCCCAGGGACGCGGATCCCGAGCTGCCCTGGGCCGGACCGAGCCCCGCCGAGTGGGCGAGTGCCCTCGGCGCCCCCGACGAGGCGACCGCCCGCGAGCTCGTGATCGCTGCCGTCCGCGAGGTCTTCGAGGAGTGCGGTGTGCTGCTCGCCGGGCCCGGCGAGGACTCCGTGGTGGCCGACCTGCGCTCCGCCCCGAGCTGGACCCGCGACCGGGAGGCGTTGCTGTCGCACCAGCTGTCGTTCGCCCAGATGCTGATTGCCCGGGGCCTGGTGCTCCGCTCCGACCTCCTGGTCGCCCGCGGGCACTGGATCACCCCCGAGTTCGAGCCGCGCCGCTACGACACGCGCTTCTTTGCCGCGCGCGTGCCGGAGGGGCAGCTCCCCGACGACCTCACCACCGAGGCGGACCACGCCGACTGGACCGAGGCGATGACGCTGCTGCGGCACTACGCCGAGGGGGAGGCGCTGCTCCTGCCGCCCACCGTGGTCTGCTGCGAACAGGTGGCCGCTGCCCCGACCACGGCCGAGTTCCTTGCCGCACCAGTCACCGTCGCGCCGGTCATGCCCCGGCCGGTCGAGGTCGACGGCGTGGTGATGATGCGCAGCGAGTTGCCGGTATGACGGCCGCGTGGCACGGCGGTGACGTCACCACCCGGGCCACGTGTGTGCTGTGTCCCAACCCGGGCCCGATGACGCTCGACGGCACCAACACCTGGCTGCTCGCCGAGCCCGGCTCCGACAACTACGTGATCATCGACCCGGGCCCCCTCGACGAGGCCCACCTCGCACGGACGCTGGAGGTCGTGGCGGGGCGCGGTGGCCGGGTCGTGCAGACGCTGCTCACCCACTGGCACTGGGACCACGCCGAGTCGGCCGACCGGTTCGCCGAGCTGACGCGGGCGCCGGTGCGCGCCATCGGCGCCGGCCACGACGACCTGCGCGACGGCGACCGGGT
>NZ_VOHR01000334.1 GCF_009192725.1 Segeticoccus rhizosphaerae | reverse complement strand
GCGGCCAGGACGTTGGGGAGCGCGGGCTGCAGGATGAGGGCGATGCCGGCGCCCACGGGCAGCAGGCCCAGGGCACGCAGCCAGCCGGGGAAGCGCGCCGGGGCGGCCAAGGCCTCCTCCAGCCCGTCCAGGGCCTGCTGGGGCTGGAGAGTGCCACCGACCAGCGCCGCCGGGAAGTCCGACACCATGGCCAGCTGATCGAGCCGGAGCGCGCCACCGACCTGCTGGAAGCCCGCCGACTGGTCCGGGCCCAACGCGACGAACAAGCCGGTGGGGGTGGCGGCGACCTGGGCCTGCGGCGATCCCAGGGCGGCGGCGACGGCCCGCAGGTCGTCCTCGACCTCGTGGACGCTGCGACCGCCGGCGAGCAGAGCAGACCCGAGTCGCAACAGGATCCGTCGTCGGAGCACGGCAGGCGCCGGTTCGATCGGTTCAGGCCCGGCCATGACCACCGCCTTCGTGTTTCGCCGTGCGGCCGTCAGCGTATCGGCGCGAACACGACCTCGGTGAAAGCGCCACGGGGGCCGTCGCAGGAGGAGTACTCTGGCGCGGTCATCGAAGGGTCCTGGCGTGAGCGTGTTCTGTCCTGGTGAGACCAAGCCGCACAGCGGATACCGCCATGAGGCCCTGCTCTGGCATGGGAGCGACGAGTTCCTCGACGCTGCAGTGCCGTTCGTGCTCGAAGGTGTGGCTGGCGGGCAGCCCGTGATGGTCGCCGTCGTGGAACCGCGACTCGCCCTGCTCCAGGACGCGCTGGATGGCCGGGGGACCAGCGTCCGCTTCGTCGACATGGCTGTCCTGGGCCGCAACCCGGCCCGCATCATCGCGGCCTGGCGAGACTTCATCGAGGAGCAGGGGCCAGAGCCGGGCCCGATGCGAGGGATCGGTGAACCGATCTGGGCGGGGCGGCGGCCGGAGGAGCTGCAGGAGTGCCAGCTTCACGAAGCCCTCCTCAACCAGGCCATCGAGCCCGAGGTGCCCCTGTGGCTCCTGTGCCCCTACGACGCCGAGGCGCTCGACCCCGGCGTGCTCGGGGAGAGCTGGCGCAGCCACCCGAGCGGGCACGGGTCGGAATGGGTGGACAGCGCCAGCTACGGCGGCTCCCACCACGTCGGGGAGCTCTTCGGCATGCCGCTTCCCGAGCCCGAGACACTGGCCCCCCGGATCATGTTCGACCGGCACGACCTCGGCATGCTGCGGGGCGTGGTGTCGCGGTTGGCAGGGTCGTGCGACGTCGCACCGCGCGCCGCCGCCGACCTGGTCCTCGCGGTGCACGAGATCGCCTCCAACAGTGTCATCCACGGAGGTGGTGGGGGAGTGCTGCGGTGGTGGTCGAGCCCCGATGCCGTGGTGGTCGAGGTGCGCGACCTGGGCCACATCACCGACCCGATGGTGGGCCGGGTGCCCCCGTCGCCACAGGGCGCCGGTGGTCGTGGTCTGTGGTTGACCAACCAGCTGTGCGACCTGGTGCAGGTGCGGTCGGGCACCTGGGGGACGTGCGTGCGGATCCACCACTGGCGGTGAGTCACGGACCTCGCCGGCCAGGTGGCGGGCGGCACTTCGGCAGGGTGGCAGGAGCGGTGGTGGCGATCGCGGTCAGGGACGGATGATCGCCATACCGGCGCCCGGTGCCATCGTGGCCAACGCCTGTCCCGCCTGGTCGAGGGTCAGCTCGTGGGTCACGAGGCGGTCGGGCTGCAGGGTGCCTGCTGCGACGAGGGAGAGCAGTTCCGGGTAGGCGTGAGCGGGCATGCCGTGACTGCCGAGCAGGTCCAGCTCCAAGGCGATCACCCGTTCCATGGGGAGCGGCGGGTGGCCCTCGCTCGCCGGGAGCAGCCCCACCTGCACGTGCCGACCACGACGACGCAGGCTCAGTACCGAGGCCGAGCAGGTGTCCGGGCTCCCCAACGCGTCCAGGGAGACGTGACCACCACCCTGGGTCGCGTCGACCACCGCCTGCGCGACCTTCTCCGCGCTGCGCCCGGACCCGTCGACCGCGACGCGTGCGCCCAGGTCGCGGGCCAGGGCCAGAGCTTCGGTGCTGATGTCGACGGCGACGACGTGGGCCCCCGCCGCCGTGGCGATCTGCACGGCGGACAGACCCACACCTCCGCACCCGTGGACCACGACCCACTCGCCGGCCTGGACCCGCGCCCGGTGCACCACGGCACGGAAGGCCGTGGCGTAGCGGCACCCCAGCGCGGCCGCCGCGCCGAAGTCGAGGTTGTCCGGGAGCGAGACGAGGTTGACATCAGCGGCGTCGATCGCGACCAGCTCCGCGAACGAGCCCCAGTGGCTGAAACCCGGCTGGGTCTGCCGCTCGCACACCTGTTGCTGCCCGGCCGCGCACGCGGCGCAACCTCCGCAGGCACACACGAAGGGCACGGTGACGCGCTCACCCGGACGCCAGCGGCGGACCTCCGGACCCACGGCCGCGATGGTCCCGGCGAGCTCGTGACCGGGGACGTGGGGAAGCTCGATGTCGGGGTCGTGCCCCATCCAGCCGTGCCAGTCGCTGCGGCACAGTCCGGTCGCACCTACGCGGACCACCACGCCGGAAGGGGAGGGCCTGGGCGCGGCGACCTCGCGGACCTCCAGGGAGCCGCCGAACCGCTCGAACACGACTGCACGCACGGGCCACATCATGCCCCAGGCCACGGCCCGGGAGACCGCACGGTGTCGGTGTCATCGGTCATGATGGAGCGGTGACCTCTCAGCCTGCGGCCCTGTCTCCCTTCGTAGGACGGCACAGCGCGGTCGAGACCCTGTCGGAGCAGCTCGGGCTGGCCCGACCCGGGGCCACCTTCCGCGGCGTGCTGCTGTCCGGCGACGCCGGCATCGGCAAGACCCGGCTGCTCTCGGTCACGAGCGACCGGGCCCGCGATGCCGGGTGGCGTGTCGCAGCCGGCCACTGCCTCGACCTCGGTGGCACCGCCCTGCCCTACCTGCCCTTCATCGAGGCCTTCGCGGCTCTCGACGCCGAGGTCTCGGGCCTGATCGGGACGGCGCTCAAGGAGCATCCGCCGCTGGGTCGGCTCCTGCCCGGGCGCGGTGCCCAGCCGGCGGAGCCGGACCGGCCGGAGGGACGCGAAGGACTGGACGGCTCCGCCGATGCCGCTTCGGTGTCCCACCGGACGGACCTGTTCGAGGCCGTGCTCGCGACGCTGACCGAGTTGGCGTCGGAGCAACCCCTGCTGCTCGTCCTCGAGGACGCCCACTGGGCCGACCAGTCCACCCGTGACCTGCTGACCTTCCTGCTCACCCGGGCGGTCCCGAGCCCGCTCGCCATGGTGCTGTCCTACCGCGCCGAGGACCTGCACCGCCGGCACCCTTTGCGCGGAGCCATCACCCAGTGGAGTCGCCTGCCCAGCGTCCAGCGCCTCGAGCTCGGCCCGCTCGCGGACCGTGACGTGGGGACCCTCGTGCGGACGTTGCGTCCCGGCCACGTGCCCGAGGCCGAGGTCCAGGAGGTCGTCCGACGGGCGGAGGGCAACGCGCTGTTCACCGAGGAGCTGGTCGCCGCCAGCGCGGCCGGCGAGGGTGCCGTGCCACCCGATCTCGCCGGACTGCTCCTCGTGCGTCTCGACCAGCTGGACGACGACGCCCGCAGCGTCGTGCGGCTCGCGGCCGCCGCGGGACGCCGGGTGAGCCACACCGTCCTGGCCAGCGTCTCCGGCCTCGAACCGACGACGCTCGACCACGCCCTGCGCGAGGCCCTCGAACGCAACATCCTGGTCCGCGTCGGTGACGACGCCTATGCGCTCCGGCACGCCCTGCTCCGGGAAGCGGTGTATGACGACCTGTTGCCCGGCGAGCGCGTCCGCGCCCACGCGGCATACGTCAAAGCGCTGTCGGGACTGGCCATCAAGGGCGCGGCGGCCGAGCTGGCGCGCCACGCGCGCGCCGCACACGACAGGGCGACAGCACTGCGGGCCAGCATCCGGGCC
>NZ_VOHR01000333.1 GCF_009192725.1 Segeticoccus rhizosphaerae | reverse complement strand
GGCCGCGACCACACCCCCGCGATCTGGGCCGGGCTGGCAGTCGCGTTGGCGATCGGGCTGGTGGCCACCGGCCTCGGCCGGCTGGCTCCGCTCGTCGGCGGACCCGTGTCCGGCATCCTGCTGGGCGTCGGTGTCCGGCGACTGATGGGCGACCGCCCTGCCCTCGCCCCCGGCGTCTCGTTCTCCGCCAAGGTGGTGCTCCAGGCGGCCGTGGTGCTGCTCGGCGCCGGGCTGTCGCTGCGTCAGGTGGCCCACACGGGAGCCAGCGCGCTCCCGGTCATGGTCGGCACGCTGACGGTGGCGCTGGTCGGCACCGCCCTGGTCGGCCGGTGGCTCGGCATCGGCCGGGAGACCCGCACCCTGATCGGCGTGGGGACCGGCATCTGCGGTGCGTCGGCCATCGCGACGGTCAGCGCCGTGATCGGGGCCTCGGAGGTCGCGATCGCGTTCTCCATCACCACGATCTTCATCTTCAACATCCTCGCGGCCGTCCTCTTCCCGGTGCTCGGCCACCTGATGGGTCTGTCGCAGAGCGCCTTCGGTCTCTGGGCCGGCACGGCCGTCAACGACACCTCGTCAGTGGTCGCGGCGGCCACGGTCTATGGTGCCGCGGCCACGTCATACGCCGTCATCGTGAAGCTCACCCGCACCCTGATGATCATCCCGATCTCCATCGGTCTGGCGATCGGCAACCACCGCCGGGCCCGGGCCGCGCCCTCCGGCCAGACCTCGACCGGCCTGCCGTGGCGGCGGCTGGTGCCGCCCTTCCTGGTCCTGTTCATGGTGGCCGCCGCGGTGAACAGCCTCGGGGTCGTCCCGGCGGGGTGGCACCCGTCCATCTCCTGGACGGCGACCTTCTGCACCACGGTGGCGCTCAGCGGCGTGGGCCTCTCCACGCCCCTCGGCGCCATGCGGCAGGCGGGCTGGCGTCCGCTCGCCCTGGGCGCGATCCTGTGGGTCGCGGTCGCCACGAGCAGCCTCGGGCTGCAGGCCCTCACCGGCCAGCTCTGAGCCGCCCGTGCGCCGTTCGGACCGGGGGCGAGGCGACAGGATCCTGTCGTCCTCCCCACGTTCATTCGCTACGGCGGTGGGCGGTGAGGTCGCGCACCGTCCGTCCGGCGTCGGTGCCCTTGCGTTCGAACTTGGTCACCGGCCGCCCCTCGAAGCGCGGGGCGAAGCCCGCCTCCGGGTCGTCACGGTCGCACCGGCCGCCATGCGGATTGTCCAGGACCGGACAGGCTCGTATGACGTCACGCATCCGCAGCGCATAGGGCGCCCAGTCGGTGGCGAGCCGCCAGGCGCCGCCCGGGCGCAGAGACCGCCCGACGACCAGGGCGAAGGAGTCGTCGACCAGACGACGCTTGTGGTGCTTGGACTTCGGCCACGGGTCGGGGAAGAACGTCCACACCTGCGAGAGGGTGCCGGGCTCGACCCAGTGCTCGAGGACGTCGACGCCGTCACCACGCACCATCCGCACGTTGGTCAGCCCCTCGCGCAGGAGGGCAGCGAGCGTCCGGGCGTTGCCGGGTCGGTAGACCTCGACGCCGAGGAAGTCCATCTCCGGGTGGCTCTGCGCCGCGTGGATGAGCGACTCCCCCACGCCCGAGCCGATCTCCACGACCAGAGGTGCGATGCGACCGAAGGCGGCGACCGGGTCCAACCGAGAGCCCGGCGCGATCGACGTGCTGGTCTCCCCCCGTGGCGGCTCCAGCATGAAGGCGCGGCCGGCCTGCTCGGAGGCATGGTCGCGGCGGCGCAGGGCGCGCCCGTCGGTGCGGGCGAAGGAGACGACCCGGCGCTGCACTCCCTCGGCCGAACGCGGCTGCGGCACGCGAGCTACTTCTTGGACTTGTCGGACGTGGGGTCGTTGGACAGAGCGGCGATGAAGGCCTCCTGCGGCACCTCGACCCGCCCGACCATCTTCATCCGCTTCTTGCCCTCCTTCTGCTTCTCGAGCAGCTTGCGCTTGCGGCTGATGTCCCCCCCGTAGCACTTGGCCAGCACGTCCTTGCGGATGGCCCGGATGTTCTCCCGCGCGATGATCCGGGCTCCGATGGCGGCCTGGATCGGCACCTCGAACTGCTGCCGCGGGATGAGCTCGCGCAGCTTGCCTGCCATCATCACGCCGTAGCCGTAGGCCTTGTCGCGGTGCACGATCGTGCTGAACGCGTCGACCTGCTCCCCCTGGAGCAGGATGTCGACCTTCACCAGGTCCGCGGTCTGGTCACCGTCGGGTTCGTAGTCGAGAGAGGCGTATCCGCGAGTGCGCGACTTCAGCTGGTCGAAGAAGTCGAAGACGATCTCGGCCAGCGGCAGGGTGTAGCGCATCTCGACGCGGTCCTCGGACAGGTAGTCCATGCCGCGGAGGGTGCCGCGGCGCTGCTGGCACAGCTCCATGATCGCGCCGATGAACTCGCTCGGTGCGAGCAACGTCGCGCGGACCACCGGTTCGCTGATCGAAGCGATCTTCGCGTCCGGGAACTCGCTCGGGTTGGTGACGACCACGGTCCGCCCGTCATCGAGGGTGACCTCGTAGACCACGCTCGGCAGCGTCGAGATCAGGTCGAGGTCGAACTCGCGCTCGAGCCGCTCGCGGACGATCTCGAGGTGCAGCAGCCCGAGGAAGCCGATGCGGAACCCGAACCCGAGTGCCGTCGACGTCTCGGGCTCATAGACCAGGGCCGCGTCGTTGAGCTTGAGCTTGTCGAGGGCGTCGCGCAGGATCGGGTAGTCGGAGCCGTCGATCGGGAACAGCCCGGAGAACACCATCGGCTTGGGGTCGCGGTAACCACCGAGTGACTCCTTCGCCGGCTTCGAGGCGCCCGTGACGGTGTCGCCCACCCGGGACTGGCGCACGTCCTTGACCCCGGTGATGAGGTAGCCGACCTCACCGACCCCCAGCCCCTGCGACGGCGTGGGTTCGGGTGAGCTGACACCGATCTCGAGCAGCTCGTGGGTCGCCCGGGTGGACATCATGACGATCTTCTCGCGCGGGTTGAGCGACCCGTCGACAACCCGCACATAGGTGACGACGCCACGGTAGGTGTCGTAGACCGAGTCGAAGATCATTGCCCGCGCGGGCGCGTCCGCGTCCCCGCGGGGCGGCGGCACCTGAGTGACGATCTGGTCCAGCAGCGGCTCGACGCCCACGCCGGTCTTGCCGGAGACCAGCAGCACCTCCTCGGGCTCGCAGCCGATCAGCCCGGCCAGCTCCTCGGCATACTTCTCCGGTTGCGCGGCCGGCAGGTCGATCTTGTTGAGCACCGGGATGATGGTGAGGTCGTTCTCCATCGCGAGGTAGAGGTTGGCCAGCGTCTGCGCCTCGATGCCCTGGGCCGCGTCGACGAGCAGGATCGCCCCCTCGCACGCGGCGAGCGAGCGCGACACCTCGTAGGTGAAGTCGACGTGCCCGGGGGTGTCGATCATGTTCAACGCGTAGGTCGTGGGGGTCCCCGTCGAGCCCTCGACCGCCCACGGCATACGGACTGCCTGGGACTTGATGGTGATGCCGCGTTCGCGTTCGATGTCCATCCGGTCGAGGTACTGCGCCCGCATGGCCCGCTGCTCCACGACCCCGGTGATCTGCAGCATCCGGTCGGCCAGTGTCGACTTGCCGTGGTCGATGTGGGCGATGATGCAGAAGTTCCGGATCAGATCCGGTGGCGTCGCGGCGGGCTGCAGCGCGGTGCGGGCCATGGGTGACACTGGTGGGCTACCTCGTCGGTCTCGGGGTCGGTGCGCTCAGTGTCCCACGTTCGGGCCCCTCGGCACGCATCCGCACCGCGTGCCGGAGGGCCCGTATGCCGTGTGCTCACGCCGGCTGCGCGGGCGGGCTAGGTTCGGGGCATGACACCCACGACAGGGATCGGCCGGCTGCGCCAGGAGGCCGTCTACCGGGCCGGCGTCAGCGGTGCGCGCCCCGCCGTGCCCACCGACTGGGGACGGCTCGAGGCCGCG
>NZ_VOHR01000332.1 GCF_009192725.1 Segeticoccus rhizosphaerae | reverse complement strand
TGACGACGGCGGCGGCCAACCTGGTCTGGGGGCACTCGGCGCTGGTGCGGCGACCTCCGGACCAGCGCTGGGAGACCCGCACCGACACCTGGCACCGGCACCTGCGACCGGGCGAGCCGGGCCGGGGGAGCACCCTCCTCGACGGCGGGGACGGCGGCCGGGACCTCGACCACGCGCACGACGAACTCGTCAGGCTGCACCTGGGCGCCTACGGGCCGGCGACCAGGCGGGACGTCGCGTGGTGGATGGGCGTCCGGCTGCGTGACGTGGACCGGGCGTTGGACCGGCTGGGGGACGCGGTGGTGCGACTCACCGGGCCCGGGGCCGCGACCTACCTCGACCTCGCCGAACCCCCGCGTGGCGGCTCCGACCCGGGGACGGTGCTGCTGCCGGAGTACGACGGGTTGCTGCTGGGCTACGAAGGACCTGGCCGTGGGCGGTTCCTCGACCCGCGGCACCTGCCCCGGATCTGGCGCCGGGAGAACGGGATGTTCTCACCGGGCTTGCTGCACGACGGCCGGGTCGTCGGGACCTGGCGCATGGTGAACGGCGGTCATGGCCATGGCTCACGGGTGGAGGTCATCCCGTTCGAACCCGTCGCGGGCCTGGACGAGCGGGCCGTGTCCTCGAGCGCCGCGGCCGTGGCGCTCGCACTCGCTCTGGAGCTGGACGACCTACGCGTCCTTGCCCCCGAGTGGGCCCGGCGAGCACTGGTCAGCCGCTGAGCAGGAAGTCGCTGAGCGGCCCGGTGCCGCCCTGCTGCCGGCAGTCCGCGACGGCGGCGTGGGTGTTGGCGCCCTGCATGCACTCGCGGAAGTCGCGGTTGAACGCGTAGGCGCCCGCCGACAGGGCCACCACGGCCGACAACCCCACCACCAGCACCAGGCCCACTCCCGACCAGAGGGTGGTCGCCCGCGGTGCGCCGTCGTGGTTCAGCAGCCGGATGGCCCGCACCGACTCGAACGCGGCCGGCACGAGGGCGACCAGCGCCACCGCCTGGTAGGGCATCGGCATCTCGGTGGCGAGGAAGCCGAGCAGCATGAGCACGGCGGCGCGACGGGAGTGCACGAGTCCGCGAGGCGCCTTGCGGCTCTCGCCGGTGGACATTCCTCACCCCCGTGCTCGGCGTTCGACTCGGGTCCGGAGCGCACCGGACCTTCGGATATCGTCTCTCATCGTGACGAGTGCCTCTGACACCGGGTCGGCCCGGGCCGGAACCTCGGGCACGCCCCACCCGATCGTCGTGCTCGTCTCCGGAACCGGCACCAACCTCCAGGCGCTGATCGACGCCAGCGCCGATCCCGCCTACGGAGTGCGGATCGCCGCCGTGGGAGCCGATCGCGACGGCATCGAGGGACTGGCCCGGGCCGAGCGGGCCGGCATCCCCACCTTCGTGCTGCGGGTCACGGACTTCCCGACCCGCGAGGAGTGGGACCAGGCGCTCGCCGACCGCGTCTCGTCCTACGACCCGGCGCTGGTCGTCTCGGCCGGCTTCATGAAGCTCGCCGGTGAGGCCTTCCTCGATCGCTTCGGCGGGCGCTACGTCAACACCCACCCCGCCCTCTGCCCGTCCTTCCCCGGCATGCACGGTGCCCGGGACGCCCTCGCGTACGGCGTGAAGGTCACCGGATGCACGTTGTTCGTCGTCGACGCCGGCATCGACACCGGCCCGATCGTCGCCCAGGTGCCCGTGCCGGTCGTGGACGGCGACACCGAGGAGTCGCTGCACGAGCGGATCAAGACGGCGGAGCGCAGCCTGCTCGTCGACTGCGTGGGCCGCATGTGCCGTCACGGATTCACCATCACCCAACGGAAGGTCACCCTCGCGTGAGCACCCAGCGTCCCTTGAAGCGTGCCCTCATCTCCGTCTACGACAAGACCGGCCTGGAGGAGCTGGCCCGCGGCCTGCACGAGGCCGGGGTGGCGCTGGTCTCGACCGGTTCGACCGCGGCCCGCATCGCGGACGCCGGGGTCCCGGTCTCGCGAGTGGAGGAGGTGACCGGTTTCCCGGAGTGCCTGGACGGCCGGGTCAAGACGCTGCACCCGAAGATCCACGCGGGCCTCCTCGCCGACACGCGAAACCCCGAACACGTCTCGCAGCTGGGCGAACTCGGCGTCGAGCCCTTCGACCTCGTCGTCTCGAACCTCTACCCCTTCGTCGACACGGTGATGTCGGGGGCGTCGCCCGAGGAGTGCATCGAGCAGATCGACATCGGCGGGCCGTCGATGGTGCGGGCGGCCGCCAAGAACCACGCCAGCGTCGCGATCGTGACCAGCCCCACGGCATACGCGCTCGTCCTGGAGGCGGCCCGCGGCGGTGGCTTCACCCTGGAGCAGCGGCAGCAGCTCGCGGCGGAGGCCTTCGTGCACACCGCGACGTATGACGTGGCCGTCGCCTCCTGGATGGGCAACGTCCTCACCGACACCTCGGGTGGCACCGGCTTCCCGGCCTGGGTGGGGGCGACCTGGGACAGGTCCACGGTGCTGCGCTACGGGGAGAACCCGCACCAGCGCGCGGCGCTCTACCGCAGCTGGGGCAGCGGCATCGCGTCGGCGGAGCAGCTGCACGGCAAGGAGATGTCCTACAACAACTACGTCGACGCGGACGCCGCGGTGCGGGCGGCGCACGACCAGGGCGACCAGCCGACGGTCGCGGTCATCAAGCACGCCAACCCCTGCGGCATCGCGGTCGGCGCGGACATCGCCGAGGCCCACCGCAAGGCGCACGCCTGCGACCCGCAGTCGGCCTACGGCGGCATCGTCGCCACCAACCGTCCGGTGAGCGTCGAGCTGGCGCAGCAGGTCGCGGAGATCTTCACCGAGGTCGTGGTGGCGCCTTCCTACGAGGAGGGCTCGCTGGAGGTGCTGACCCG
This sequence comes from Segeticoccus rhizosphaerae, assembly GCF_009192725.1. Lineage (GTDB taxonomy): Bacteria > Actinomycetota > Actinomycetes > Actinomycetales > Dermatophilaceae > Segeticoccus > Segeticoccus rhizosphaerae. The sequence goes on along the minus strand of NZ_VOHR01000332.1, from coordinate 1,104 downwards.
CAAGAAGAACGTTCGCATCCTCCAGCTGCCCGCCGGCCGGGCGCGCACCGCGGACGACGTCGAGACGCGCCCGATCAGCGGCGGCATGCTGATGCAGGCCGTCGACCAGATCGACGCCGAGGGCACGGGCGCAGACGGGCAGCCGACCGGCGACGACCCGTCGCGTTGGACGCTCGTGTCGGGTGAGGCGGCCGACGGGGCCACGCTCGCGGACCTGCAGTTCGCCTGGCGCGCGATCCGGGCGGTCAAGTCCAACGCGATCCTGCTGGCTCACGACGGGGCGTCGGTCGGCGTGGGCATGGGCCAGGTCAACCGGGTGGACTCCTGCCACCTGGCCGTCCGGCGCGCCGGGGAGGAGAGGGCGCGCGGCTCGGTCGCGGCCTCCGACGCGTTCTTCCCGTTCGCCGACGGGCTGCAGGTGCTGCTGGACGCCGGGGTGCGTGCGGTCGTGGCACCGGGCGGCTCGAAGCGCGACCCGGAGGTCATCGAGGCGGCGCAGGCGGCCGGCGTGACGATGTACTTCACCGGCACCCGACACTTCTTCCACTGACCGTGCCCGTGCTCGATTCGGACCGCTTTGCTCGACTCGGACCGCTCTTGCGGGCGTCAGACGCGGCCCGGATCGAGCAAAGCGGTCTGAGGTGAGCACAGGCGGGGCGGGGGACCGGCTCTTCGGCCTGGCGCTGGCGGGAGCCGCGGCGGGCGGCGCGCTGATCGCGGTGCAGTCGCGGATCAACGGTGAGCTCAGCCACCGGCTCGGGCAGTCGATGGAGGCAGCGCTGTGGAGCTTCGGCTCGGGGCTGGCCCTGCTCACCGCCCTGCTGCTCGTCCCGGCCCTGCGCCGGGGGATGGCCCGCGTCCCTGCGGCGGTCCGGTCGGGTGAGCTGTGCTGGTGGGAGTGCATCGGCGGACTGTCCGGCGCCTGTCTGGTGGCGGTGCAGACGTACGCCGTGCCGCTCGTCGGCGTGGCCCTGTTCACCGTCGCGGTGGTCGGGGGCCAGACCCTCAGCGGGCTGGGCGTGGACCGGCTCGGGCTCGGCCCGGCCGGCCGCACCGACGTCACCCGGGCCAGGATGCTCGCCGCCCTGCTGGCCATCGTGGGGG
>NZ_VOHR01000331.1 GCF_009192725.1 Segeticoccus rhizosphaerae | reverse complement strand
TGGCGGCATCATCCGTACTGTGCGTGGTGTCGTGGCCGTGGTTGCGGCGCGCTCGGCGGCCTTGTCCGGCCCCGGCCGGGTGCCCAAGTCCCCGGGGTCGGTGAATGTGACTGCGGGACTGGCCCGGCGGGCGGTCAGTTCCACCGCCACGTGCGCCCGCCCACAGTCCGGGCACAGCACCGCTCCGGGTGCGGTCGGGTCGGGACAGGGCACCCCGTCGTGGAAGTAGTAGTCCCGGGCATGGCCGTGCCCGTCGGTCACGTGCTGCACGTCGAAGTCGTCCGACCAGCTGCGGCCACAGCCGCAGGTGAAGGCCAGCCGCTCCACCGACACTTCTGTGAGGACCATGTCAGCCACCTGTTTCCTTCGTCGGCTCTTCTTCCTTGGGCTCTTGCCTGAGTATCCCACACGTGCTATAAGAAATCTATGTGAGCCACGACAGGAAACCAGGTGGCTTGAGAGGCTCTTGGAAGGAGTGTTCACCAATGGCACAGATGTTGATGCGCACCGACCCGTTCCGCGAGCTGGACCGGCTCACTCGACAGATGTTCAACGGCAACGGCTCGCTGGCCCACCCGGCGGCGATGCCGATGGACGCCTGGCGTGAAGGAGACAGGTTCGTGGTCGAGTTCGATCTGCCCGGGGTGGATCCGGGCGCGATCGATTTGGACGTCGAGCGCAACGTGGTCACCGTCAAGGCGGAGCGCCCCGCCCGGGAGGACGCCGGGGAGATGATCGCCGCCGAACGAGCCCGCGGCACCTTCAGCCGCCAGCTGGTACTCGGCGACAACCTGGACACCGAGCACATCGAGGCCGGCTACGACGCTGGCGTGCTCACCCTGAGGATCCCGGTGGCCGAGCAGGCCAAGCCCCGCAAGATCCAGATCAGCAGCGGGCAGGGGGGCGCCCAGGCGATCAACACCTGACCGGCCACGAGCAACAAGAGGTGGTCTCCCATGATGGCCACGACCGAAGGCGCCGGTGTCCGCGTCGAGGACGCCGCCGAGCAAGCCGTCGCTGAGCAGTTCTGGGCCCTGGTGGCCGCCGATGAGGAGCTGCTGAACGCGCAGTTCGAGGCGATCATCGCCGCTGAATGGCCCAGCCCACCGCAGCGGGCGGCCGGTCAGGGCATCGGCCAGCAGCCGCCGGGCGAGCCGGGGCACGCGCCCACGCATTCCGTGCGTCCGCCCGGCTGCCCGGCCCGCCCCGGCATCGATGGCTGGTCCCGACAACGCTCACCGCCCGCGACCGACAGGCAACCCGGTGGACCGGTGGGCTGCACCGGTGGCACCACTGCACCGCCCCCTACAAGCAGATGAGGAGGTGATCAGGTCAGCGCCGCTCACCGAGTACCCGGGCGGCCGCTGGTTCCGCGCGCAACGGCTCTTCTTCGTCGCCCAACCACGTCAGGTGGCGACACGCACTCACGGCGAACTCGTGTTACCCGGCGCGCCCTACCAGCGGTTCCACGCCCCACCCGGCGGGGTCGTGCCCCTCGAAACGGTGGGGCACGACCCACCGCTGTCCACCGGCACGCTGCCGGGCTCGGTGTGCGCAGCCGACACAGCACGCCGATGACCACAGTGGATCCGCGATTGGACCTGTACCGGCTGCTGGAGGTGGACCCGGCCGCCACCACCGCGCAGATCGCGCGGGCCTACCGGCGTCTGGCCCGACGCTGGCACCCCGACGTGGCCGCCTCCCCCGGCGCCGCCGAACACTTCGCCCAGATCACCGTCGCCTACCGGGTCCTGTCCGACCCGGCCAGCCGCGCCCGCTACGACGCCACCCGCCCCACCAAACCGACACCTCCCTCCCGGCCGACCCGGGCCACCGGCGGCACCTGGCGCCCCCCGTGGACAGGACGCAGCACCCGCCCCGACCCCGCCGCGTTCTGGCTGGGTGGCCCCAGCTTTGCCCACGCCTCCACACTCAACCCCGAACCGACCGGTCAACACACCGACTCCGGCATCGACGCCGAAGTGGAGATCAGCCTGGAGGAGGCCTACCGCGGCACCCGCCGCACCCTGACGGTGACCGGGCCACACGGCACTGTCACCATGCCGGTCACCATCCCACCCGGCGTCCTCACCGGCCAGCGGCTGCACGTGCCGGTCAACCACCTCCCCGGCGGGCACGACGGGCAGCCGGTGGTGCTGCAGGTGCGGCTCACCGAGGACACGCGCTACCGCGTCGAGGGCCGCAACGTGCACGTGGACCTGCCGCTGGCTCCCTGGGAAGCCGCCCTCGGCGGAACCGTCACCCTCCAGGCGCCCGCAGGGCAGCTCCAGCTCCAGATACCGACCGGCACCTCCTCCGGAACCGTGCTCACCATCTCCGCCGGCGGGCTACCCAACCCCGACGGTCCCGCAGGGGACCTGCACGCCCATGTGGCCATCGCCGTCCCCTCTCCGCTCAGCCCCACCGAACGACGACTGTTCACCCAGCTTGCCCACACCTCCACGTTCCGCCCCCGCATGAAGCAGGAGCCCCAGCCATGACCGCGCCCTCCGGAGAAACACACGCACCCGCCGCGAGACACACCCCGCGGCGGCACCCGGCCCTAGCAATTCGCGTCGCCTCCCCCGGCGCCCGGCTCAATCCCACCTGACAAGCCTGAGCTGCGACGAACCACTCCCGACCCAGCGCCCCCTGGTCGGCGATCTGTGAACGCTTGGCAGCGGAACCTGTTGTATCGCTGAATGGCGATGAAGGGGAGATTCACCATGATCCCGTAACTGATCAACAGGACGGTCGCGAGCGGTCGGTTCCAGAGCGCGAACAGGGGACCACACGTCAGCGCCCACCAGTGGGCAAGTTCTGCACGACGGGTTTCGCGGATGAAAAGCGTCACCCCGTCGCCGGTTGGTGCCGGGAGTTGCGACTTGCTGATTCCACCGTGGAAGAGGTTGCCCGCCTCTGGCACTCGGCCTTTCCAGGAGTTAATGCGCAAGCGGCGCCGGTACCACCGACCAGAATCCTCAAATCCTCGGGGCCGAAGCAGCCACCCATCGTGGTCCAGGTGCCGGTCTGTGAGGCGATGGGCGGCGTAACCGGTAGCAGTGTGGCAGGCCCCCCACGCCAAGATGTCGACGGCGACGGTGACGCGCACTGGCATGATGAACTCAAGCATCGGTGCCTTCCCACTGTTGTTTCCGGCGGGGCAAGCGGATGCTGCGGCCGCGCCAACGCACTGCCCCCCGTCCGTAGGTGAGGTACGCCGACCGCGTGAACAGCAGTGCGAACGCCAGCAACGGTATGGGGAACATCGCCCATGTCCACCACCGGTACGAACCGATCCGTCGGAGGATGTTCCGAAACTGCAGCGCCAGGCCGACCCATGCGACAGCCCACAGGAACCACGGACCGGTGAGGAGCCATCGTCCTCCGGTGACGAGGGAGAGGATCGTCAGCAGCCCGCCGACGCCTGTAGCGAAGTGGCAACAGACCCACGCGGCGGCACCGGCAGCGGCCCGTCGATCTGCCCGCTCGGCGCCCGAGGCGATGTTCTTCGTCCAACCTTCCATCAGTTGGCGGAAGCCGTTCGGATACATCCGCATCCGGAGCGACGTCCCCCCGATGAAGCATCGCACCGAGAGGCCGGCACGCGCGTAGACGGTGGCCAACTGCACATCGTCGAGTATGGCGTCCCGTACCACCGTAGGGCCTTGCCCCCAATTCGTAGACACAGGGGTGGATTACGCTGCCGCCGGAAGTGTAGCGGCGTGTGCTGCCTCGTAGTCAATCGGTGAACGGTAGCCGCACCAGGAGTGCCTCCGGCGGGTGTTGTAGCGGGTGAGCCAGCCGAAGAGTTGGCGACGGCAGGTGACCTCGTCGGGCCAGCTGTTGGCGTCTTGCAGTATCTCTCGTTTGACGGTGGCGTTGAACGATTCCGCGAGGCTGTTGTCGGCACTGGTCCCGACCGCGCCCATGGACTGTTTGACGCCCAGGTGAGAGCATAGGGCAGCGAAATCCTTTGAGG
>NZ_VOHR01000330.1 GCF_009192725.1 Segeticoccus rhizosphaerae | reverse complement strand
CCCGGCGACGCCGCCCGCTGCGCCGCGCCCGCGGGGATGACCGCGGGCATGACCGCGGCCGCGCCGGAGCACCCTCGTCGTGCGTCTAGAATTCGGTGATGACGAAAGCCCCAGGGGACGACGCCTGTAGTACCCAGCCGGGTCCGGCCCGGCTTCCCGGAACGGCGCGATCGTGCTGATCGGCGCCGGTCTGCTCACCATCCTCCTGCTCACCGCGGCGACCGGCTACTTCGTGGCCCAGGAGTTCGCCTACGTCGCCGTCGACCGCGGCGAGTTGCAGCGTCTCTCGCAGGACGGCGACGCACCGGCGCGACGAGCGTTGCGGGTCACCTCACAGCTGTCGTTCACCCTCTCTGGTGCGCAGTTCGGCATCACGGTCACGGCCCTGGTCGTCGGCTACGTGTCCGAGCCCCTGCTCGGTGAGGGGCTCGCCGACGCACTGGGCTTCACCGGGCTGTCCCGCACCGACCGGCTCTCGATCGCCCTGGCGGCCGCGTTGCTGTTCAGCACACTGGTCCAGATGGTGGTCGGCGAGCTGGCCCCGAAGAACCTCGCCATCTCCCGCGCGACCGTGCTGGCCCGTTGGCTGAGCCGCTCGACGCTCCTTTACCTGGCGCTGGCCGGCCCCGTCATCCGACTGTTCGACCGCGCCTCGACCGCGCTGCTGCGCGCGGTCGGGATCGAGCCGATCGAGGAGCTGCCCCAGGGCGCGACCCCGGAGGACCTCGAGGGGATCATCCACGAGTCGCACACCCGCGGGCTCCTCGACGCCGACCTGTCCAGACTGCTGGACCGGGCGCTCGCCTTCCGCCACCTGCTGGCCGAACAGGTCATGACCCCCCGCATCGACGTCACCGTCATCCGAGCCGACGAGCCGGCCAGCCGGGTGACCGAGCTGCTGGCCACCGGCAGCTCGCGGTTCCCGGTGACCGGGCGCGACGTCGACGACATCATCGGGCAGGTCGGTGTCAAGGAGCTGCTGGCGGTGCCGGTCGAGCAACGGTCCACGACACCGGTGCGTCGGATCGTCACCCCACCGGTGCGGCTCCCCACCAGCCTCCCGCTGCCCGCGGTGTTGGAGCGGCTGCGGGCAGAGCGTCGCCAGATGGCTGTGGTCGTCGACGAGTACGGCGGTTTTGCCGGGGTGATCACCTTCGAGGACGTGGCCGAGGAGGTGGTCGGGGAGATCCTCGACGAGGACGACGCGGACGAGCCGGTGATCCAGCGGCGTCCAGACGGGGCCTGGCAGGTGCCGGCCCGGATGCGGATCGACGAGGTGGTCGCCCAGACCGGCCTCCCGTTGCCCGACGACGAGGACTTCGACACCCTCGGTGGTCTCGTCCTGGACCGGCTCGGCCGCACCGCAGAGGTGGGTGACGTCATCGAGCTGGACGGCGCGGCGGCGCGGGGCGCGGGGAAACCAGCCTCCACGACCGAGCTCGAGGTGCTGGCCGTGAACCGCCACGTGCCGCTCACGGTTCTCGCCCGACAGCGCAGCGACCAGGGGGCGGACCGATGAACCTCGCCGTCGCGCTCCTGGTCTCCCTCGGGCTGCTGGTCGCCAACGCCTTCTTCGTCGCCGCGGAGTTCGCCCTCGTGGCGAGCCGGACGCACCGGCTCGAGCGGCTGGCGGCCGACGGCGGCCGAGCGGCCAGAGCGGCCTACGAGGGGAGCCGCGAGCTGTCGCTCATGCTCGCCGGCGCCCAGCTCGGCATCACCATCTGCACGCTCGGACTCGGTGCGCTGGCCAAACCCGCGCTCGCCACGTTGCTCGACCCGGCCTTCCGCGCGCTCGGCCTGCCGGTGCAGCTGGGCGGCGTCGTCGCGATCGTGCTCGCTGTCGTCGTGGTCGTGTTCCTGCACATGGTGATCGGCGAGATGGCGCCCAAGTCCTGGGCCATCTCGCACCCCGAGCGCTCGGCGCTCCTGCTCGCCCTGCCCTTCCGCGGCTTCACCCGTGCGGTCCGGCCGGCCCTGCGCCTGTTCAACGCTCTCGCCAACGTCCTGGTCCGGGCCGTCGGCGTCAGCCCACGGGACACGGTGGACCGCGCGCACGCCCCGGCCCAGCTGCATCTGCTGTTCGCCCAGTCACACGAGCACGGGGCCCTCCCTGACCACGAGCACCGGTTCCTCAGTGGGGCACTGTGGCTGGAGCAGAAGACCCTCGGCGCGCTGATGCGGCCCATAGCGGACGCCGTCACCATCGCCGCCTCGGCCTCGTCCCTGGACGTCGAACGGGTGAGCCGCGACACCGGTCGCTCCCGCCTCATCGTCCTGGAGGACGGCACGCCGCAGGGGCTGGTGCACGTGCGTGATGCCGTGCAGCGCAACGGCGGCGGGACGCCCTGCACGGTGTCGGAGCTGCGTCAGGGCCTCCTCGTGTTGCCGGCCGACCTGCCCCTGATCGACGCTGTCACCCGGATGCGCGAACAGCACGCACAGCTGACCCTGGTGGCACGGGACGGCGCCATCGCCGGTCTGGCCGCCCTCGAGGACCTGCTCGAGGAGGTCCTCGGTCAGTTCGAGGACGAGACCGATCCGTCCGGGTCCGGCTGAGCCGCCGGCGGGCCGCCCAGCCCGCGCCATGCCTGTTGCAACAGGGCCACGAGCTCGTCGACCGACTGGGGCCCCTCCCCCCGGACGCCGCCGTTGACCAGCACGTACGGCACCGACGAGATCCCGAGCTGCACGGCGAGGGCCTCGTCCTGGCGCACCTGCTCGGCATACTCCTCACCCGCGAGCACGGAGGCGAGGAGCACCTCGTCGAGCCCGGCCTCGGCACCGAGTCGCTGGAGCGCGTCCGGGTCGTCCAGGTGCCTGCCCTCCACGAACTGCGCGGTGAACAATCGCTCCAGGACGGCTGCCTGCTGCGCCGGGCCTCCCTGGTCCAGCCCGAGATGGCACAGCCGGTGCGCGTCGAAGGTGCTGCTCTGCACGGCGCGCTCGAAGTCGAAGCGCAGGTCCTCCTCGCGCGCGGCCTCGTTCACGCGGGTGCCCACCTCGCGCGCGGCGACCGGCCCGCCATACCGGTCGGCCAGGTGCTGCACGAAGGGGCGCCGGTCCGGCCGACGCGGGTCCAGCTCGAAGGAGCGGTGGCGCACCAGCACCTCCCCGGGGTGCTCGAACCCGCGCACGGCGCGCTCCAGCCGGCGCTTGCCGACGTAGCACCACGGACACGCCAGGTCCGACCACACCTCCACCTGCAGCCGGTGCTGTGCGGGGGCCTGCTCCGGGATGCTCATGGCCCCAGTGTCCCAAGAACCCGGGCCCGGGGACACCGATGGCCCCCCACCGCGTGTGCGGTGAGGAGCCATCGAGGAGCGTCGCGGTCGGTCAGACGCGTCCGAAGGTGACGGCGCCGCTGCTGTAGAAGATCGCGCGCTTCTGGACGGGGACCCCGGGGCGACCGGAGTCATACATCATCCCGCCGCCGGCGTAGATGCCCACGTGGTGGGCGGGGTAGCCGAAGAAGACGAGGTCACCCGGCTGGGGGTCGGAGACCGGCGTCGCCTGCGCCTGCTGTCCGGTGGTGGTGCGGCTCAGGCTGATGCCCGCCTGCCCGAAGACATACTGGGTGAAGCCGGAGCAGTCGAAGCCCGAAGGAGAACTGCCGCCGTAGACGTAGGGAGTGCCGACGTAGCGCGCGGCGATGGCGAGCACACCCGAAGGCGCCGGCGCGGCCTGCTCGGCAGCGGCCTGCTCCTCCGCCTTCTTCTGCTCGGCCGCCCGCTCGGCCGCCTCACGCTCGGCTGCGGCACGCTGCTCTGCCTCCCGCTCGGCCTCAGCCTGCTGCGCCGCCTCACGCTCCGCGGCCGACTCGCGCTCGGTGGACCGGCTCGGTGCGGTCGTGGTCCGCTCGACCTCGGGCGCGGCGGCCTCCACGGGCTCCGGCTCGGGGGCCTTGTTGCCCTTGAATCCGACCTGGCCGAACTGCGGCGAGACCACGCTCGCCGCGACGGCGGGCCTCGCGACAGCGGGCACCGG
>NZ_VOHR01000033.1 GCF_009192725.1 Segeticoccus rhizosphaerae | reverse complement strand
CAGCGACCCCGGTCCCGAGCACCGGCCGGTGGGCGACGTCTCTCCGCCGGCCGTCGCCCACACGGGTGTGGCCCGGCTGGGTTCGAGGGTGCGGCCGGGCTGGTTCGCGCAGACCCACGAGCACGCCTCCCTGGCCGGCCGCACCCTGCTGGAGGTCCTGCACCGCGGCGACGAGCACCGGGCCGGGAAACCGAGGGACGAGGCGGCCCGGGCGCTGGACCGCTATGAGCTGGCCCGGGCGTCCGAGCAGACCTTCGACTCACTGTCGGGCGGTCAGCAGGCGCGGTTCCAGATCCTGCTGCTCGAGCTGTCCGGCGCGACCCTGCTGCTGCTGGACGAGCCGACGGACAACCTCGACCTGCACTCCGCCGAAGCGCTCGAGGACGGGTTGGAGGCCTTCGAGGGCACGGTGCTCGCGGTCACCCACGACCGCTGGTTCGCGCGCGGCTTCGACCGCTACCTGGTCTTCGGCGCGGACGGACGGGTCTACGAGGCCGACGCGCCGGTCTGGGATGAGGGCCGGGTCGCCCGCGCCCGATGACGTGCCCGGCTCCGGGGTTGCTGGAGACTTCCGCCCCCGGTGATGAGCAGCCCCGGCAGCTCCGCGAGTCGGGATGGCGGCGCGGTCACGCGGCCGGGCCCTAGAACTGTCGGCAGACCCGGGCCGGTTGCCGCGATCGGCGGGACCGAGCCCGACGACGCAGTTCGTGCACGATGAGCTGCTCCTGGTGCACGAGCGCGGGCACGTCGGGCTCGTGTGCCGACTCCTGCCCTTGAGCCGAGCGCGCCTGGCGCGCCAGCCGGAGGCCGTCCTCGACGGACGACAGCTCCACGATCAGCTCACGCACCGACTTCGGTGCAAGCCCAACCGGTTCCATGCCGGACCCCCTGCCCTTCTGCGGTCACCGATGTCGGGAACCTACCCCCGATTTCCCGGAACCCACCCCTCGCGAGCCATTCGTCATGCAGTCGTTACCGTCGGTCGCCGCCCGGCCCGGAGGCCCGGCCCGGCGTCGTGCCGGACGGCGGGTCCACCGGCAGCGCGCAGGTGTAGACCGACACCCTCTTCGCGCCCGGCGTGCCCTGCCCGACCCGGCGATAGCGCTCGAGCACTTCGAGCAGCTCGGCCTGCAAGGCGGTGAGCTGCTCGGCGGTCACGAGCACCAGGTGGTCGTCCAGGCCACACACCTCGCGCCACGGTTCGGGCCAGTCGGCGGCCGAGCCCACCCACTGTTGGGCCTTCTCGCCGAAGTGCGCCACGTAGTCACGGGCCAGCCACTGCGCCGCCGCGGCCTCGTCCTCATCCTTGTCCGCGGGCGACTCGTCGGGCTCGTCCGACCCGGCCATCGTCGCAGGGCGCTGCGCGACCCCGGCCTCCCAGACCCGCCGCCGTCCCGCCCCGGTGCCGGAGTCGGAGACCAGGCCGACCTCCTCGAGGCGGCGCAGGTGGTAGCTGGTCGCGCCGGTGTGGGTCGAGAGCGCCTGGGCCAGCTCCGTGGCGGTGGCACGACCATGCACCCGCAACTGAGCCAGCAGCCGTGACCGCAGGGGGTGGGCGAGCACCCGCAGGGCGGCGCGGTCGAGGGGAGGCGAGGGGACCCGGGAGCGGTGAGCGGACGGCATACCTGCACAATAGTTGTGCACACTTCCTCTGCACAATCGGTGTGGATCGCCCTGCGGGAGCCGATTTCGTGCTCAGCAGTGCCGGTTGGCGCCGATTTTGAGGCGCCACGGGACGGCCGGTAAAGTAGGTATCCGTTGTGCGAACGGTGGGTGAAGGCCCCCGGACAGCCTCCACCGTGTTCTGAGTGACCGGGGGCGTCGCGCAAGGGCCCACCAGAACCGACACGAACGAAGGCTACGACCGTGCGTACGTTTACCCCGAAGCCCGCCGAGGTCACTCGCGCGTGGCACGTCATCGACGCGACCGACGTCGTCCTGGGTCGCCTCGCGAGCCAGACCGCGATCCTGCTCCGCGGCAAGCACAAGACGGTCTTCGCGCCGCACGTCGACACCGGTGACTTCGTCATCATCGTCAACGCCGAGAAGGTGGCGCTGACCGGCGCCAAGCTCGAGAAGAAGATGCACTACCACCACTCCGGCTTCCCGGGTGGCCTGCGGGCCACGAGCTACCAGGAGCTGCTCGCCAAGAACCCGGCCAAGGCCGTGGAGAAGGCCGTTGCCGGCATGCTCCCGAAGAACTCTCTGGGCCGCCAGATGCTGACCAAGCTCAAGGTCTACACGGGCGAGAACCACCCGCACACGGCGCAGAAGCCGGTGCCGTTCGAGATCACCCAGGTCCCGCAGCAGTAATCCACGGCCTCCCCAGGCTGTCGTCAAACGAAGCAGAACACGCACACGAGGAGAACCGTGGCTGACACCACTACGACGGACACCCCCGTCGAGAACGAAGAGCAAGAGCTCACCGAGTACACCAGCGAGTCCGAGACCCCCGTGGTCGAGGAGCGCAAGCCGGCTGCGTCCGGCCCCGGCGCCGGCACCGGCCGCCGCAAGCAGGCCATCGCCCGCGTGCGGATCGTCCCCGGTTCGGGCGAGTGGAAGATCAACGGGCGCAGCCTCGAGGACTACTTCCCCAACAAGGTCCACCAGCAGATCGTGAACGAGCCGCTCACCGTGCTCGAGCTCGACGGCTCGTATGACGTGCTGGTGCGCGTCCACGGTGGTGGCCCGTCCGGGCAGGCCGGTGCGGTGCGCCTCGGCGTGGCGCGGTCACTCAACCAGGTCGACGCGGAGCTCAACCGCCCGGCGCTGAAGAAGGCCGGCTTCCTCAAGCGCGACCCGCGGGTCATCGAGCGCAAGAAGGCCGGGCTGAAGAAGGCGCGCAAGGCACCGCAGTACAGCAAGCGCTGACGATCGAGCGAGCTTGCGAGCGCTGAGGAAGCGCGAGAAGGCGGCAGCGTTGACGATCGCGAGCTTGCGAGCGCTGAGGAAGCGCGAGAAGGCGGCAGCGTTGACGATCGAGCGAGCTTGCGAGCGCTGAGGAAGCGCGAGAAGGCGGCAGCGTTGACGATCGAGCGAGCTTGCGAGCGCCGACGAAGGCGGTCCCGGGTGTCCGGGGCCGCCTTCGCGCGTGTGCAGGTATACCGTGCAGGGAGTGCCCCGCCCGGACCGACGTCGTGCTGCCGGCACGCACCCCCCCGACTGATCGAGAGGTTGATTCATGGCTCGACTCTTCGGCACGGACGGCGTCCGTGGCCTGGCCAACCGCGAGGTGACCGCCGAGCTCGCGCTCGACCTGTCCGTCGCGGCGGCACACGTGCTGGCCGAGAAGGGTGAGTTCGCGGGTCACCGCCCCATCGCTGTCGTGGGCCGGGATCCACGGATCTCCGGGGAGTTCCTCTCGGCGGCCGTCACCGCAGGTCTGGCCTCCGCCGGGGTCGACGTGCTCGATGCGGGCGTCCTGCCCACCCCGGCCATCGCCTTCCTCACCGACCACACCGGCGCCGACCTGGGCGCCATGCTCTCGGCATCCCACAACGCGATGCCCGACAACGGCATCAAGTTCTTCGCCCGCGGCGGCCACAAGCTGGCCGACGCGCTCGAGGACGCGATCGAGGCGCGGATGGGCGAACCGTGGGAACGGCCGGTCGGCGAGTCGGTCGGCCACATCCAACCCCTCGCGGGCGGACAGGCGGCCTACGTCGAGCACCTGCTGAGCGTCATACCCCATCGTCTGGACGGTCTGCACGTCGTGCTCGACACGGCACACGGGGCGGCCAGCACGGTCGGTCCTGAGGCCTTCCAGTCGGCCGGGGCGCGGGTCTCGGTCATCGGCGCGGAGCCGGACGGCTTCAACATCAACGACGGCTACGGCTCCACCCATCTGGAGAACCTGCGCAAGGCCGTGGTCGTGCACGGCGCCGATCTGGGGCTGGCGTTCGACGGAGACGCCGACCGGTGCCTGGCGGTGGACTCGGCGGGCGACGTCGTGGACGGCGACCAGATCATGGCCGTGCTCGCCCTGGCGATGCGCGATCGCGGCACGTTGGCCGACGACACGCTGGTGGCGACGGTGATGAGCAACCTCGGGCTGCTGCAGGCGATGGAGCGCGAGGGCGTGCAGGTCAAGCAGACGGCGGTGGGGGACCGCTACGTGCTCGAGGGCATGCGCAAGGGCTCCTTCTCACTGGGCGGTGAGCAGTCCGGCCACGTGATCTTCCTCGACCACGGCACGACCGGCGACGGCATCCTCACCGGGCTGATGCTGGCCGCGCGGGTGGCCGAGACCGGGTCGTCGCTGGAGGAGCTCACCGCGGTCATGCACCGGCTGCCGCAGGTGATGATCAACGTCAAGGACGTCGACAAGTTCCGGGTCGACGAGGACCCCGAGGTGCAGGCCGCGGTCCGGGCCGTCGAGGAGGAGCTGGCCGACTCGGGCCGGGTGCTGCTGCGCAAGTCGGGCACCGAACCGGTCGTCCGGGTCATGGTCGAGGCCGCCTCGAGCGAGCTCGCGCGGGCCAAGGCCGAGCAGCTCGCCGACGTCGTCCGGCTGCACCTGTCCATCTGACCCCGCGAGGAATCATCGTGAGGTTTCGGCCCTCAAGAGGGCACCGAACCACACGATGATCCCTCACGGGGGGTCAGTCGATCTGGCGCAGCAGGCCGGTGTCCACGTCGTAGATGAACCCGCCCACCGCAACGGTGTCGGGGATCAGCGGGTGCGAGCGCACGATCGCCAGGTCCTCGCGCAGCGCCTTCTCCTGGTCGTCGACGACGTGGAAGAACTGCCAGTGGGCGTCGAGCCCGGCCGACTCACCGACCTTGGTGCGGAACTCCTCCTCGGTGGCGGAGGACATGGCGCAGCGAGTGTGCGGGGCGACCAGGATGCGGTCGACGTTGAGAAGGTGAGTGGCGAGCACGAGCGCCTCGAGGGCCGACTCGGTGACCCTGCCGCCCGGGTTGCGGAAGATCTTGGCGTCGCCGGCCTTCAGGCCCAGCAGGCCGAGCGGGTCGATCCGAGAGTCCATGCACGTCACCAGCGCGACGCCCGCGCGCGCGATGCCGTCGAACCCGCCCATGTCGAAGTGCTCGGCATATCTGCGGTTGGCCTCGAGCAGGTCGTCGAAACGGCCCTTGTCCTTGGTCGATGTGGTCACAGTCCTGGCCTCCTGGTGATGGTCATGGCGACCGGTTTGGCGGTCGCCTCGAAGAAGTCGTTGCCCTTGTCGTCGACGACGATGAAGGCCGGGAAGTTCTCCACGTCGATCTTCCACACCGCCTCCATGCCGAGCTCTTCGTACTCGAGGACCTCGACGTGCTTGATGCAGTCCTGGGCGAGGCGAGCGGCAGGACCGCCGATCGACCCGAGGTAGAACCCCCCGTGCGACGCGCAGGCGTCGGTGACCTGCTTGCTACGGTTGCCCTTGGCCAGCATGACCTTCGAGCCGCCTGCGGCCTGGAACTGCTCGACGTAGGAGTCCATCCGGCCGGCCGTGGTGGGCCCGAAGGAACCGGACGGCATACCCTCCGGCGTCTTGGCGGGCCCGGCGTAGTAGACGGGGTGGTCCCGGAGGTACTGCGGCATCTGCTCCCCCGCGTCGAGCCGCTCCTTGATCTTGGCGTGCGCGATGTCCCGCGCCACCACGAGCGGCCCGGTCAGGGACAGCCGGGTCTTGACCGGGTGCCGGGACAGCTCGGCGAGCACCTCGTCCATGGGGCGGGTGAGGTCGATCCTGACCACGGCGTTCTTGCCGGTCGAGCTGACCCCCACCGCCTCGTCGGCGTGCTCGCCCAGGTCCTCGTGGGTCTCGTCCGGCAGGAACCGGGCCGGGTCGGTCTCGAGCTGTTCGAGGAAGACGCCGTCCGCGGTGATCTTGCCCCTGGCCTGGCGGTCGGCCGAGCAGGAGACGGCGATCGCCACCGGCAGCGAGGCGCCGTGCCGCGGCAGCCGCACGACTCGCACGTCGTGGCAGAAGTACTTGCCGCCGAACTGCGCCCCGATGCCGAACTGCCGCGTCAGCTCGAGCACCCGCTCCTCGAGCTCGGTGTCGCGGAAGCCTTGCGGGATGGGGGAGCCCGCCGTGGGCATCCCGTCGAGGTACTTGGCGCTCGCGTACTTCGCCGTCTTGAGGGCGAACTCGGCCGACGTGCCACCGATGACGATGGCCAGGTGGTAGGGCGGACACGCCGCGGTGCCAAGGGAGCGCAGCTTCTCGTCCAGGAACGCCATCATCGCGTCCGGGTTCAGGATCGCCTTGGTCTCCTGATAGAGGAACGACTTGTTCGCCGAGCCTCCGCCCTTGGCCATGAACAGGAACGAGTAGGAGGCCTCGTGACCGGGCGAGGTGTCGGCATACAGCTCGATCTGGGCGGGCAGGTTGCTGCCGGTGTTCTGCTCCTCCCACATGGACAGCGGTGCCATCTGGCTGTAGCGCAGGTTGAGCCGGGTGTAGGCGTCGAAGACCCCACGAGCTATTGACTCTTCGTCCGAGACGTCATGGCCGTCGGTGAGCACGTGCTGGCCGCGCTTGCCCATCACGATGGCGGTGCCGGTGTCCTGGCACATCGGCAGCACCCCGCCGGCCGCGATGTTCGCGTTCTTGAGCAGGTCGAGCGCCACGAACTTGTCGTTGTTGCTGGCCTCGGGATCGTCCAGGATCCGCCGCAGCTGCGCCAGGTGGGCCGGACGCAGGTAGTGCGCGATGTCGTGCATCGCCGTCTCGGTGAGCAACCGCAGTGCCTCCGGCGCGACCTCGAGGAACGTCCGGCCCCCGGGGCCCGCCACGGCGCGGACACCCTCGGTGGTCACGAGCCGGTATGCCGTGTCGTCGGCTCCCGTCGGAAGCAGGTCTGCGTAGGTGAACTCGGGCACTCGCGGCTCCTTCGTCGTGCGTGGACCGTACGGCGGCGCGCTTTCGGGTGATAACGAGGCCGTACCGGTTCCAGACTAGAGGTGCGTAGGCTGTGGCGTCGGTCACGTAGAGGTGGTAGACCTACTCCACGCTGTATCGCCGAGAGGAGTCTCCGTGCAACGACGCAAGAGCCCGAGGTCTGTGGCGGGCGCAGCGGTGCTGGCGCTGGTCGCATCGGGTGCACTCGCCGCGTGCGGTGGTTCCAGCAGCGCGGCCGGCACGCCCACCCTGACCTGGTACATCAACCCGGACGGCGGCGGATCCGACCCGACCAAGGGCGGTCAGGCACAGATCGCCCTCGAGTGCACCAAGGCCGCGCAGGGGCGTTACCGGATCAACTTCCAGCAGCTGCCCAACAGCGCCAGCGACCAGCGGACCCAGCTGCTCCGACGCCTGGCCGCCGGCGACTCCAACATGGACCTGATGAGTGTCGACCCGGCGTTCAACACCGAGTTCGCGGCGGCCGGCTACTACGCCCCGGTGCCGCAGAAGATGGTCAAGCAGTTCACGCAGGACCGGGTGCAGTCCTCGATCGACGCGTCCAAGTACAAGGGCAAGCTGATCTCGGTTCCCTTCTGGGCCAACACGCAGGTGCTCTGGTATCGCAAGAGCGTGGCCAAGCAGGCCGGCCTCGACATGACGAAGCCGGTCACCTGGGACCAGCTGATCGCCGCGGCGCAGAAGAGCAAGACCGACATCGGTGTGCAGGCCGCCCTCTACGAGGGCTACTCGGTGTGGATCAACGCGCTCATCGAGGGCGCCGGCGGCCACATCGTCAAGAACCCGAACGCGACCTACGAGAGCATCCAGCTCGGGCTGGACAGCGCGGCGGGCAAGGCGGCGGCCGCCGTCATCGCCAAGGTCGCCAAGACGGGCACCGGCGGTCCGGCGGTGGGCTCCTCGCAGGAGACCCAGTCGCTCAACCTCTTCCAGGGCAAGAAGACCAGCGGCTTCCTGGTCAACTGGCCCTACGTGTATGCCGCGCTGAAGTCGGCCAAGGTGCCGTGGCTGGACGACGTGGGCTGGACGATGTATCCGCGCACGGTGGACGGCAAGCCTTCCACGCCGCCCTTCGGCGGCATCGAGATCGCGGTCGGCAAGGACAGCAACCACCCCGATCTCGCCTACGACGCCGCCTCGTGCATCACCAACGAGGAGCACCAGGTCCTCTACATGGTCTCGACCGGCAACCCGGCCAGCCGCAAGCAGGCGTTCAGCGACCCCAAGGTGACCAAGGCCTTCCCCGGCGGGCTGGCCGCGCTGATCCGCGACTCCCTGGACAAGGCGGCGACGCGGCCGCTCTCCCCGTACTGGGGTGACATGTCGACCGCACTGCAACAGAGGTTCAGCCCACCCGACGCCGTCGGGCCGAACACCCCCGCCGCAGCGCAGAAGTTCATCCTCGACGTGCTGAACGGAAAGGCCCTGCTATGACCTCGGTGGTCGAGAACGCGAAGGAGACCCCGGCCCGGAAGAAGCCCAAGGCGGTGCTGTCCGACCGGGCACGTTCGGAGCGGGCTCTCGGCTGGAGGCTGGCCGGGCCGGCGTTCTTCGTCATGCTCTTCGTGACACTGTGGCCGATCGGGGACGCCATCTGGTTGTCGCTGTTCAACTACCGTCTGACCGACCCGGCGGGCCGCAAGTTCGTCTGGTTCCAGAACTACGTGACGGCCCTGTCCGACCCGTTGTTCTGGCAGACGTTCGTCACGACGTTCGCGATCGTCATCTTCACCCTGATCTTCGAGCTGATCTTCGGCTTCGCCATCGCCCTGGTGATGAACAAGATCGTGGTCCCGCGCAAGACCCTGCGCACGATCGTGCTGATTCCCTACGCGATCATCACCGTCGTCTCGGCGTTCTCCTGGCGCTACGCCGCGGAGATCGACACCGGGTTCTTCAACCACTGGCTCAACTGGATCACCGTCGGCGGGTTCCCCCTGGACTACAACTGGTTCGGTGGACGCTGGAGCTCACTGTTCATCATCAGCATGTCGGAGATCTGGAAAACCACACCGTTCATGTCGTTGCTGCTCCTCGCCGGTCTGGCCCAGGTGGACAGTTCCATGGAGGAGGCAGCACAGGTCGACGGCGCGACCTGGTGGCAGCGGCTCTACAAGGTGGTGCTGCCCAACATGAAGGCGGCCCTGATGGTGGCAGTCCTCTTCCGCACCCTTGACGCCATTCGGATCTACGACAACCCCTACGTCATGACCGGAGGTGCCAACGAGACGATGAGCCTGTCGATGCTGGTGTCCAACGAGACGATCACGCGGGTCGAGATCGGCATGGGGTCAGCCCTGTCCGTGATCCTGTTCATCATCGTGCTCATCGTGGCGGCGATCTTCGTCAGAGGATTCAAGGTCGACCTGACGGGAGGTAACAAGTAGCCATGGAGACCAACGTCAGCAACAAGGTCCGCAACTGGCTGGCTGCCGCCTCGGTCCCGATCATCATCTGGACCGTGATCCCCCTGCTCTGGATCCTGGCCACGTCGCTGAAGTCCGACGCCGCGCTGGCCGACTCCAGCCAGAACGTCCTGGGCAACTTCTGGCCCAAGGACATCAGCTGGGACAACTACAAGCTGATCTTCACCGGCGGCGCCAAGGACCTGTTCCTCCCGGCCCTGTGGCACTCGATCGTGGTCTGCCTCTCGGCGACGGTCATCAGCGTCGTGCTGGCCACGTTCTGCGCCTACGCGATCGCACGGCTGACCTTCCCGGGCAAGAAGCTCATCCTGACCACCGCGCTCGGCGTGTCCTTCTTCCCGGTCATCGCGATGGTCACCCCGATCTTCAACCTCTGGCGATCGGTCGGACTGTTCGACACCATTCCCGGGCTGATCATCCCCTACCTTGCCCTGACGGTGCCGTTGTCCATCTGGATCCTCGCAGCGTTCTTCCAGCAGATCCCGTGGGAGATGGAGCAGGCGGCCCAGGTCGACGGCGCCACGTCGTGGCAGGCATTCCGCAAGGTGATCGTGCCGCTCGCGGCACCCGGTGTGTTCACCACGGCGATCATCGCCTTCTTCACCGCCTGGAACGACTTCGTCTTCTCGCTGAACCTCACCTCCGAGCACGCCCGGACGGTCCCGGCGGCGCTGGCTTTCTTCACGGGCGCGAGCCAGTTCACCCAACCCACCGGCGCGATCTGCGCCGCAGCCGTCGTCGTGACCATCCCCGTCGTCATCCTCGTCCTGCTCTTCCAGAAGCGCATCGTCTCCGGCCTGACCTCCGGTGCCGTCAAGGGCTGAGCCGGCCACCCGGCATACGCACTAAGGAGCCATCGAATGTCCAACATCACGCTCAAGAACCTCGTCAAGAAGTACGGCGACGGCTTCCCGGCGGTCAACGACGTATCGCTCGACATCGCCGACGGCGAGTTCATGATCCTGGTCGGTCCGTCCGGCTGCGGGAAGTCCACCCTCCTGCGGATGATCGTCGGACTCGAGGACATCACCTCAGGTGACCTGCTGATCGGGGACAAGCGGGTCAACGACCTTGCGCCGCGCGACCGCAACCTGGCCATGGTGTTCCAGAACTATGCGCTCTACCCGCACCTGACGGTGTTCGAGAACATCGCGTTCCCGCTGCGCCTCGCCAAGGGCCACCACGACGAGAGCGACATCAAGAAGAAGGTCAACGCCGCATCGGCGATGCTCGACCTGGACGAGCACCTGGAACGCAAGCCCGGCAATCTCTCCGGTGGCCAGCGCCAGCGGGTGGCCATGGGCCGGGCCATCGTCCGCGACGCGGAGGCGTTCCTCTTCGACGAGCCGCTGTCCAACCTCGACGCCAAGCTCCGCGGGCAGATGCGCACCGAGATCGCGCGGATGCAGCGGCGACTCGGCATCACCACGGTCTACGTCACCCACGACCAGACCGAGGCCATGACGCTGGGCGACCGGGTCTCCGTGCTCAAGAAGGGTGTCCTGCAGCAGTGCGCGCCGCCGCGAGAGCTCTACGAGCAGCCGGTCAACCTCTTCGTCGCGGGGTTCATCGGCTCGCCCCCGATGAACTTCCTGCCGGCCCGGGTGGAGGGGTCGACGCTCAAGACGCCGGTCGCGGACGTCCCGGTGTCGGGCGAGCTGGCCGAGAAGATCAAGGGCAAGGAGCTGGTGATCGTCGGCATCCGCCCGGAGACCTTCAAGGACGCCTCGCTCGGTGACACCCAGGCGCAGGGAGCCGTCCGTTTCACCGCGCCGGTGGACGTCACGGAGTGGCTGGGCAATGAGCAGTACGCCTACATCCCCTTCGAGGCCGACCCGTCGGTGAAGAACAAGCTGGACGAGCTCGACCGTGACCTCGACGGCGAGGGCATGCGCACCCAGCTGGTGGTCAACCTGGACGCCCGCTCCCGGATCCGGGAGGGCGATGACGCCGAGCTGTTCTTCGACCCGGCGCTGATGCACGTCTTCGACCCGGAGTCGGGCGAGTGCCTCACCCGGGACGAGGAGGAGGCGGCCCGGATCGTGGAGGAGAGCGAGGCCGACCGCAAGCGGGCGCTCGAGCGGGCCCGTCAGCGCGAGGGCAAGGTCACCGGGGACGTGCCGGAGGACGCCGAGGCCAGCTGAGTCTCAGAGGAGCTCGGCCCGGGTCGGCGGATTGGCACCGGCCCGGGAGACCGTCACCGCCGACGCCGCCACGGCTCGTGCGACCGCTGGTCGTATGTCGGGCAGGTTGCTCTCGCGCATGCGCTCGCGCGCCGACCGGCCACCGAGCAGACTGGCGTCGAGCAGCCCTGACACCAGCCCGGACATGAACGAGTCGCCGGCGCCCACGGTGTCGACCACGTCGACCACCTTCGCGTCGACGCTGGTGGCCTCCGAGGTGCCGGGCAGGGTGACCACGGCGCCCTCGCCCCCGCGAGTGATGACGATCAGACCCGGACCCAGGCGACTCCACAGGCGCAGGATCTCCGCGACCGGTGTGCCGTCATACAGCCACTCGACGTCCTCCTCGCTGGCCTTGACGACGTCGCACAGCCCGATGAGCTGCTCGACCTTGGCGCGCACGTCGTGGGCGCTGCCCATCAGGGTGGGTCGCAGGTTGGGGTCGAAGGAGATCGTGGCCCTCGGGCGCGCGTCCTCGACCGCGGCCAGGACGGCGGAGGCGCCCGGTTCGAGGGTCGCGGCGATGGAGCCGGTGTGCAGGTGGGTCACCTCGGTCGGCACGGGCGGCATCTGCCACTCCAGGTCGAACTCGTAGGCGGCCACGCCCTGGTCGTCGAGCAGGGCGGTCGCCGTCGGCGTGCGCGTCGCGGTGTCGCTGCCCGGTGTGAGCGGCACCCCCTCGGCGGCGAGCAGGTCGGCGATCATCCGTCCGTGCGGGTCAGTGGCGATGTGGGTGGCGAGCTCGACGGGGTGTCCCAGCCGGGAGAGGCCGATCGCGACGTTGGCAGGGCTGCCGCCGACGTGCTCGACCGGCGGGCGACCGGTGCGGTGCACGATGTCGATGAGCGCCTCACCGATGACGAGGGTCGGTTGTGCCATCGGAGCTCAGCCGCGCGGCTGCGCGTGGTCGAAGTTGATGGCGCTGTAGCCGCGGAGCTTGGCGAGCTGGTGGTGCGCCTCGATCACCCGGATCGTGCCGCTCTTGGACCGCATGACCAGCGAGTGGGTGGTGGCGCCGCCGGCCCGGTAGCGCACGCCGCGCAGCAACTCGCCGTCGGTGATCCCGGTCGCGACGAAGAAGCAGTCGTCGCCGCGGACGAGGTCGTCGGTGGACAGCACGGCGTCGAGGTCGAGGCCGGCGTCGAGGGCCTTGGCCCGCTCGTCGTCATCGGTGGGCCACAGTTTGCCCTGCAGGACGCCGCCGAGGCACTTGATGGCGCAGGCGGCGATGATGCCCTCGGGAGTGCCTCCGACACCGAGCAGCAGGTCGACACCGGTGTCGGGGCGTGCGGCCATGATCGCGCCGGCCACGTCGCCGTCGGAGATGAACCGCAGCCGGGCACCCGCGTCGCGGACCTCGGCGGCGAGGGCCTCGTGGCGAGGCCGGTCGAGGATGACCACCGTGACGTCCTCGGGCCGCTCGTTCTTGGCCTTGGCGACCCGCCGGATGTTCTCGGCGACCGGGAGCCGGATGTCCACGACGTCGGCGGCCTCCGGACCGGTGGCCAGCTTGTCCATGTAGAAGACGGCGCTCGGGTCATACATCGTGCCGCGCTCGGCGACTGCGAGCACGGACACGGCGTTGCTCTGCCCCTTGGCGGTCAGCGTCGTGCCGTCGATCGGGTCGACGGCGACGTCCACGTCGGGGCCGGTGCCGTCACCGACCGCCTCACCGTTGAACAGCATCGGCGCGTCGTCCTTCTCGCCCTCCCCGATGACCACGACGCCCTTCATGCTCACGGTGGAGATGAGCGATCGCATCGCCGCGACGGCGGCGCCGTCGGCACCGTTCTTGTCCCCCCTGCCCACCCAGCGGCCGCCGGCCATCGCGGCGGCCTCGGTGACCCGCACCAGCTCGAGCGCCAGGTTTCGGTCGGGCGCCTCCGTGGCGGACGTGCTGGCGTGCGGCGAGTCCGGCGACATCTCGAGTTCCTCCCGATGGGCACGACGTGGCGCTATGACTCTAGCGGGCCGGTGCCTCGCTCCGGACGCACGACCACGCGGGTGGGCGGCCCGGGTTCGTCGCACCGACCGTCCTCGGCGACCATAGGGGGGTGAGCACACCGCAGAACCGTCCCGCCGGCACCGGTGCCGAACCGGCACCCCCCGGGCCGACACGTCGTCGTGGCGGGGAGACGGCCCGGAACATGATCATCTCGACGGTGGTGGTCGTGCTCATGGCCCTGGTGCTCTTCGCGCTCGTCCCGCGGGGCAAGGGCGCCGACCCGGCGACGGTCGACGTCGCCCCGGTCGCCGCGCAGGTGGTCGACGAGACCGGCTGGCCGATCTCCGCACCGCAGGGCCTTCCCGAGGGTTGGAAGCCGACCAACGTCAGGTTCACCACGGTCGAGCAGCTCCGGACCTGGCACGCGGGCTACCTGACCCCGGACAAGCAGTACGTGTCGATCGACCAGACCCGGAACGCCACCGACCGGTGGGTGGCAGCCAACACCAAGGACGCCGCCGCCAGCGGCACCAGGGACGTCGACGGGCGGACCTGGCGCACGATGCGCTCGCCGGACGGAAAGAGCCACGCCCTCGTGCTCCGGGCGGGTCGGGGACGGCCGCTCACCACCGTGGTGTGGGGCACGTCGTCGTATGACGACCTGGCCACCTTCGCCGGCCGGCTCCAGCCGGTGCGCGCCGGCCGGGGCTGACCGGTCGGCAGCCACCCCTCCCAGGGGAGGGACGGGGCGGGTCGGCCCACCGACCTCGCCCCTGCGCTGACTCAGTCGGCCCGCTGGACCGCCGTCTGGTCCTCCAGCTTGGCCGCGGCGGCGTCCAGCCAAGTGCTGCAGTGCTCGGCCAACGCCTCACCGCGTTGCCACAGGGCCATGCTCTCCTCGAGCCCCAGCTGGCCGCCCTCGAGGCGAGCCACGATCGTGATCAGCTCGTCGCGGGCCTGCTCGTAGCCGAGGTCCTTGATGTCCTCCAGCTCGGGGGTGGGGGCGGGGGCCGGTGCCGGCTCGTGCCCGTCGGTCGCGTCCTTGCCTGCTGACATGGCAGACAGCCTAGAGGGGGCCGGCGACAGGACGCACCGCGAAGTCTCCTCGGGCCACCCGCACGCGCAGCAGCTCATCCACCTCGACCTCGGCGCGGTCGGAGACGACCCGGCCGTCTGCGTGCTGGACGACCGCGTAGCCGCGCTCGAGGGTGGACAACGGGGAAAGCGCACGCACCTGGGCCCTCAGGTGGCCGACCTGGTCGGCGGCGCGGTCCACGGCGGCACGGACGCGGGAGGTGGCCCGCGCGGTGAGCCGGTCGAGCTCGTCACGACGCGTGGCGATCATGGTGGCGGGTTCGGCCATCACCGGTCTGCTCCGCAGGGCCGCCAGCTGGTGCCGCTCATGGCCGACCCGTGTCTGCAGGGCGCGACGGCCCCGCTCGCGGGTGGCCGCCACGCCGGCCAGCTGCTCGCCGACGTCAGGGACGATCCGCTTGGCCGCGTCGGTGGGGGTGGAGGCGCGCACGTCTGCCACGAGGTCGAGCAGTGGGGTGTCGACGTCGTGTCCGATCGCGCTCACGACAGGGGTGCGGGCCGCGGCCACGGCTCTCACGAGCGCCTCGTTGCTGAACGGCAGCAGGTCCTCGAAGGCACCACCCCCGCGGGTGATCACGATGACGTCGACGGTGGGGTCGAGGTCGAGCTCGCGCAGGGCGGCGCCGACCTCGGTGACCGTGTTGGGTCCTTGCACCGAGACCTGCTGGATGACGAACTCGACGCGGGGCCATCGGCGTCGGGCGTTCTCGACGACGTCCTTCTCCGCCGCGCTCGCCCGGCCGCAGACCAGACCCACCCGGCGAGGGAGGAAGGGCAGCGGTCGTTTGCGGTCCTCGTCGAACAGCCCCTCCGCGTGCAGCAGCCGCTTGAGGTGCTCCAGCCGGGCCAGCAGCTCACCGACCCCCACCTGACGAACCTGGCGTGCGTCGAGGTTGAGCGTGCCGCGCTTGGTCCAGAACGTCGGCTTGGCGTGCACCACGACTCGGGCACCCTCGCCCACGTGGCCGGCCATTGCGTCCAGCGTGTTGGCTCGCACGGTGATGGACAGCGACATGTCGACGTCGGTGTCGCGCAGCGTCAGGTAGCACATCTGCTGTCCCGGTCGGCGGTTGAGCTGGACCACCTGACCCTCGACCCACAACGGCGACATGCGGTCGACGTAGTCGGCGATCTTCATGCTCAGGGTGCGCACCGGCCACGGCCGCTCGGCGGTGGTGTCGGCCGCCTTCTCCGGCAGAGGCGCGGGGCTGCTCACGCTGGTCACCCTAGTGGGGCCCTCCGACGCGGCAGGGTGGCGTGGCCGCCCTCCTGCCCACGAATCGGCTTCCGTGGCGCGGCCACCTACGATGGAGCCGTGACTACCGCCTCGAAACGTGTCCTGCTGGCCGCCCCGCGCGGGTACTGCGCCGGCGTCGACCGAGCCGTGGTGACGGTCGAGAAGGCCCTCGATCTCTACGGACCACCGGTCTACGTCCGCAAGGAGATCGTGCACAACAAGCACGTGGTCACCACCCTGCGCAAGCGGGGTGCCGTCTTCGTGGACGAGACCGACGAGGTGCCCGAGGGCGCCACGGTGGTCTTCTCCGCCCACGGGATCGCACCGGTCGTGCACGACGAGGCCAAGGCCCTGTCGCTCAAGACCATCGACGCGACCTGCCCACTGGTGACCAAGGTGCACCGCGAGGCGGTCCGCTTCGCCGATGACGACTACGACATCCTGCTGATCGGCCACGAGGGCCACGAGGAGGTCGTCGGCACCTCCGGCGAGGCGCCTGACCACATCACCCTCGTGCAGAGCCCGGAGGAGGCCGACCGGGTCGAGGTGCGCAACCCGGACAAGGTCGTCTGGCTCTCGCAGACCACGCTGTCGGTCGACGAGACGATGGAGACGGTGCGCCGCCTGCGCGAGCGCTTCCCGGCGCTGCAGGACCCGCCCTCGGACGACATCTGCTACGCGACCCAGAACCGTCAGCTCGCAGTCAAGCAGATGGCGCCCGACACCGACCTGATGATCGTGGTCGGCTCACGCAACTCGTCCAACTCGGTGCGGCTGGTCGAGGTGGCGCTCGAGCACGGCGCAGGGGCCGGCCATCTCGTCGACTACGCCGACGAGATCGACGAGGCATGGCTCGACGGTGTCTCGACGGTCGGGGTCACCAGCGGCGCCAGCGTGCCCGAGATCCTCGTCCGTGAGGTGCTGGCCTACCTCGCCGACCGGGGCTACAGCGACGTCACTCCGGTCGTCGCCGCGGAGGAGAGCCTGCTCTTCGCGCTGCCCAAGGAGCTGCGTCGAGACCTCAAGGCCCGGGGCGGCCAGGACGCGGTCACGGTCCGGCACGACGCCGGTTCGTTGCACTGACACCCGGGTCCTGAAGCACCCAACCGGGCCAGCGGCCGAGACGTCTCACCGGAGGAACCCGACGACCCGGTGAGGAGCACCACCATGGCATCCGAGCTGTCTCGCAGGACGGTGCTGCGGGCCGTTGGTCTGGCCGCCGGGGGAGCCGCGCTCGGCCTCGCCTCCGCGTGCCAGAGCAGCCCGGGCAGCTCATCCTCTCCGCCGACCAGTGGTGCCGCCGGGCGCGGCGCCAGCACGGCGGGGGGCAGCACGAGTCCGGCCTCGCCCACCTCGACGACGGCGACTCCCTCCACCAACGGTGCGACCTCGAGTGTTCCTCCTGCCACGGCGACTTCGAGTGCTGCCACCACCGGGCCCTCCGCAAGCTCCCGCCCCGGCGGCTGGGCCGGCCTCGCAGGTCGGCTCGAGGGCAAGCTCTACCGGCCCCGGACGCCCGGGTTCGGTTCGGTGGCACACGGCTACAACCCCCGGTATGACGACCGCTCACCCGCCGCTGTCGCCCGCTGCGCGGGCGCGCAGGACGTCCGCACGGCCGTGGAGTGGGCCATCGCGTCCGGGACGCCCTTCTCGGTGCGTTCCGGCGGGCACTCCTACACGGGCTGGTCGACCTCCACCGATCTGGTCATCGACGTCTCGGCGTTGGACCAGGTGACGGTGGACCGGGGAGCGCGCACCGCCCGGATCGGCGCCGGCGCCCGGTTGATCGACGTCTACCACGCGCTCGCCGCGCAGGGGTTCGGCGTCGCGGCCGGCTCGTGCCCGTCGGTCGGGGTCGCGGGACTGACCCTCGGCGGCGGCATCGGCGTGCTCTCGCGGGCGTGGGGCCTGACCTGCGACTCCCTCGACGGAGCGTCGGTCGTGCTCGCCGACGCCAGGTCGCACCGCGTCGACCGCGACCACCAGCCAGACCTGCTCTGGGCCCTGCGCGGTGGTGGCGGCGGCTCGTTCGGCGCGGTCACCTCGTTCGACCTCGCGCTGCGCCCGGCACCGCGGGTGCAGACCTTCTACCTCACCTTCCCGTATGCCGCGGCCGCGGACGTGCTGGACGCGTGGCAGCGCTGGGCGCCACGGGCGGACCGGAGGCTCTGGGGCACCTGCCACCTGGCGGCAGTGCCCTCTTCGGGGAGTCGTTCGATCTCGGTGGCGGGCACCTGGATCGGCCCGTCCAGCACGCTGGGCACGCTGCTCGACACCTTCGTGCGCCGCTGCGGCACGCAACCGGGCTATCGGTCGGCCACGCCGCACTCCTACGAGTCCGCGATGCTGCTCGAGGCGGGCTGCGACGCCTACGCGCCGTGCCACCTGGCGCCGCAGGGCTCGCTCGGCCGGGAGCCGATGTCGGCCACCTCCTCGATGTTACCGAAACCGTTGGACAGCAAGGGGATCGCGACGGTGCTCGACCGGATCGACGCGGGGTTGGGAGTGACCGCGGCCGGCGCCACCGCCGTGGCCTTCGACAGCCTCGGCGGTGCCGTCGACGACGTGTCGGCGACCGGCACGGCATACGGGCACCGGGGTGCGATCGCCAGTCTGCAGTACACCGCGACATGGAGCGAGCGGCATGCCCTGAAGGACCCACGGCCCATGGACGACTACGTCCGGGGCTTCCGTGCCGCCCTCAAGCCGTGGTGCGGTGAGGCGGCCTACGTGAACTACCAGGACGCGGCGATCCGCGACTACGGCCAGGCCTACTGGGGCAGGAACTACCGGCGTCTGCGCGAGGTCAAGCGGCGTGTGGACCCGCGCGAGCACTTCACGTTTCCCCAAGCCGTCCGCCCCTGAGGCCCTCCACCGCGACGCCGCGTCCGGTGCGGGCCGGCCCGGGCCACAGCTGCCGAGGCGAGCCTCGGGAGGCGTCTCAGGCGGAGTCGCGCCCCTGGGCCCGAGTCCGGTCGGCGGTGACCCGGTCCAGTTCCAGATCGAGGTCGAGCTCGGGTCGGCACCCTTCGTCCGCCACCGCGTCGAGCAGCTCAGAGGCGGTCAGAGGGCGCGGGGAGTCCTCCACGGGCAGGAGGTCGGCGAGCGGCTCGGGCTCCAGGTCGAGCTGGTGCATCTTGCGGGCCGTCACCAGCACCCGGCTCTCGAGGGCGCCGACCATCGCGTTGTAGGACTCGACCGACCTGCGCAGGGCAGTGCCCATCTTGGTGGCGTGGCTGCCCAAGCTGCCCAGCCGCGCATACAGCTCATTGCCGAGGGCGAGCAGCTCGCGGGCGCTGGTGGTCAGGGCATCCTGCTGCCAGGTGAACGCCACCGTGCGCAGCAGCGCGAGCAGGGTGCCGGGGGAGGCGAGCACGACCTTCTTGGCCATCGCCTCCTCGAACAACCCCGGGTCGGCCGCCAGGGCAGCGGCCAGCACGGCGTCTCCGGGCACGAAGCAGACGACCATCTGCGGCGTGGTCCGGAAGGCGGTCCAGTAGGCCTTGGCCGCCAACGCGGTGACGTGACCGCGTAGGGCGGTGGCGTGCGCAGCCCGCAGTCGCTGGCGCTCGGCGGGGTCGAGGCCCTCCGCCTGCGCGGCCAGGAAGGCGGTCATCGGGGCCTTGGCGTCGACCACCAGGCACTTGTCGCCGGGCAGGTGCACCAGCACGTCGGGTCGCACCCCGCGCTCGTGCCTGCTGACCGCGCTGACCTGCTCGTCGAAGTCGCAGCGGGCCAGCATGCCGGCGTGCTCCAGGACACGGCGCAGCTGCACCTCGCCCCACGTGCCGCGGGTGGTGGAGGCGTTGAGCGACCCGGCGAGGCTGCTTGTCGCGGCCCGCAGATGCTCGGTGGTGCCGGTGACCTCGGTCAGCCGGGCTCCCAGCTCGCCGAACTGCAGCTGCCGGTCGCGCTCGAGGCTGCCGACCTGGCGCTCGACGCGGGTGAGGGCCTCGCGCAGTGGGGCGAGGACCGACGCAGTCTGCATGTCGTCGCGCAGGGCGGCCTCGAGGTCGACCACGCGCTCACGCAGGAGGTCTCGTTCGGCTGCGATGGCGGCCGACCGGGCGACGTGCCAGGCGCGCAGGGCCAGCCAGGTGGCGGCCACACCGAGGGCCAGGCCGAGGAGTGCCGCGAGGATGAGGTCCATGCCGACACCGTGGCAGACGCCACTGACAACCTGCTTGACCCACGCGGTGCCACGGGCAGACTGGGCCGGGTGAGCAGCAACAACCACGAGCGCGTCAGTGAGATCCGGGCGAGCGCCTTTGAGTTCGACCGTTCGATCGAGCTCCGGCCGGACCCCGTGGGGAGCCTCAGTTCGTGGACCGCCGAGCTCGGCGCCGGTTGGCGGATCGCCAACGCCGTCAACGGTGGCCTGTTGCTGGCGTTGGCGGGGAATGCGCTGCGGCACGAGCTTGACGGCGACCGGGGGCACGGCGACCCGTTGTCGATCAGCGCCTACTATCTTTCGGCGGCGGAGCCGGGCGCGGCAAGGCTGTCGACGGAGACCCTGCGCGCGGGCCGGCAGATGTCGACCGGGCAGGTGTCGATCAGCCAGGACGTCGGCGGCACGCGGGTGGAGCGGCTGCGCGCCCTGGCGACGTTCGGCGACCTGCCGCCGGCCGGTGACGCACCGCCGAGTTGGACGGCACCCGAGATACCTCCTCCCGAGGCGTGCGTCCGGGCCTCGGAGGCGCCGGCCGGCCTCCTCAAGCACGCAGACTTCCTGGAACGCGTGGACGTGCGACTGGACCCGGCGACCGCCGGGTGGGCGACCGGGCGGCCGTCGCGTCGGGGGCAGATCCGCGGCTGGCTGCGGATGCCGGACGGTCGCGAGCCGGACCCGCTTCTCCTGCTGCTCGCCGTGGATGCCCTGCCGCCCGTGGGGTTCGACCTCGGCCTGGCCGGCTGGATGCCGACCCTCGAGCTGACCACCTACGTGCGGGCCCGTCCGGCGCCGGGTTGGCTGCAGCTGGCTCTGACCAGCCGGTACCACGCGGGTGGTTTCCTCGAGGAGGACGCCGAGGCCTGGGACTCCACCGGCCGGCTGGTCGCCCAGTCGCGCCAGCTGGTGCGGACCACCGTTCCCAGCCGCTGACGCCGAGGGCGCCGAGGACCGCTCACCGGTGGCGGGGCGACGAGCTCACCGTCGGGCGAGTGAGCGCCAGGTGACGGGGCCGACGATCCCGTCGGCGGTGAGCCGGTGGGAGCGCTGGTAGGCGATGACGGCGGCCCTGGTCCTGGGGCCGAAGTAGCCGTCCGCGGTCAGGCGCAGGGCCTTCTGGAGCGCCGTGACCGCGGCGCCCTTCGAGCCCTGCAGCAGGATGGACTTGGCGTAGGGCGCGTAGGGGTCGGTGGTCCTGGCTGGGGCGGTCCTCTTGGTCGGGGTGGTCCTGGGCGTAGTGGTATTCGGTGGACTCGCCGGTTGTGCTGCCAGAGTGCGCCAGGTGACGGGGCCGACGATGCCGTCGGCGGTGAGCCGGTGGGAGCGCTGGTAGGCGATGACGGCCGCCTTGGTCCTGGGGCCGAAGTAGCCGTCGGCGGTCAGGCGCAGGGCCTTCTGGAGCGCCGTGACTGCGGCGCCCTTCGAGCCCTGCAGCAGCGTTGTCCTCGTGTAGGGGTTCAGCGCCGGAGCCTGCGGTTTGGGTTTCGGTGCGGGCTTCGGTTTCGGCGTGCTGTTGATGGTCGGCTTGGCCGGTTGTCCTGCCAGGGTGCGCCAGGTGACGGGGCCGACGATGCCGTCGGCGGTGAGCCGGTGGGAGCGCTGGTAGGCGATGACGGCCGCCTTGGTCCTGGGGCCGAAGTAGCCG
>NZ_VOHR01000329.1 GCF_009192725.1 Segeticoccus rhizosphaerae | reverse complement strand
CACCGCCGACGGGAAGTTCTTCGAGGCGCACGAGCCGCTGGACGAGTACACCCGCTGGCCACTGGTGCAGCAGGAGGTGCACCACCCGCTCGCCCTCGAAGCCCCGGTGGACGACAACGGTGTGCGCCGCCCCGGCAGCGCCCAGGAAAAGGTCCGGGCCCGCCTGTCGCACTTCTACTTCAACGACCGGATCGAGACTGTCACCCCAGGCGAACTCACAGCAGCTCAGCACAACGGCGGCCCCGCCCCTTTGAGCCTCAACGAGCTCGCCCGGGCGGCGCTGATCGAAGCTGATGTCGACGGCCG
Source organism: Segeticoccus rhizosphaerae (assembly GCF_009192725.1). Classification (GTDB taxonomy): domain Bacteria; phylum Actinomycetota; class Actinomycetes; order Actinomycetales; family Dermatophilaceae; genus Segeticoccus; species Segeticoccus rhizosphaerae. The sequence continues at coordinate 3,712 of NZ_VOHR01000329.1, read as the reverse complement.
TTCACACCCCACAGACTGAACCGAGGCGGCGCGCGCTGCGAGCACGATGCCGCCACCGAGGAGGCCCGATGCCGCTCTCCGAACACGAGGAACTCCTGCTCTCGCAGATGGAGCACGCGCTTGCCCAGAGCGATCCGATCTTCGCCCTCCGCATGAGCGAATCCATCTCCCGGCGGCGGCGAAGGCGCCGCCTGCGGTTCGGCGCACTCCTCATCGCCGTAGGCCTGATGCTGACCCTGTTCGGCGTGTCGCACAACACCCTCTGGCCAGGCGCGTTGGGGTTCCTGATCATGCTCTTCGGTGCAGACCGGACGGCTACCGGCCGGCAACCGCTTTGGTGATCCACTCCTGAATTGTCTTGTAGAGCTCCGCCTCCCGCGCCGCCATCTTCTCGATGGTCTCGGCGGGGTAGAAGAACGATGCCTGCCGCCAAGCGGTCCAGCTGCGTTCGCCCTTGGACAGGTTGGCAGCCGCATCCATGGCCACCAGGTTGTCCGCGCGCACGGCGAGCAGTTGCCGCTCCAGCGGCCGGAGCTTGTCGAAGCCGTCCATCTGGGTCATCCGCTGCATCGACACGATGTGGTCCGGGTGGAGCCCGGACGGCCTCGTCAGCAGGCCGCCGACCTGGTCGACCCCCTTGGCCGCATCGACGACGGCAGCGCGTTCCTTGGAAACCGCGAACGCCCGGCGCATCAGCACCTTCGGATCGAGCCTGGCCTGCTCCGCCAACCGCATGCTCTGCCAGAACTCGGCGCGGGCCTTCTCGACGGCGCCGCCGCCACGGCCCACGGCCTCGCTGGCGGCGCCCTTGGACGTCTTGCCGGAGAGCCACTCCAGCTCGGTCTCGATCTCCGTCATCCGGTCCGGGTCACCAGCGATCCGTCCCGCCTGCCTGGAGGCGAGCTCGGCCTCGAGCTCGGCCTGGTACTTCTCCAGGCTCAGCAGCTGTTCATGCGCCTCGCCGAGTCTTGCCTCGGCGGCCACCTGCTCTGCAGTAGGACGCCGCCATCCCTTCATCTCGGCGGCCAGGACCTCGAAGGCGCCCTCGCCGCCGGCGCGTTCGGCGGCCAGCCGGTCGACGTACTTCAGGATGGTGGTCTCGTCCATGTGGCGCTGTTCACCCAGCTTGATGATCTGCTTGACCCGCTTGAAGGCCGTCGTGATCCCCTCGCCCGCCCCCTCGACCTTGGCGAGCTCGCCGAACGCCGTGATCAGCTGCGATTCCTTGCGCAGTGCAGTGACGGTGACGGAGCCCTTCCGCACGGTGTAGTAGAGCGCCTCGAAGAACGGCGTCGGGTCGACGGCGCCCGCGATGGCATAAGCCTTGGCGGTCCCCCCCAGAGCCCTTCTGAGACCGAGCTGTGCCGCGGCGTACGCCTTGATCGAGTCCGCGAGTTCCTTCTCCAGGCCGGAGACCGCGTCGATCCTTGCGTTGAGCTGCTCCAACCGGAGCGCCATCGTCTCTGCGTCGGATGCCGTCGCGAACTCGCGTAGCGGCGTCTCCAGCGTCTTCAGGGCCGGTGCCGAGGCCTTCAGGAGCTGCGCCGCGGTCAGTCCGAGGTCGAAGGCGGCGGCCACCACGGCGACCCCCACCCAGAACAGCGAGGGCTCGTCGTTGATGAAGTTGAGGGAGTACTCCGGGGCGGCCTTGTTGTACTCCTCGATGGCCGAGACGGCTTGCCAGGTGCTGATGCCGGCGTTGGCGACCAGCGCCGCCGCAGCGACCCACCCTCCTCCCGGGACGAGCACGGCGAGGACGAGGGCGATGATGCCCAGCACGATGGCGGAGAACAGGTGCGCGTCCCGGATCTCCTGCATGTGGTCCTTGACGATCCGGGCATAGATGGTGCTGTCGTCGATCCCCTGGTACTGCATGGTGGCTCGCACCAGCGGCTCCTGGCTGAAGACCCGTTCCGGGTCGTCGGCCAGTTCCGCACGGACGCGAGCGGTGTCCTCGAGCCTGTCTGCAATGAGGTCCAGAAGGTACTCCTTGGCCCCCGCGGCAGACAGCCGGGTGAGCTTCTCGCGATCGGTCTTCCGACCGAGGACCGCGGGGTCGATGAGGGGCTCGCCGGCCGACGCCTTGACGACCTTGGCGCTGCCAGCCGTGCGAAGTGTCTTGGCCTCGGCGCTAGCCCTCTGCTGCTCCTCGATGTCGTCGGCCCGCGGCATCCCATACCGCGCCGCCGCGATCATGCGCCATTGCGCGTTTGAGGCGCGGGTCTCCGCCTCAGCGGCGGCGTTGTAGTCCGCCGCCGCGCCAGACGCGGCGATCGCGCCCACCAGCTGCGTGGCGGCGTCGGTGTCGCGGAACTTGAGCTTGGCGACGTAGAGCAGGTGGTCATAGCCAGCGAGCACGTCCATCGCCAAGTTGACCGCCTCGGTGCGGAATCGCTTCCGGTAGGTCTCGATCGCGGCCAGGAACGCGGCTTCGGTCTTGAAGTGGCTGCGGGCCAGCGCCTCACGGAACTTCGCGTCGGCGGTCTCCTCCTCGGGCGTCAGGGCAAAGCCCACTGCAGCCGTCATTTCAGCTGCCCGCTTGGCCTTCCACAGGTCGTAGAGCTCCTCGAGACCGAAGATGTCGGCGGCCGCTTCATCCATCATCTCGGCGTCGAAGTCGCGCAGCCGCAGGTGGAACTCGAACTGTGCGATCGACTTCTCCAGCTCCGCGAGATCGGTCGTACTGGCGTTCACCGTTGCCAGGTAGCGGGCCCGCTCGGCCTTGCTGAGCCTGCCGATCCGGTCGGCGAGGTCGAGCGCGACGCCGTAGTCCTCCGGTTGGATCTGCCGGCCGCCCGCGAACAGGATGTGCTTGATGTCGTCAGGCAGCGCGTTGAGGGCCCGCGCCTGCTCCTGCTCGGCCACCAGGTTTGCCCGCACGCCACGCCAGCGAGCGGCCAAGTCGGCATCCTCGGGTCCGGTGCCCAGCCTCGTGTTGGGCGGCAAACCGGTCTCGGTGAAGAACCTGCGGTCGGTCTCCGCGTTGATCGCGTCCCGATCCTTCTTGTCGAGCGCACCGAGGCCGACGTCCACGACGTCATGCACGGTCAACTGAACGTACTTGCGTGCCTTGTCCACCTCGGTGGCGGACCGCGGCTTCCCTACCCAGTGCCAGAGGCCGAGGACGCGTTCCAACTCCCTCGGGTTGGTGATCCGGTAGTACTGCGCCACGAACGTGCGCAACAGCTCGTCGGGTCCCATCGTGTGGTCGATGGTGACCCGGAACGTCTTGCCCTTGGGCCTTCTCGGCTTGCGCGGCTTAGCCTGGGGTACGCCGCTCGGCGCGGCCCCGAGCGCCTGCTGACGCAGGTGCACGAGCTCGTGGGCGACCAACCGGCGGCCCGCGAACGACGTCAGGGCTGGATGACCAGCTGCGAGGTGGATGTCCGTGCCGGCCGCGAAGGCCTCGGCATCCAGGGCCTCCGTCATTCGCGCCGACTCCTGCCCTGAGTGGATGCGAACGCCGCCGAGGTCCATGCGGTCCGGGAGCAGTCCCGCAACATGGTCTGCGAGACGCTCGGCCTCCTGCTCGTTGTCGTCCTCCCGGCCGTGACGCATGGCAGATGGAGCCCCGGAGAATCGCGGATGCAGCGGCACCGCGGTCAGGCTCGGAATCCGGCCGACCCCGGGAGCGCCTGCGAGCCCGCCCCCGCGCCGCACACCGGGCCCGACCGCGAACCGGCGGGGAGTCGGAGCCGGTTCGGCGCGCAGC
>NZ_VOHR01000328.1 GCF_009192725.1 Segeticoccus rhizosphaerae | reverse complement strand
CGACGCCACGGAGGCGGCGACGCCCGTGGCCAGCGACCCCCAGACGGCGACGCCCCTGGCGGGCGAGCCCGAGAGCGCGACCCCCGTGGCTGCAGAACTGGACACAGATGCTGTGCCGGAGCCGGCGCTCGCGGTGACCGCGCCGGTGGAGCCGGTGGAGCCGGTCGAGACCGTGCCCGAACCCGTGCAGCGCCCGCGCCGCAAGCGTGGCCGTGTGGTGGCGCCTGCCGGACCTCCGCCCCCGGCCGATCCGGAGAACGTCTGAGTTTGCTGACCGGCGGGCCCACCCGGTAGTCTGAACCCTCGGTGCGCCCGCCGGCGCGATCTTCGGTGCCGTGGTGCCTACCAGGCAGCCCCCAGGCAGACAGCACGGCGCCACCCGCACGACTTACCGCAACACCGCACTGAACGTCCCGAGAGAGTGAGCTCAACGTGTACGCGATCGTCCGCGCTGGCGGCCGCCAGGAGAAGGTTTCCGTTGGCGACGTCCTCATCATCGACAAGGTGAGCGGTGAGGCCGGCGCGAGCATCGACCTCACGCCGCTCCTGCTCGTCGACGGCTCCACCGTGACCAGCGACGCCGACCAGCTCGCCAAGGCCACCGTCAAGGCCGAGGTGGTCAAGCCCGCCAAGGGCCCCAAGATCACCATCATCAAGTACAAGAACAAGACCGGCTACCGCAGGCGGCAGGGCCACCGTCAGCACCTCACGCAGGTCAAGGTCACCGCGATCGAGGTCTGACCCCACCCCACGACGTCGAACCCCACGCAGTTCTCCGCGCGTTCCTCGCTCCGACACCTCGCCGGGGATCCCGACGTCGTAGCTCGCCGCACCACCCCGCTGAACCCGAAAGACAGGCACTGACATGGCACACAAGAAGGGTGCGTCCTCGACGCGCAACGGTCGCGACTCCAACGCGCAGTTCCTCGGCGTCAAGCGCTTCGGCGGCCAGGTCGTGAGCGCCGGCGAGATCATCGTCCGCCAGCGGGGCACGCACTTCCACCCGGGCGACGGCGTGGGCCGCGGCGGCGACGACACCCTCTTCGCCCTCGTGGCCGGCGCGGTGCAGTTCGGCTCGAAGCGCGGTCGCAAGACGGTCAACATCGTTCCGGCCGAGGTCGAGATCCCGGCCTGACACGACAGTCGTTCACGAGCGCGAGGGGTGGGCCGGCGGCCCACCCCTCGCGCCCGTGTCCGGGCCGGGTCAGGCCCGACTCGGGCGCCGTCCCACCAACCTGAAATGAGCACCGATGGCCAGCTTTGTCGACCGGGTCGTCCTCCACGTCTCGGCGGGTGACGGGGGACACGGCTGCGCGTCCGTGCGCCGCGAGAAGTTCAAGCCGCTCGGCGGCCCGGACGGGGGCGACGGGGGCCGGGGAGGCAGCGTCGTCCTCACCGTCGACCCGCAGGTCACCACCCTGCTCGACTACCACCACAGCCCGCACCGCGGCGCCGGCAACGGCAAGCCCGGGGCGGGCGACGACCGGGAGGGCGCCGACGGGGCGGACCTGGTGCTGCCGGTCCCCGAGGGCACGGTCGTCAAGGACGCCTCCGGCGCCGTCCTCGCCGACCTGGTTGGACAGAGCGCCTCGTATGTCGTGGCGCGGGGTGGCCGCGGCGGGCTCGGCAACCGGGCGCTGTCCTCCCAGCGGCGCAAGGCGCCCGGTTTCGCCCTGCTGGGCGAGCCCGGCGACGAGCTCGACATCGTGCTCGAGCTCAAGACCCTGGCCGACGTCGGTCTGATCGGTTATCCCTCAGCGGGCAAGTCCAGCCTGGTGTCGGTGCTGTCGGCCGCCCGCCCGAAGATCGCCGACTACCCCTTCACCACGCTCGTGCCCAACCTCGGGGTGGTCACCGCGGGTGGGTCCCGCTTCACCGTCGCCGACGTGCCCGGCCTGATCCCCGGGGCGAGCGAGGGCAAGGGCCTCGGCCTGGAGTTCCTCCGCCACATCGAGCGGTGCTCGGTCCTGGTGCACGTGATCGACTGCGCGACCCTGGAGCCCGGCCGTGACCCGATGACCGACCTCGACGTGATCGAGGAGGAGCTGGCGCAGTACGTGCCGGACGAGGCGCTCGGTGGCCGTCCCCTCTCCGAACGCACCCGGCTCGTGGTGCTGAACAAGGCTGACGTGCCCGAGGCTCGGGAGCTGGCCGAGATGGTCAAGCCCGACCTCGAGGCCCGTGGTCTGGAGGTGTTCATCGTCTCTGCGGTGGCGCACCAGGGACTGGGGGAGCTGACCTTCGCGATGGCGCGGCACGTCGAGGAGGCTCGTGACGCCATACTCGTCGTGGAGCCGCCCCGAATCGTGCTGCGGCCCAAGGCAGTGGACGAGAAGGGCTTTGAGGTGGCCCGTGAGCAGACGCCGGAGGGCGAGGTCTTCCGGGTGTCGGGGGACAAGCCCACCCGGTGGGTGCGCCAGACCGACTTCTCCAACGACGAGGCGGTCGGCTACCTCGCCGACCGACTGGCGCGCGCGGGCGTCGAGGACGCGCTCGTCAAGGCCGGAGCCGTCGCCGGCTCGACGGTGCTCATCGGGCCACAGGACAACGCGGTCGTCTTCGACTGGGAGCCCACGATGTCGGCCGGGGCCGAGCTGCTCACCGGCGCACGGGGCACCGACCTGCGGCTCGACGAGAGCCACCGCCCCACCCGCGACGAGAAGCGCGAGCAGTATGCCGAGCGTCGCGCCGCCAAGTCGGCCGCCCGGGATGAGCTGCAGGCCGAGCGCCGCGCCGGCCACTGGACCACGCAGGACGACTGAGCCGCCCGGGCCCGAGACGGATCGTCGCCCGGTGCGCAACGTTCACTAGACTCCGGCGGGTGCCGACCACGTCATCGCCCCTGGCCAGCGCCGCGCGGGTCGTGGTCAAGGTGGGATCGAGCTCGCTGACCCACCCCGGAGGCGCGCTGGACGTCGCGCGCCTCGGCCGGCTCGTGGAGGCCCTGGCCGACCGCCGCCACAAGGGAGCGGAGATCGTGCTGGTCTCCTCCGGAGCCATCGCGGCGGGCATCACCCCGCTCGGGCTGGCCAAGCGGCCGCGTGACCTGGCGACCCAGCAGGCGGCGGCCAGCGTCGGGCAGGGCGCACTCGTCGCCGCCTACAGCGCCTCCTTCGGACGCTATGACCTCACGGTGGGTCAGGTCCTGCTGACCGCCGACGACGTGACCCGCCGCCAGCACTACGCGAACGCCCGGCGGGCTCTGGAGCGGCTCCTCTCCCTCGGGATCGTGCCCGTCGTCAACGAGAACGACACCGTGGCCACGCAGGAGATCCGCTTCGGGGACAACGACCGGCTCGCCGCGTTGGTCGCCCACCTCGTGCGCGCCGATGCGCTGCTGCTGCTGTCCGACGTCGATGCGCTCTACGACAGGCCACCCAGCAAACCGGGCGCGACCCGGATCCCGTGGGTGCGCCACGAGTCCGACCTGGCGGACCTGCGCATCGCGGGGTCCGGCACGAAGGTCGGCAGCGGGGGCATGGTCACCAAGGTCGATGCCGCCGGGATCGCGACGGCGGCGGGCATCCCGACCGTGCTCACCTCGGCCGAGCAGGCGGCAGAGGCGTTGGCCGGTGAGGACGTCGGCACACTGTTCGCCCCGACCGGGTCCCGCCGCCCCTACCGGCTGTTGTGGCTGGCCCACGCGAGCACGTCCCGGGGGCGGCTCGTGCTCGACGAGGGTGCGGTGGCCGCGGTCGTCGAGCGGCACAAGTCGCTGTTGCCGGCGGGGGTCGTCGCCGTCGAGGGCACCTTCCGGGAGGGCGACCCGATCGACCTGTGCTCACCCGACGGCGGCGTCGTGGCGAGGGGCCTGGTCAGCTACGACTCGGACGTGCTCCCACGGCTGCTCGGGCGCAGCACCCGTGACCTGGGCCGCGACCTCGGTTCCGGCTACGAACGCGAGGTCGTCCACCGTGACCACCTCGTCCTGCTCTGAGACCCACTCGCAACCCCTCCCGGCCGCGGCAGGCGCGACGGCCTCCCCGGGGAGGCCGTCGCGCGGCAGCTCAGGACCGTGCGGCGGCACCGTCGCCGGCCGTCA
>NZ_VOHR01000327.1 GCF_009192725.1 Segeticoccus rhizosphaerae | reverse complement strand
GCGCTGGTCGGGGTGCTGGCCCGCGGCCCCGCCCTGTCCGTGGGCCTCGGCCTGGTCTGGGCCCTCGTCGTGGAGAACCTGCTGCGCGCCGTCGCCTCGGCGCTCGGCCCGCTCGAGGTGGTCACCGACCACCTGCCCGGGACGGCTGCCGGCTCCCTGGCCGGTGCCCTCGGCTCGACTCCGGTGGGTACGGAGGGCGGCACCCCCGGAGTCCTCACCACGCTCTCCGGGACGTCGGCGACGGTGGTGCTGTCCGCCTACGTCGTGGGTTTCGTGGCGGCACTGTTCATCGTGGTCTCCCGCCGCGACGCCTGACACCCGGTTTCGCCCGCCCTCGGAGATCATCGCGGTGTCAGGAGACGTATGCCGTGTGCCTGCCCGACGGCTCCTGCTCGCCCTCGGGTTCCAGCCGGACCGGCGGCAGGAGCCGGCCGATCCACCGCGGCAGCCACCAGGCCCGCTCGCCGAGCAGCCGCAGGACAGCCGGCACGACGAGGCAGCGGATCACCACGGCATCGAGCAGGACCGCGACCGCGAGCCCGAGGCCCATCTCCTGGAGCATCCGGCCGGGGCTCGCCAGGAACGCCCCGAAGACGACGATCATGATCGCGGCCGCCGCGGTGATCACGCCGCCCGTCATCGCCAGCCCCTCGCGGACGGCGGCGGTTGCGTCTCCCGTGCGCTGCCACTCCTCGTGGATCCGGGAGACCAGGAACACCTCGTAGTCCATCGACAGCCCGAAGACGACGGCGAACACCACCACCGGCAGGAACGCCTCGATGGGGCCGGGCTGGGCCCCGAAGTGGCCGTCGCCGAACACGAAGGTCATGACGCCCAGGGCCGCGCCGATGCTGAGGAGGTTGAGCAGCGCGGCCTTGACCGCGATGACGAGGGAGCGAAAGACCGCCATGAGCAGGAGTGCCGACAGCAGCACCACGGCTCCGATGAACCAGGGCAGCCGCTGGCCGACCGCGTCGGAGAAGTCGATCGTCGCGGGCGTGGCGCCGCCGACCAGGTAGCGACCACCGGCGTGGTCGTCGACGCTTGGCAGCACGTCGTCACGCAACCGGTGCACCAGGTCGGTCGTCTGTTCCGACGCGGGAGCGGTGGTCGGCGTGACGATCAGGGTCCAGCCGGCGCTCCCGGAGGCCAGCGGACCGCGCACGTCGGCCACGCCCGGCGTCGTCCGAAGCACTCGGGCGGCGGACTGGGCGCCGCGCTGGTCGCTCTCGGCGAGCACGATCAGGGGGCTGCTCGCGCCCGGCCCGAAACCGTCGGCCAGGAGGTCATAGGCCTTGCGCGTGGTGCTGTCCGGCGGGTTCGTCCCGGCATCGGCGAATCCGAGGCGCAGGTGCAGGACGGGAGCAGCCAGCAGGAGGAGTATCGCGAGGCCACCGATGAGCACGGGCAGCGGGCGACTTTGCACGCGGTCGGCCAGGAGCCGCCACCGGTCCCCCGGCGTTCGGCCCGATCGACTGGCGCGCCGCTGCACCGCCCGCTCCAGCCGTCGGCCGAAAAGCATCAGCAGCGCCGGCAGCAGCGTGATCGAGGCGACCATGGTCAGCAGCACGGTCAACGCGATCGTGAGCGCGAGCCCCTGCAGCGCGGCGAGACCGAGCACCAGCAGGCCGAGCAGGGCGATGATCACCGTGCATCCCGCGAAGAGCACCGACCGGCCCGCCGTGTCCAGGGCACGGGCGGTGGCGGTATCGCGGTCGGCGCCGCGCAAGAGCTCGCTGCGGTAGCGAGAGAAGACCAGCAGCGCGTAGTCGATGCCGACACCGAGGCCGACGAGCATCATCATCGGCGCGGCATAGGTCGGCACCGTGGCCAGGTGTGACACGAGGGCCACCAGGCCCACCGAGCTGCCGACGGCGAACGCTGCGGTGATGAGGGGCAACCCGGCAGCCAGGATGGACCCGAAGAGCGGGATGAGGATGAGCAGGGCCGCCAGCATGCCGATTCCCTCGGACGAGCCGCCCGGTGCCGTGGCATCCTGCACGGCGTCACCCGCGAGCTCGACCTCCAGGCCGTGCCCCTGGTGGGCCCGCGCGGTGCTGACCAGCTCGCGCACGTCGGCCGGGTCGGCATCCATGGGAGCGGTGTCGAGCGTGACTGTGAAGAACGAGGTCTCGCCGTCGGGCGAGACGGCGCCCGGGCTCGTGTAAGGGTCGGCGACCTGCTGCACGTGCGCCAGCGCCGCAACCCGGGTTCGCAGTGCGTCGACCCTCGCCCGGACCTGCGGTGAGGTCAACCCTGCCTCGTCATGGACCACGATCTGGATGGCCGCTGCGCTCGCGTCCCGCCCGACCGCGTCCGCGACCTGCTGGGACTCGCTGCCCGGCAGGTCGTAGTTGTCGCGGTAGGCGTTCCCCAGCGCGAGCGAGGCACCCGTGATCGCGGCCAACGCCACCACCCAGCACACCAGAGCTCTCCAGTGGTGACGGGTCGACCACGACCCCAGGCGCTCGAACCGGCTCGACATGACAACCTCCATAGGTAGACGCTCTATATATAGAACATCTACATGTTGATTGTCTATCTATTACCGAATGCGTAGGCTGGGCCTGTGAGGAGCGACGCGGTGCGTGGGCACATCGACGGCATGGTGCTGGCCACGGTCGAGCACGAGCCGCTGCACGGCTACGCCATCCTCGAGTCACTCACCCGTCGGAGCGGCGGCGCGCTGGACCTGCCGACCGGCACGATCTACCCCGCATTGCGCCGGCTCGAGAAGAGCGGCTTCCTGGCCAGCGAGTGGAGCACCGTGGGCGGCCGCAAGCGGCGGACCTACCGATTGACCGAGGCGGGGCGCCGGGCCCTGGCCGACGAACGGACCTCCTGGCGCGACCTGTCCGGCGTGGTCGAGGCGCTGCTACGACCGCAGCCGGGTCCGGCCTAGGTCCTGCGTGCGCGCGAGCGCACGCAGACAGCGCAGGCTCGCCACCGAGATCAGGCCGTAGGGCACGAGTGCGATGCCACCGGCGATGGAGAGCCCGATCGGCAGCGGCGTGCTGGACACCGAGACCATGGCCACCGCTTGCCCGGCGATCAGCAGGCTGAGCACCAAGGTGGCCAGCACGGCCCGCAGCAGCCCCTTGCGAATCCCGAACCGGCGCACGCCGATCCCACCGAGCAGCACGAGCAGCGGCGCGGCCACGAGGCACGCGATGCCCACCACCTGGACACCGACGCCGAGCAGCGCCCCCACCCTGCCGTCCGGCTCGGCGGAGCCGACCGCAAGGTCCCAGGCCACCGGCTGGGCGGCAGTCACCACGAACAGGCCCAGGCCGATCCGCCGGCTGGAGCCGGAGGAGAGCACCGCCTGGTAGGCCGGGGCCACGTCGTCGACCGACCCGAACGCCGCCACTGCCCGTCGCTGCGCGTCGAGCTCGGACCGACCCCCAGCCACCATCGCCTCGGTGGCGTCGGTCAGGTGGTCGCGCGCTTCGCGCAGAAGGTCGTCCTTCGCGCGCCGTGGTCCGCGTAGCTCGCGGCCCAGCGCGACGACATACGCCTCCACCCGATCCCCATCTGCCGTCACGGTGCCATGGTCGTCCGGAGGCACGCCGCAGGCAACCCGTTTGCCGCCCCCGGCGGACGATTCCGGGAAAGTTCAGGGAGGACCCTGACCCCCGTAGGAATCATCGTGAGGTCGCGGGCCCGGAGAGGGCACCAAACCTCACGAAGATTCCGCACGGATCATTCCGCACGAGATCAGGGGAGGGTGAGGCCGAGGTGGGTCCGCAGGCCCTGCACCCCCGAGTCGGTCAGCCGGACGGCGCGGTCGCGCGGACGCCGCACCAGCCAACCCCGGTCGACCATCGCCGTCGCCACGGCTGCTCCGAGCCGGCCCGCCAGGTGGTGGCGCTGCTCGGTCCAGTCGATGCAGGTTCGCAGCAGCGGACGTCGGGTCCCGCGGGCGTCCAGAAGGGACTGCAGGTCGACCCCTAACGATCCGAGCACCGGCTGGGCGTGCGGACCGAGTTCGTAGGGGTGCTCCGCCCGCTGCGCCGACAGCGGGTCACCGGGGCGCCGCGCGGTGTCCGGTCGGCCGTCCACCGCGACCAGCGCCCGATGGT
>NZ_VOHR01000326.1 GCF_009192725.1 Segeticoccus rhizosphaerae | reverse complement strand
CCCGCGCCGAACAGCACGCCCGGGCCCGCGCGCGACGGGACGCGGTCAAAGCCGAACGGCACGACGCGGCCTACCTGCCCGCCGGCGGCCAGACAGGACCAGACGCGCTGCGCTCCTACCGGACCTTCCGGGTCCCGGCGCACCGAGCCACCTCCCAGGTCCTCGCGGGCGCCTACCCCTTCCTGGCCGAAGCCGGCCTGGGCAGCCAAGGCGTCTTCATCGGCCCCGACGCCTGGTCCGGATCCGGGTTCTGCTTCGACCCCTGGGTCCTCTACGCCCAAGGGGTGCTGACCAACCCCAACTGCCTGCTCGCCGGCGTCGTCGGCCGCGGCAAGTCCATGCTCGCCAAAACCATGGCCACCCGCGCCATCGCCTTCGGCCGCAAGGTCTACGTCCCCGGCGACCCCAAAGGCGAATGGTCCATCGTCACCCAGGCTGTTGGTGGCGCGGTGATCCAACTCGGCGGTGGCTCCCCCAACCGGCTCAACCCCCTCGACGAAGGCCCACGCCCAGCAGGTATGCCGGACGCGGCCTGGGCGGCGCTGGTCACCACCCGGCGCCGCACCCTGCTCGGGTCGCTCGTCGAGTCCGCGCTCGGCCGGCCGATGGGAGCCACCGAACACACCGCCCTCGACCAAGCACTACGCGCCGCCGTCACTGGTGTCGCACCCTCGACACTGCCGGCGGTGGTCGACGCGCTGTTCCACCCCAGCCTGACAGACGCCGGCTCCAGCCTCGCAGAGCTCGCCGCCGACGGCAGGCAGATCGGCCACGCGCTACGCCGCCTCGTCTCCGGCGACCTCGCCGGACTGTTCGACGGCGAATCGACCGTCGCCTTCGACCCCTGCCTGCCGATGATCTCCCTGGACCTTTCCGCGATCACCGGCTCCGACCAGCTCATCGCCATGGTGATGACCTGCGCCTCAGCCTGGATGGAAGCCGCCCTGACCGACCCCGACGGCGGCCAACGCTGGGTCGTCTACGACGAAGCCTGGCGCCTCCTGCGACAACCCGCGCTCCTGGCCCGGATGCAGTCACAGTGGAAACTGTCCCGTGGCTTGGGCATCGCCAACCTGATGGTCATCCACCGCCTCACCGATCTGGACGCCGTCGGCAACGCCGACTCCGAAGCAAGGGCCCTGGCCCTCGGCCTGCTCGCCGACTGCTCCACCAAGATCATCTACCAACAAGAGACCTCCGAAGCACCCCACACCGCCGACGTCCTCGGCCTGTCCGCCACCGAACAAGCCGAACTACCCAACCTGCAACAAGGAGAAGGCCTCTGGCGCGTCGGCAACCGTGCCTTCGTGGTCAGACACGCCGTCACGAATGCCGAGCTGGCGACCTTCAACACCAACATGAGAATGCTCTGACCCACTCGGGACGGCACCTGCCAGACCGCAGTTCCCCAGCAACAGCAGCTTTACCTGCGAACCGAACTGCCGTCACCGGCGTGGGCCTCCACGGCGGGTGATGCAGACCATCTCACCACCGTCCATCTGATGAACACGCCATCGCTTCACGGTGATTGGGCTGCTACCTTGTCGCCACCTATCCAGAGCAGCTGAGAGACCTGGCTCATCGACGCTGCAGCAACCCCCCGGTGTTCGGGTGCGGGTGCTAACGCCAGGACCGATGGAGGACCGATGTCTTCAACACCGACAGGGCGTGCCGCTACTGTCCGCGGCGGCCTGTTCTTCGCGCGCCGGCACGTCGACCTGTGCCGGGTGACGGCGGACCGCTGTCGACCAGGGCCTGCGCGCGGCTGACTTCTTCGCCGCATTCCCGCGCGCCCGACTGCGCTCGCCTCCTTCACTTTTGGTGCTCGACCGAACGTCGGGTGCCTCGACGTCTCCGGAGTCTCTTGTGTCCACACCCACGTCCACGTCTACCGCCCGCTCCGATCTGCCCCAGCTGAAACGGGTCCGTGCCCACAGCAGCTGGGAGGGCGCGATGCGCACCCGCCACCAGGTGCGCAGCTTCGCCGCCTTCCACACCGCCGAACCCGCCCCGGTCGGAGGCGACGACAGCGCCCCCACGCCGATGGAGTACGTGCTCGCCGCCCTCGGCGGGTGCCTGGCCGTGGTCGCCGAGACCGTCGCCACCGAACGACAGCTCGGGCTGACCGCGCTGGACATCGACATCCAGGCCACCATGGACACCCGCGGCTTCCGCGGGACCGCCGAGGTCAGTCCCCACTTTCGCGAGGTCGTGGTCCGGGCCAGGTTCGGGCTCGCGGTGCCCGACGCGCTGGGCGAGCTGCAGCGTGGGGTGGAACGCCGGTGCCCCGCCTTCAACCTGGTCAAGGACGCCGGCGTGCCCGTCACCTTGGACTGGACCCTGGTCCAGGACGCGTCATGACCGGCGTCGGCGCCTGGACCATCGCCCTGGCCCTGGGCTACACCCTGTTCCTGGTCGGTGCGGGACGAATCGCCCGGCGTCGGGAGTCGGCCGGGCGTGACTTCTTCGCCGGCGGTCGACGGTTCCGGCCGATCACCGTCGCGTTCTGCATCACCGGCCTGTTCTCCGGCTCCTCGTTCATCGCCATCCTCGAGCTCAGCTACCACACCGGCGTGTCCGCACTGTGGTACGGCGTCGCCGAGTCGGTGCAGGTCCTGCTCATCGCCGGCCTGCTGGTCGTGCCCTTCCGGGAGCAGATGGTGGTGACCATCTCCGGCCTAATCGGTGAGCGGTTCGGCCGACTCGCCCTCGGAGTGGGCGGAGCCATCACCGCGTTCACCTTCCCGATGTGGTCGGTCGCCACCGCGATCGCGTTCGCCTCCGCGCTGCACGCCTTCACCGGCCTGTCCATCCAGGTGGCGATCGTGTGCACGGCGCTGCTGCTGCTGTTCTACCTGTGGTCCGGCGGCATGTGGTCGATCGCCTTCACCCAGACCGCCAACTGCGTGGTCTTCGCCCTCATGCTCGCCCTCGGCGCCGCCGCGTTCCTGATCAACCCCGGCCCCGCCGGCTTGGCCGACCTGGCCGCAGCCCGGCCGGAGATGTTCGCCTGGACCGGAGTCGGCATGCCGCTGATAGTGGCCTGGTTCGGCACCTTCATCGTCAACGTCATCCTGGCCCAGGCCGCGCTACAGATGGCGCTGTCCTGCCGCACCCCCGAGGCCGGCCGCAAAGGACTGATCTATGCCGTCGGCTTCGGGATGCCCTTCATCCTGCTCGGCGTGGTGTTCGGGCTGGCCGCCGCCCTCGTCGTCCCCGGCCAGACGCTCGGCCTCATCGGAGTACCCCTCTACATCGCCCAAGTGCTGCCCGCGCCGCTGGCGGCGGTGTTCTTCCTCGGCATCTGGGCCTGCGCCCTGGGCTGGGGCGGCCCGTGCCAGTTCTCCGGCGCCACCAGCCTGGGCCGTGACGTCGGCCGAGCCATCCGCCCAGCAGCCACCGAAGCAGACCTGGTGGGCTACACCCGCCGGTCGCTGGTCCTGCTCACCGCCCTGATGATCACGTTCGGCTTCCTACGTACTGAACAGTCCGCCTGGTGGAACGTACTGGCCTGGACCCTCCGCAACGGAGCCACCCTCGCGCCCGTCCTCGCCGCACTCTTCTGGCCACTGGCCACCCGCCGCGCCGTCGTAGCCGCCATGGGCGCGGGCTTCACGACCGGGCTGGCGTGGTACCAGCTCGGAGGGTGGCAACCCGACCAGTTCTACCTCGGCATCCACCCCGTCTGGGTCGGCATGACCGTCAACCTGGTCGCCATGGTCACCATCACCCTGATCGAGTCCCACGGCGCCTGGACAATCACCCCCATGGGCCGCCGCCGCACCCGCGGCCTCTGGACCCTCACGGGCGCGATAGCCGCGGGCTCGACCACCCTGATCGCCTGGGCCTGGCTCCAAGACCGTGGCCTGGGCGGACTCAGCGGATTCGCCACCGTGACACTTGCGGCTGCAGCCCTGTTCCAACTCCTTGGACCGACCACTGCAGCGGTACTGCCACAGGACCAACACAAGACCACAGACCAGCGGAGTTGAGTCCCTCATAGTGGTGTAGCGCACGGTGGCCAACTTGTCCGTGACGGACGTAGGCGCGGTCACCGTGTGATCCTTCGAGTGAACCTCTCACAG
>NZ_VOHR01000325.1 GCF_009192725.1 Segeticoccus rhizosphaerae | reverse complement strand
CGCTGCCCGGCGGGATCCGGCTGCCCCTGGGGGGGCAGCGACCCTGCCAGCGCCCCAGCCAGCCGGCCGGCCACGAACGGCGCCGCGAAGGACGTGCCGCTCCACACCCCGAAACCGCCCGTGAAGTCGTCCGGGTCGATCGACTCGCGCACCAGTCCGTGTGCTGTGGTCCGGGCGACCGGCTCGAGCCCGCCCTGGAAGGCGGGCATGGTGCTCAGGACCTTCGCGCCCGGGGCGTAGCAGCGGACCCAGTCGCCGGTGTTGCTGAAGAGGGCGACCGAATCGCAGTCCGGATTGAGTGCACCGACCGACACCACCGGCACCCGCTCGGGCCCGCGCGGCTGGTCGTCGCCGCTGCGTGGGGCGAAGGCCGCCGGATAGAACTCGCGCGCGGTCGCGTCGTTGCCGACCGAGCAGACCACGGCGACGCCGCACTCTCCGAGCAGGTCCAGGATGCCGCGGAGGGTCGGGTCGAACAGCGCGTCCTGCGGGGTCTCGTGGTAGTAGCCCATCGAGAGGTTGAGCACGTCGATGGGGTGGCCACCGGGCTCCCCAGCGGCGTGCCGACGGGCGAGCTCGGCGATCTTGACCAGTGCGTCGACCCAGTCCGACTCCACGATCGTCCCGCTCGAGGACACCACCCGCCAGGCGACGATGTCGGCGTCGGGGCAGACCTGGTGCACCACACCGCAGATGAAGGTGCCGTGACCGGAGAGCGGGTCGAGGGACCCGTCGAACGGCCCGGAGTGGTCGCCGCCGACCTCCGGGTCGTTGGCCCGTCCGGTGTCCCCGATGGGGGTGCCGTCCAGGGTCACCGAGGTGTCCACGATGCCGTCCAGCCACGGGTGAGCGCCGCACCCGGTGTCGAGGATCGCCACGACGGGTCGCCGCCCGGGGAGTTCCGAGTCCGGTGTGCGGTGCGGGCGGCCGCCGATGAACGCCAGCGGTGACCGGCCGCCACCACCGGGCCGGCCATAGGACGCCAGCCCCGCGCCGTCGACCGGATTCGAGCTCTCGTAGGGGTTCGAGCTCTCATACGGGTTGGAGCTCTCGTAGGGGTTGGAGCTCTCGTAGGGGTTGGAGCTCTCGTACGGGTTGGGGTGCTCGACCGGGGTCACCTTGAGCAGGTGGTCGAGGCCGACGCCACCGAACTGCTCGGCGCCGAACCGCGCCCGCGCGTGCTGCAGCAGCGTCCATCCGTCCGGGGCGGGCGCAGCCTCACCCGGCCGCACGGAGACGACGACCCGGGTCAGTCCGAGGGGCGGTGCACCGTCACAACCACAGCCGTGTCGGTGACCTTCGCCGGTGCGCGTCGACGCCGGGTCGATCGCGCCCGCGACCCGCGAGCAGGGATAGGCGTCGTCCAGGCTGACCTGCCACCCCAGCGGATCGGCCGCCTCCCGCAGGCGTGCCAGCACGTCGTCCCGGTCCTGGCCGGCCGAGATCACCAGGCGTCTCCCGACGTAGTCGGTTGAACGCGGGGTGACACCGTCGACGGCCTGGGCGGTGCGTGGGTCGAGGCTGTGTCCCCCGAGGGACCGCACGTGGCTCCCAGAGATCGGCCGAGGGTCACGGTCACGGTGGTTGAGGGCGGGCAGGTGCCGACGCCCGTCGTCGCGCGGGTTCGCCTCGGGTTCGGTCACGGCATACCTCTCATCCGTGGCGGCCCTGCCGCCGGAACGTGTCTGGACCGGCTGCGCCGGTCGGTCGGTCAGAGCTCGAAGGCGGGAGTGGCGAACTGCAGCGTCTCGCCCTCCTCGGCGGGGTCCTCATCGGGTTCGCCGTCGGCCGGTGGCTCGTCGAGGTCGGAGAGCACGACCCGCGACAGGCCGCTCGGCAGCCGCGGCAGCTCGAACCGTCCCTGGGCGTCGGCTCGCGACTCCCAGGTGACCCCGTCCTGGCGCACGCTGACCCGCAGCCGACGCGCCGGCGAGATCCATCCGTCGAGCCGGCGCTCCGAGGGGCTCAGGGCCCGCACCTGCATCATCAGCCAGACGCTCACGCCTGAGAACACGATGGTCAGCGCCTCGCTCTGGCTGCGGGTGCCGGCGAGCTCACGGGTGTGCTGCACGAGGTGGAGCAGCTCGTAGTCCGCGTCCAGGTCGTCGAGCGCCAGCGCCACCAGCACCGTCTCCGGCAGGTCGTGGGGCATGGGATCGCGTGCGTCCCACATGCGGGTGAGCCGGTCGTATGTCGTGTGGTCATCCAGGAGGGAGAAGTCAGACTCGGACACGGGTGGCCCCCTTGATCGGCTCGGTGAGGAGCGTTCGCAGCTTGTCGAGGCACCGGCCGCGGGTGGGGCCGATGCTGCCCACCGGCATCCCGAGCTCGTCGGACAGGTCGGTGTAGTTGGGTCGAGGGGAGAAGGCGACGATGCGCAACAGCCGCTGACACCTGTCGGAGAGCTGCCGGACGCCTGCCCACAGCCGGTCCTGCTCGTCGCGCACGAGCACCTCGGCCTCGGCGGACTGTCCGGGTGGCACCTTGTCGGCGAGGAACTCGTCGGTCGCCGTCGACGTGCGGGACTCGGCTCCGGACTGTCGCCAGGCCTCGCGGCGCGCCGTCGTGGTGAGCCACGCACCGATGGCCTGGCAGTCCTTGACCGAGTCGGCTCGTCGCACGAGGGTCAGCCAGGTGGTCTGCACCACGTCCTCGGCCCGGTCGCGTTCGAGCCCGTAGGCTCGCACGACGTGCCAGAGGACCGGGCTGAGCAGGCGGACCAGGTCGTCCAGTCCCGCCGGATCCCCCTCGCGCCAGCGGCTGAAGGCCTCGGCGGCGTCGGACCACAGGGACGCCCGCGGCTCCACCACCGGCCTCCGGTCCACATCCACCATGGCTGCGCTGCTCTCGTCCTCGTCGTCGAGTGGGACCCGGGATGGGCCCTCACAGCGACAGGAGCGGCCTGCCCGGCCGCTGATACATCGATGACCCAATGTAGTGGTCCGGCCGCTCTTTGCCGAGAGGCATCGGCGACACGATGTCGTCGTATCGGCATGTCTCATGATCTCGCTAGACGGCCGTATAGGGTGCGATCGTGGATCCGATCAAGAACCCCTATGCCCCCGGTGCGGGCCAGCGCCCGCCCGAGCTCGCCGGTCGCGACGAGCAGCTGCGCAGCTTCGACGTCGTGCTGGAGCGCATCGCGCGGTCCCGCCCGGAGCGGTCGATCATCCTCACCGGCCTGCGGGGCGTCGGCAAGACGGTGCTGCTCAACGCCCTGCGCTCCGCAGCCGTCCGCGCCCACTGGGGGACCGGCAAGCTCGAGGCACGTCCCGACCAGCGCTTGCGCCGTCCGCTGTCCGCGGCGCTGCACGTCGCGACCCGCGAGCTCGGGCACCCCCAGGGCGACGACGTCGACCACGTCCTCGGCGTGATCAAGGCTTTCGCGCAACGCGATTCGGCTCCCGGCGCCAAGCTGCGGGACCGGTGGAACCCCGGCATCGACGCACCTGCGATCACCGGCCGGGCAGACTCCGGGGACATCGAGATCGACCTCGTCGAGCTGCTCACCGATGTGGGTGGACTGGCGGCGGACGTCGGCAAGGGCGTCGCCATCTGCATCGACGAGATGCAGGACCTCCACCCCGAGGACGTGTCGGCCCTGTGCGCGGCCTGCCACGAGATCGGCCAGAGCGGGCTGCCGGTGATCGTCGTCGGCGCCGGCCTGCCGCACCTGCCGGCGGTGCTCAGCGCCAGCAAGTCCTACAGCGAGCGGCTCTTCCGCTACTCGCGGATCGACCGCCTCGACCGCGCGGCCGCCGATCACGCGCTGCAGTTGCCCGCCCGGGAGGAGGGCGCCGACTTCACCCCGGAGGCGCTGGAGGCGATGTATGCCGCGACCGGCGGCTACCCCTACTTCATCCAGGCCTACGGCAAGGTCGCCTGGGACGTGGCACCGCGGTCGCCGATCACCGTGGAGGACGTCGCCGTCGCTGCGCCGGAGGCCGAGTCCGAGCTGGCGGTGGGCTTCTTCGGGTCCCGCTACGAGCGGGCCACGCCGGGCGAGCGGGAGTACCTGCGCGCGATGGCGGACGCCGCCACGGCCGAGGCGGACAAGGCCGAGGACGTCCAGCCCGACGACGTCGAC
>NZ_VOHR01000324.1 GCF_009192725.1 Segeticoccus rhizosphaerae | reverse complement strand
CCGCCGGCTCGCGCAGGGGGCCGTCAGGCGGCGTGGCGGCCGCGCGGATCATCGCCGCGCGCCTCATCCGTCGCCATGTGCTCCCCGCGCAACTGCCAGCCTGACGGCGTCACGGTCCACCGCAAGCAGTCCCGGTCGGCAGGCAGGACGAAGTCGCGGTCGAAGTCCTGGAGCCCCTCGACATACGCCCGTTCCGCCTCGGCGACCTGCTGGACGACGTCCACCACCACGCGGCCGAGATGCCAGAGGAAACTCTCGCCGTGGTGGATCGAGCTTGCGGTCATGACACCAGCATCCGTCGGCGAGGGGCGGCCGACAAGATCCATTTGTGCCGTGCATCGCGCGGAACCTGCCTCGTGCGGGCGGCCCACGTCGGTCGGCGTCCGTTGGCCTCCGCTGGCCGGGCCGTCGCGCACCGAGGCGCTACCGTGGGCGCAACCGAGGCGGGAGCGGGTGACTGAGCCATCGAGGCGTTGGGAGTCGACGAGTTCGACCCGTTCGTGCGCGGGTTGGACTACCCCATGTTCGTGGTGACCAGCGCGCACGGTGGCGTCCGGGCGGGGTGCCTGGTCGGTTTCGTGACCCAGGCGAGCATCGATCCGCCGAGGCTGCTGGTCTGCCTGTCGGTGGAGAACCACACCTATCGGGTGGCGCGAGAAGCGTCGGTGTTGGCCGTGCACGTCCTCGCCTCCGACCAGCACCACCTGGCTGAGTTGTTCGGCGGCCAGACCGGCGACGAGGTGGACAAGCTCGAACAGTGTCGCTGGCGGCCGGGACCGGACGGCGTGCCGTTGCTGCAGGACTGCACGCCGCGGTGCGTCGGTCGCGTCCTGGCCCGGCACCCCCTCGGCGACCATGTCGGCTTCCTCATCGAGCCGGTCGTCGTCGAAGGGGACACCAGCGCTGACGTGCTGACCCTGCAACAGTGCCACGACCTGTCGCCCGGTCACCCGGCCTGACCGCGGGAGCGAGTGTGGATCGTGACCGAGTGGGTATCGGTCGGGGATCCACGAGCTCGAGAGGGTGACTCAGATGAAGACCGCACGGGAAATCATGACGGGCGATGCCACATGCGCCGGGGTCAACGAGACGTTGGTCGACGTGGCGCGCAAGCTGCGCGACCTGGAGGTCGGATCGCTGCCGATCTGCGGTGAGGACGACCGGTTGAAGGGCATGATCACCGATCGCGACATCGTCGTGCGGTGCATCGCCGAGGGCGGTGACCCTGCCTCGACGCAGGCGGGCGAGTTTGCCCAGGGCAAGCCGGTGACCATCGGCGCCGACGACTCCGTCGAGGAGGCGCTGCGGACGATGAGCGAGCACGGCGTGCGGCGCCTGCCGGTCATCGACGGACACGACCTGATCGGCATGGTGAGCCAGGCTGATGTGGCGGCCAACCTGCCGGAGGACATGAGCGGGCAGCTGGTCGAGAGCATCTCGGTGCAACGCAGCAACAACTGACCACCGGGCCGGGCCGGCCACTCTTCCGACTCGGTGTGCAGTGACTCGGCCCGGCACGTGGTGACCCGGCTTGTCCGCGGCGTTCTGGGCGACCGAGGGGCTGAGGGAGTCAACTGTTGCCGGCAGCAGTTTCGGGCGTTCTCAGGACGCGGAGCACTGCCCTTGCCTACGGTGCTTGCATGGGCGGACAGCCGCGAGTCACCTTCGGGCAGTTGCGGCCCGGCGAGTGGGTGGTGGCCGTCGACGATGCCACGGTGGGCAGGGTCCGGGGTGACGAAGAAGCCGGTTTCCAGGCTCGTCTGGATGCCGGTGAGTGGCTCCCCACCGTCTACGCCGACATCTCGACCGCGGTCGAGGTGATCGCGTTGGAGGCAGCGCTGCGGGCGAGACGCTGAACGCCCGGGGCTCAGCCGGATACCGTTGTGGCGACTGGTCGTCGGTCCTGCGCCGTCACGGCCCCGTGGGCGGCTTCACGGCGGTCCCGACGATCATCGGTTGACCCGGGAGGAGTGCTGCCACCCGCAACCCGAAGCGACGCAGACGCGTCACGGTCAGCGGAGAACGTTCCAGGGCCGCTGCCGTGTCGCGGTTCTGGTGGCAGTTGCCGTCGACTCGGCGAGACAGGGGCGTGAGCGCGTCCTGGGCCAGCGCCGCGACCCGGTTCTGGGCCCTCACGTGCTCCCCGAACCGCAGCTCCCCGCCGGGACGCAGGACGCGGTTCACCTCGGTGAGGGCAGTGCCGAGGTCGGGCACCGAGCACAGCACGAGCGTCATCACGACGGCGTCGGCGCTCCCGTCCGCCACCGGCACGTCGTCGGCGTGACCGGCCACCACGTCGACGGGGACAGCAGCCGAAGCCGCGTTCTGCTCCGCGTGTCGGCGCAGGACGTCGTCCGGTTCCACCGCCACGACGCGGGTCACCGTCGGCGGGTAGTGCCTGAAGTTCTTGCCGTCACCGCATCCGACGTCCACGACACAGCCGTGCAGTCCCTGCAGCAGCTCACGCCGAAGGTCACCGACGCCGAGCTGCTCCAAACGGTCGCTGATGCCGATGTAGCGCCTCGCGAACCGAGGATGCTGGAACTGGGTCAGGTCGCTCATGCGGGTCACGTCCTCGGTCCCTCGTGGATCCAGTGTCGACATCATGCCTGACCGGGCTGGAGCCGAGTTTGCGAGCAGGCTGCTCGGGTAGATCACGGGGGCCGGGTCTGCCGGCCCAGAACCCGTCACCCCGGCACACGAGCGAGGAATCATGCAGATTTCGCTCGGGCGGCGCCTGAGCGTGGTGCTGCTCACCCACAACTGCGCCACGCGCGTCGGCGAGACCCTCGACCGCCTCGTGGAGCTCCACGTCCCGGTGGTCGTCGTGGACAACGCGTCCTCCGACGGCACCGATGCACTGGTCCGCCACCACCCCAGCCTTCAGCTGGTCAGTCTCAGCGAGAACCTCGGAGCCGCGGGACGCAACGTGGGAGCGCGACGGGTCGGGACGCCATACATCGCCTTCTGCGACGACGACGAGTGGTTCGAGCTCGACGGTCTGCACCGCGCCGTCGAGCTGCTGGACCGGCATCCGTCGTTGGCGCTGGTGAGCGGGCGCATCCTGGTGGACCCCGATGGCCGGCTCGACCCGATCTGCGCCGAGATGGCGGAAAGCCCCCTGCCTGACGGCGCCGGAGTCCCCGGAGCCGTCCTGTTGGGGTTCATGGCTGGCGCGGTGGTGGTCCGCCGGTCCGCCTTCGAGCAGGTCGGCGGCTACGACCGCCGCTTCTTCATGGGCGGTGAGGAGGAAACCCTGGCCCTGCCGCTGGCCAAGCGGGGATGGCAGATGCGGTATGTCGAGGAGGTCGTCATCCACCACCAGCCGAGCATGGCCAACGCCTCGAGGTTGCGGCACTACGGGGTGCGCAACACGATCGTCAACGCTTGGCTGCACCGCCCCGTCCGGTCGGCGGCCCGGTGGACGTGGTTCATCATCCGGACCACGCCATCCCGGTGGCAGATGGTGCGGGGGGTCGCGATGGCCGTGCGTTGCGTGCCCTGGGTGCTGCGCGAGCGCTCGCCGATGCGGCCCGAGCTGGACCAGTGGCTCAGGATGCTGGAGGACCGCCGCCGCACCGCCACTCCTACCCGCCGGCGGGCGGACAGTGTGCCGTGGTGAGCATCCCCTCGGCCGCAGTGAGGACCTCCTCGGTCGTGATCGCCAGGAGACGCGGATCCACCTGGTCCGCATGCGGATCGCCGGACGCCGTCACCTCCGGATGCCAGAGAACCTGGTGCAGCTGCTGGTCGATGGAGGGCCCCCAGGCCGAGGGCGGCGTCGGGCCGAAGAGCAGGACCGACGGGGTCCCGAGTGCGGTGGCCAGGTGCGCCACCCCGGTGTCGCCGCACAGCAGCAACCGGGCCCGGGCGACCAGTTGTGCGAGATCGCGCGGCGACAACCGGCCACAGACGTCCTCCGCCGAGTTCGTCCCGGCAACGACCTCGTGACACAGGGAGGCTTCGGCCTGCGTGCCGGTGACGACGACCCGATGCGATGCCGCCAGGGCCGCCACCACGGTGTGCCAGCGCGACACCGGCCATCGCCGGGCCACGCAAGCGGCGCCCGGATGCACGACCACGGGCGCGCCGAGGCC
>NZ_VOHR01000323.1 GCF_009192725.1 Segeticoccus rhizosphaerae | reverse complement strand
CGACTGGTCCCACTGGCGACGCCGACATCAAGCCCGCGCCCAACGCTGCCACTACGCCCGCCGCGGCGCCTCACCATAAGTGCGGCTGTAGTACTAGGCATCTGACCGGTCGGCTGCGCTGTCGTTAGGCTGCGCTGTCGTTAGGCTGCGCTGTCGTTAGGCTGCGCTGTCGTTAGGCTGCACGCGTGCTCCCCAACATCAGTGCCGTTCGCTACGTGACTCCGCTGCGCGAGGGCGGTTCCCTGCCCGGCATCGTCGAGGCCGATGACGACGGCACGTACGTGCTGAAGTTCCGCGGCGCCGGACAGGGCCTCAAGGTCCTCGTGGCCGAGGTCGTCGTGGGTGAGCTGGCTCGCGCCCTCGGCATCGCAGTCCCCGAGATGCGCGCCATCACCCTCCCCGACCAGATCGCGCGCTACGAGGCCGACGAGGAGGTCCAGGACCTGCTCACCGCGAGCGTCGGCCTCAACCTGGGCATGGACTTCCTGCCGGGATCGTTCGGCTACGACGGATCGCTCCCGCCGACGCCCGCCGAGGCCTCTGCCATCGTGTGGCTCGATGCGTTCACCGCCAACGTCGACCGCACCTGGAGCAACCCCAACCTCCTGGTCTGGCACGGCAGGACCTACTGCATCGACCACGGCGCCGCCCTGTACTTCCATCACTCGTGGCCCCGGTTCGGTTCCCGCCCGGGGCGATTCGCGTCGCAACCGTTCGACCCTGCCAAGCACGTACTGCTCGACGTCGCCGAGGACGTGGTCGCGGCGCACGACCGGCTCTCGACGAGGGTCGACGACCGACTGCTTGCCGAGGTGCTCGACCTGGTGCCCGACGAGTGGCTCGAAGAGGCGCCCGGTCTGCCTTCCCCGGATGTCGTGCGGACGGCATACATCGCGAATCTGCAGGCCCGGCTGGCCCATCCGGCTGCGTGGCTCCCGGGAGGTGGGCATCGATGAGCGAGCTGCTGGGTTACCAGTACGTCGTGCTGAGGTGCGTCGCGCGGCCGGAGCGCGAGGAGTTCGTCAACGTGGGAGTGGTGCTCTACAGCCAGCGCGGTGAGTTCCTCGACGTCGCGTTCGAGGTCGACGAGACCCGCCTGAGGGCCCTCTCCCCCGCCCTCGACGTGCCGGCCCTGCAGCGATCGCTCGAGGCCGTCCGAGCGGCCTGCCGCGGCGAAGGAGGGCCGCACCTCTCCTCGCTCGGCCAGCGCTTCGGCTGGCTCAGTGCCCCGCGCAGCACCGTCGTGCAGCCCGGACCGGTCCATGGTGGCGTCACCAGGGATCCGGGGGCCGAGCTCCGGCGGCTGCTGGCCTCGTTCGTCGGCTGACCGCAGGGGGCGGTGGCCGACTCACCGCCCGCGTCGTAGCCTCGGAGCATGAACCTCGAGCGACCGACTGCCCCGGACCCGTACGAACTGCTGCCGCAGGTCCCCGCCCTCGATGTCACCAGCGAGTCCTTCGCCGACGGGGACACCCTTCCCGACGAACAGGTCTACGACGACTGGGGCTTCCACGGCGGCAACGTCTCGCCGCAGCTGTCCTGGTCAGGGGCGCCCGACGGCACCCGCTCCTACGCGGTGACCTGCTTCG
Source organism: Segeticoccus rhizosphaerae (assembly GCF_009192725.1). Classification (GTDB taxonomy): domain Bacteria; phylum Actinomycetota; class Actinomycetes; order Actinomycetales; family Dermatophilaceae; genus Segeticoccus; species Segeticoccus rhizosphaerae. Next base: position 2,555 of record NZ_VOHR01000323.1, on the reverse strand, counting down.
ACCCCGATGCCCCCACGCCGTCGGGCTTCTGGCACTGGCTCCTGGTCAACGTGCCGGTGGACGTCACCTCACTCCCCGCCGGCTACGGCTCCGTCGACGCCGAGCTGCCGGAGGGGGTCCGTCAGATCGCGAACGACTTCGGCACCGAGGCGTATGGCGGTGCTGCACCCCCCGCGGGCGACCGCCCGCACCGCTACATGTTCGCGGTCCATGCCCTCGACACCGACGACCTCGGCCTCGGCGAGCGCGCCAGCGCCGCCGTGACCGCGTTCAACCTCGGCGCGCACACGGTGGCTCGGGGCGTGCTGACCGCCATGTACGCGGCACCGTCCGCGTGAGCGGCCTGCACTTTCGTCCGGTCCTCGACCACCTCGACCTGCTCGCGCGGCCCGTCGCGGAGGCGCTGACGGCGTGGCCGGGCAGTGAGCACGTCGAGGTGGCCGAGATCGACCCCGCCGTCTCGGACACCGCCGCCTTCGTGGAGGCGACCGGCATCTCGTTGTCCGACTCGGCGAACTGTGTCGTGGTGGGTGGCCGCCGGGGCGAGCTCGAGCGGGTCGCCGCCTGCCTCCTGTTGGCCACGACCCGGGCGAACGTCAACAGCGTGGTGCGCAAACGTCTCGATGCCCGCCGCGCGAGCTTCCTGTCGATGGACACGGCAGTCGAGCGCACCGGGATGGAGTATGGGGGGATCACCCCGATCGGCCTGCCCGAGGACTGGCCAGTCCTGGTGGATTCCGCTGTCCTGGAACGAGAGTCGATCGTCGTCGGAGCCGGGGTGCGGGGCGCCAAACTGCGTCTACCGGGTGCCTTGGCAGCCGAGCTGCCGGGTGCCGAGGTCGTCGAGGGACTGGCGACCTGACCGTCAGTAGGGCACGCGCCGCCGCGCCGGTGCCAACGCCCACATGGCGACCGCGCTCGCGGCGGCCACGTTGAGTGAGTCCACTCCCCCGGACATCGGGATCTGGACGACGACGTCGGCACTGTCCAGCGTCCGCGCCGACAGACCGTCGCCCTCGGTGCCCAGCACGAGGGCCAGCCGGTCGGGCGGGTCGGCAGCCAAGTCGTCCAGGCTGACCGCACCGTCCGCCAGCGCCAGGGCAGCCACGACGAAGCCGTTGTCGCGCAACAGGTTCACCCCTGCAGGCCACGGGTCGATCCGTGTCCAGGGCACCTGGAAGACCGTGCCCATCGAGACTCGTACGCTGCGGCGGTAGAGGGGGTCGGCACACCGAGGAGTCACGAGCACCGCGTCCACCCCCAGCGCGGCAGCCGAACGAAACACGGCACCGACGTTGGTGTGGTCGACGATGTCCTCCAGCACCATGACCCGTCGCGCGTCCTGCAGGAGCTCCACCGGGTTGGGCGGCTGGGGACGCTGCATCGACGCCAGCGCCCCACGGTGGAGGTGGAATCCGGTCATCGCCTCGATGACGTCGCGCTCGCCCACGTAGACCGGTATGCCGTCCCGCTCGGCCTGCTGGACCAGGTCACCGAGGTCGGTCAGCCACCGTCGAGCCATCAGGTAGGACCTGGGACGATGCCCAGCAGCGAGGGCTCGTCGGATCACCTTCTCGCTCTCGGCGAGGTAGAGGCCGCGCTCCGGTTCGAGCCGGCGACGCAGCGCGACGTCGGTCAGGCCCACATAGTCCTGGATCCTGGGGTCCTGCGGGTCCTCGATCGGTGTCACCACGCAGGCAAGGCTATGCCGTCGCAACCTTGGTGCGCGGGGTGATGCGGTCGACCATGGTGGTGACGAAGCGCCCGGTGCGCTCGACGACGGCCCGCAGGGCGGGGTCGACGGCGTCCGCGGTCTCCAGCAGGACCCGCCTCGGTGACCGTCGTCGTGACGATGGCGACCTCGGGGTCGCGCACGTAGGCGAGCCAGGCCTCGTGGCCAGAGGACGGATGGACCGCCGAGACGCTGCCCAGCACGGCGAAGTCGTCGCCGTCACGGTCGCGGGTCACCAACGTGTAGAGGCCGTCCTGCGGCGCGAGCGCGTCGGCCAGCTCCGTGCGCCGGCCGGTGAAGGCGGTGATGCCCCAGCTGGCGGCATCCGGCGCGCGGTCGGTGTACCAGCGGCAGACGCTTCCCAATGCTCAGGTCTGCCTCGTGCGCGGCACGCTCCGCCGCGGCCAGCACGTCCCGCACGGGGCGCAGGACCGACGGCCACACCCTCGGGTCCAGGTCGTCCACGTTGGTCTCGAGCAGGACCTCGTCATGCTCCCCCTCCGGGAACGGCTCCGCCCCGGCGGCGCCCTCCGCCGGAGGCCGCCCCAGGACCACCCTCGTGACGTTGGGACGACCCTGCACGTCCTTGGTGCCCCCCACGCCGACGGCGCCCACCTTTAGCCGGGGAAGGTCGTCCTGACTGGCGCAGAGCACGGTGAGCAGGGCCATCCCCGTCTGGGTGGTGAGCTCGCCCTTGCCCCCGCCGCAGGCCGCGCGCCCGCGAGACAGCTCCAGCACGGCACGCACCGGCACGGGCAGGTCGCCGTGGGCCGCCCGGACCCGCCCAGCGCCCAACGCCACCGTGCTCGCCGTGAACGTCGCG
>NZ_VOHR01000322.1 GCF_009192725.1 Segeticoccus rhizosphaerae | reverse complement strand
GGGGCCCCCGTCGGTGGCGAGCACGTGGGCCACCGCCTCGCACTTCGCGCGAGCCAGCAGCAGCGCGACGTCCTCGGGGGCCAGCCTCCCGTTCACGGCGGTGGCCTCCGCGACGGCCGCGTCCTCGTCCACGTGGGAGACGAGCACGTATGGCGTGATGCCGGCAGCCGTGAGCGTCTCCCGTCGCGCGGGGGAGGCAGAGGCGAGGACGAGCGGGATCGGCGCGGGCACCCCGCGAGATTAGCGCCCAGCGGTGCCGGGTGCGCGTGCAGAGTCCGCGGGTTCGCGGAGTTGGTCCGGTGGGGCCCGTCAGCCGGTGATCTGGTCCACGAAGCACCAGCGCCACGCCTCGCCCGGCTCGAAGCTGCGGATGACGGGGTGACCGGTGTCGTGGTAGTGGCGCCGGGCGTGCTGGCCCTCCGACGAGTCGCAGCAGCCCACGTTGCCGCAGGCGAGGCACAACCGCAGGTGCACGGTGCGGGTGCCCTCGCGCTCACAGTCCGGGCAGCCGTGCGGGGTCTTCGGGGTCACGTGCAGATCGGCGTGGCGCAGGTGTTCGCACCCGCCTTGGTCCAGCCCCGACCGCAGGGTCGCGTCGTTGAGGTCCCGGGTGCGCGCGTCGAGCCGGTCCAGCATCGACTCCTCCAGGTCGAGCGCGGCCATCACGTGGCTGAGCACCTCGTGGTCCGCGGTGCCCGAGTCGCGGATCTCCAGGACGGAGGCCCGCTCGGCCTGCAGCATCTCGAGGCGGAGCCGGCGGTAGGACTCGCCCGGCGTCTCCTCGCCGCTGTCGCCGCCCAGACGCTCCCAGACGACGTTGGTGCGTCGCTGGGAACGCTCCCGCAGCGTGCGCACCGTGTCGGTGTCGACGCCCTCCTGCAGGTCGTCGAGGACGGCCAGTCCCGCGGCGACTGCGGTCTGCAGCACGGTGGCCTCCTGGAGCGCGTCCTCGCGGGGGTCCGGGCCGTGGACGTTCAGCCGTCGGGCGAGCCAGGGCAGCGTCGAACCCTGCAACAACAGCGTTCCCGCGGTGACGACCATCGCGATCAGCACGAGGACCTCGCGGTGCTCGGTCTCGCTCGGCAGGATGAAGGCGGCGGCCAGGGTGACCACGCCCCGCATCCCCGCCCACGCGACGATGGCGGAGTGGGTCCACGGCGTGCGCTCCCCCTGCTCGGAGTGCTCGTGCAGCACGAGGCCACGCAGCGGGAAGACCCAGATCGGCCGCAGCAGGATGGTGGCCGCAAGGACGCCCGCGCTGGCCACGGCGATGGTGCTCCACGGCACGGGTGAGCTGCCGACATCGGTGAGGATCGTGCGCATCTGGAGTCCGATGAGCAAGAAGACGGCGTTCTCCAGCAGAAACTGGACGGTGGTCCAGTTGATCCCTGCCGCGAGCCGCGCCGAGGCGCTCTGGATGCGAGTGGCCTGGTGGGCCAGCACCAGCCCCGCGACCACGACGGCGAGGACGCCGGACGCGTGGATGTGCTCAGCAGGCAGGTAGGCCACGAACGGGGTGACGAAGGACAACGCGGTGTCAGTGGCAGTGTGCGTGATCCGCTTGCGGATCACGCCCATGATCCCGGCGGTCACCAGACCGACCGCCAACCCGCCGAACGCCGAGAGGAGGAAGTGTCCGAGGACCGGCCAGAGGCTGAAGGAACCGCCGATCGCGGCGATCGCCGTCCGCACGAGCACCAGGGCGGTCGCGTCGTTGACCAGCGACTCTCCCTCGAGCACGGTGACGATGCGACGGGGCAGACCGATCCGCCGGGCGATGCTGGTGGCGGCGACGGCATCCGGCGGAGCCACGACCGCTCCGAGTGCGAACGCCGCGCTGAAGGGCACCGGCAGCAGCCACCACGCCACCAGCCCGACACCGGCGGCGGTGAAGATCACCAGGCCCACGGAGAGGAATCCGATGGCGGACTTGTTGCTCCGGAAGTCGACGAGCGAGCTCTGCATCGCGGCGGCATACAGCAGCGGCGGCAGCAGCCCCACCAGGACGAGTTCGGGGCTGAGGGGCACCGTGGGCAGGAACGGCATGAAGGACGCCAGGATCCCGATCACGATCAGCAGCAGCGGCGCGGGCAGCTCGAAGCGGCGGGCGACCGCCGCGAAGACGAGGATCGTGGCGGTGAGCGACACGAGCAGCAGTGCGACGTCCACGCGGTGATCCTGTCAGACCGCGGGCGAGGTTCGGGACGCGACGACGACAGCGGCGAGGGTGGAGCGGAGCGATGCGGACTGTCAGCTGGTTCGGTCGAAACCCAGGACGGCCGTGCGCAGCGCGTCCAGCCCGACGCCGCCCACGTCCAGCGCGCGCCGGTGGAAGGCCTTGATGTCGAAGGCGTCGCCCTCGCGCTGACGGACCTCGTCGCGCAGCCCCAGCCACAGCCGCTCGCCGATCTTGTAGGAGGGCGCCTGACCCGGCCAGCCGAGGTAGCGGTCGAGCTCGAACCGCAGGAAGCCCTCGGCCATGTTGGCGTGGGCGGTGAGGAACTCCCACGCCTTGTCGTAGGTCCACGCGCCGCCGCCCACCGACTCCGGTGCCTCGAACCCGCAGTGGAATCCGATGTCCAGCACCACACGGGCCGCGCGGAGGGACTGGCCGTCCAGCAGGCCCATCCGGTCGCCCGGGTCGTCCATGTAGCCCAGCTCGGACATCAACCGCTCGGCATACAGGGCCCAGCCCTCGCCGTGGCCGGAGGTCCACGCCATCAGCCGACGCCAGCGGTTGAGGGTCTCGCTGCGGAACACCGTCTGGCCCACCTGCAGGTGGTGGCCGGGCACGCCTTCGTGGTAGACGGTCGTCAGCTCGCGCCAGGTCCCGAACTCCTCCACCCCCTTGGGCACCGACCACCACATCCGCCCGGGACGGCTGAAGTCCTCGCTCGGCCCGGTGTAGTAGATGCCGCCCGTCTGGGTGGGCGCGATGCGGCACTCGATGGCCCGGACGGGGTCGGGGATGTCGAAGTGGCTGCCGGCGAGCGCTTCGATGGCACCGTCGGCCTTCTCCTGCATCCACCGCTGCAACTCCTCGGTGCCGTGCAGCTGGTAGCGAACGTCGGCGTCGAGCAGCTCGACTGCCTCCTTGACGGTGGCGCCGGGCCGGATCCGCTCCGCCACGGTGACCATCTCCGCGGTGATGCGGGCGAGCTCCTCCTGACCCCAGGCGTAGGTCTCCTCCAGGTCGACCTCCGTCCCGAGGAAGGCACGAGAGAAGAGCTGGTAGCGCTCGCGCCCACAGGCGTCCGACTCCGGCGCCTGGTCGAGGAACTCGGTGCGCAACGTGTCCGCGAGGGTGGAGTAGGCCGAAGCGGCCTCGTGCACGGCGGCCTCGAGGTCGGCGGCCACCCCCGCGCCAAGGTCTCGGTCGCCACCGCTGGCCCCCTTCACGAGGGACGCGAAGTAGCCGTCCTCCGAGGTGAACTCGAGACACTGCTTGATGCAGGCCTGCACCTGTCGTCGCGGGCTGACGTCGCCGCGCGAGGCGGCCAGGCGCAGGGAGGTCACCCACTGGTCGAGCGCCGTGGGCACCTTGGCCATGCGCGATGCGATGACCGACCATTGCTCGTCGGTGTCGGTCGGCATGAGGTCGAAGATGCCGCGCACGTCCTGCAGGGGCGAGGCGATGACGTTCAGGGACATCTCGTCGAGCCCCGCCGCGTACTCCTCCTCCGCCAGCTCGAGCCGTTCGGTCATGGCGGCGAGAGTGGTCCGGTCGACGTCGTCGACGGGCTCCGAGGCCGCCAGCTGCTCGAGGGTCCCGCGACGCAGCTCGGAGTGGCGCGCGTAGCCATCTGGCGAGAAGTCGTCCAGATCCTCGTCGTGCCCCGGGATGCCGAGGTAGGTCGCGCCGATCGGGCTGAGGTCGACCGACGCGTCCACAAAGGCGTCCGCGATGCCGTCGATCGCGGTGGCGGGACGTGCGGTGCCGGGTGAGGTGTCAGGGGTCACAGGCAGAAGGTACCCGGCGACCGCGGCCACGTCGACGTCAGCGCGGCAGCGCGGACGCGCGCCATCGACCGGGCCCCGGATGAAGGCCCGATCGGACGAGTCGATCGCGCGCGGCCCAGACCGCGACGCCCGTCTCGGACCCGTCGTCGCTCTCGCTGCCCCCGCCCGCAGCGGCCCCGGCCAGGAC
>NZ_VOHR01000321.1 GCF_009192725.1 Segeticoccus rhizosphaerae | reverse complement strand
GGAGATGCCAGCGGCGCGCATTACGGCGGCCTGGGAGACGCGCAGCCGCAGGGCCAGGCCGCTGACCGTCTCGCCGGGGCGCACGGTGAGGGTCCTGGTGGCGGCGCGGCGGGCCGCGGCCTTCTTCGCGCGCTTCTTCTTGGCGGCGTGCGCCTTCTTCGCGGCGTGCGCCTTCTTGGCGTGGCTCGCCTTCCGGTGGGTCTTGGGGGTCGCCCTTCGTGCCGGATGGGACGCGGCCCCCGGCACGCGCAGCCGCTGCCCGGCCCACAGCTGCCGGCCGTCGGTCATCCCGTTGGCCTTCAGGATCGCGGCCACCGAGACGTGCAGGCGTAGCGAGATGCCGCTGACCGTCTCACCCGGACGCACCACCAGGATGCGCACCGTGCGGGCAGGTCGCTTGGCGCGGTGACGCGCCTTTCTGGCGTGATTGGCCTTGGCGGCGGCGTGGCGCGACTTCTTCGGTTTCGCGTGGTGCTTCGCGGATCGGTGCTTCGGTGCGCGAGAGGTCCGCGGCACGTCGATCCTGGTCCCGGCCCTGATCAGGCGGGTCGAGGGCAGGTGGTTGCGCCGGACCAGCACTCCCGTGGAGGTGCGGTGCGCCAGGGCGATCCCGAGCAACGTCTCACCGGGCCGGATGACATGGGTCTGCCAACCGTGTGGCGCCACGCGGTCGCCCGTCGCCAGCTCGTGCAGCGCTGCCGGGGCGGCGGGGGGTGAGAGGTCGACGATGGGGCTCATGACGTGCGAGTCCTTCCGGAGCGGCTCGAAGCGGCCCTTGGGGCTGCTGGGGCCCTGGTGGCATTCGATGCTGCTGGGTTGAATGTGACGATTGTGAAACGTACACGACATCACCACGGAGTGGGAGATTGCGTCTCACCCGATCGAGGTGTATGACGTTCCGCCCCGTCGACCGCACCCGGAGCCGATCCGTGCATCGCCCTCCGGGCGACTCGGCGAGAATCTCCGGGGAGCTGTCGTGTCCGGAGGACCTGGTTCGTGGAGAGAGTAAGAGGCACCACCCCGGATGCCCCCGAGCGAGGAGAGATCGAGATGACGCAGTACCTGATGGCCGTGCACGGTCCCGAGGAGATCTACACCACGGGTCACGGTGGCTACGCCGACGAGGCGGAGATGGAGAGGGCGTTCGCCCAGACGGGTGCGTTCAACAAGAAGCTGCAGGACGAGGGCTACTGGGTCTTCGCGGGCGGCCTCGAGGCGCCGTCGACCGCGACCGTCGTCGACGGGCAGGGCGACCAGCCGGTCTACACCGACGGCCCTTACCTGGAGACCAAGGAGCACATCGGTGGCTTCTGGGTGATCGAGGCGCCCGACGCCGACGTCGCCCTCGCGCTCGCCGCGGAGGCATCGAGGGCCTGCATGGGCACCGTCGAGGTGCGACCGTTCCAAGGCGACCCGGCCGAGTGACGAACTCCCCGACCCACGAGGCGATCACCCGCGCCCACCACGAGGAGTGGGCGCGGGTGGTGGCCTCGCTGGCGTCGCGCTTCGGCGACCTCGACGTCGCCGAGGATGCGGCGGCCGACGCCTTCGTGGCCGCGGTCGAGGCCTGGCCGAGGACCGGCACACCCCCCAACCCCGGTGGCTGGCTGACCACCACCGCGACCCGCAAGGCGCTCGACCGGATCCGCCGCGAGGGCAAACGGGACGCCAAGCACAGGGCGGCCGAGATGATCCGAGACGACACCCCTCACACGCCCACCGGACCGCTCACCGACGACCGGCTCCGGCTGCTGTTCACCTGCTGCCATCCCGCGCTCGCGACCGAGGCCCGGGTGGCGCTCACACTGCGCCTGGTCGGTGGCCTGACCGTCCCCGAGATCGCCCGCGCCTTCCTGGTGCAGGAGACGACCATGGCCCAGCGCATCACGCGGGCCAAGGCCAAGATCAAGAAGGCGCGGATCCCCTACCGCGTGCCGGGTCCCGACGACATCGGGGCCCGGTTGGCCGGGGTCCTGGCGGTGGTCTACCTGGTCTTCAACGAGGGCTACCTGTCCGGCACCGGCGACGAGCCCGTGCGCCGCGACCTCACGCTGGAGGCCATCCGGCTCGGGCGGCTGCTGCGCGCGCTCCTGCCCGACGATGGCGAGGTGGCGGGACTCCTCGCGCTCATGCTCCTCACCGAGGCCCGCAGCGCGGCCCGGTTCAGCGCCACCGGCGAACTGGTCACGCTGGTCGAACAGGACCGCGGCGGCTGGGACCGCGACCTGATCGCCGAGGGACATCGGCTGGTCAGGGAACGCCTGGCCAGCGGGATCCGCCCCGGGCGCTACCAGATCCTCGCCGCGATCAACGCCGTGCACACCGACGCAGGCAGTGCCCGCGACACCGACTGGAGCCAGATCGCGGCCCTCTACGAGCAGCTGTATGCCGTGAGCCCGTCCCCGGTGGTCGCGCTCAACCGTGCCGTCGCCCGAGCCGAGCTGGACGGCGCCGACGTCGGGCTCGCCGAGGTCGACCGGCTCGTCGGGACGTTGGACCGTTACCACGCGTTCCACGCCACACGCGCCGATCTGTTGCGGCGCCTCGGCCGCTCCGTGCAGGCGCGCGAGGCGTACGACCGGGCGATCGAGCTGACGCAGAACCCCGGCGAGCGTGCCTATCTCACCCGCCGTCGCGATCAGCTCGCCTGAGCGGATCGATCAGGGCGCGGGGCTTCGCGTGGGAGGGTGAGCCATGGTCATCACCGACGAGGACGAGCTGGACGCCTTCTGGGACATCGCCCGGGCGCACGCGAGTCTTGCCGGGGTGCCCGTCTACACCGGTGAGAACCCGTTCAGAACGCTCCGGCCACCCTCGTGGGCGTTCGGCTCGACCCCCGAGCAGGCCGACGAGTTGCTCAGCCTTGTCCTGGACGGGACCAAGACGGCGACCGCGAGCTCCTGCGCCGATTACGCCAAGGAGGGCGAGCAGCTGCCCGCGCCCCGGACGCTCAGCATCGTCCTCGACGGCTCCGGTCACCCACGCGCCCTTGTGGTGACGACCCACGCGCGGGTCGTCCCGTTCGACCAGGTTGACGCCGACCACGCCAGAGACGAGGGGGAGGGCGACGGCAGCCTCGACCACTGGCGGGCGGTGCACGAACGCTTCTTCGACGAGCACGCCGACGGCGGCTTCCTGCCGGACATGCCGGTCGTCCTCGAGCGGTTCCGGCTCCTCTACCCGACGAGGTGACCGCATACTCACCGGGCCTGACGGGAGGTAGTGCCGACGTGGGACGCGATCCACCCGCCCGTCGCCGCTCTTCGCTGCACCGCGACGCCGACGCTTCGCACGAGCTTCGGCTGCGCGCCCGCCTCGGCAGACCCGAGCAGCCCGTGGCAGGCTTGGTGCCGTGAACTCCTTCGACGAGGCGTCCACGGCGCCGGGCCCCATCGAGCAGGACCGGACCGATGCCACGGGACCCACGCAGGTGCCCCCACCGACCGGTGTCGAGGCGCAGGTCGGCAACTGGCTGACCGTGCCGGACATCGCGGATCGCTTGGGCGTCAGGCTCTCCGAGGTCCGCAGGATGATCGAGGATCGCGAGCTGCTTGCGGCACGGATCGGTCCGCGGTCGGTGGTGGCGGTGCCCGCCAAGTTCGTGACCGGCGAGGGGCCGCTGCCGACGCTGCGCGGCACCTTCACCGTGCTGGCCGACGGCGGCATGGACGACGAGCAGATCATCGGCTGGCTCTTCACACCGGATGAGACGCTCTCCGTGGAGGGCGCCCCCATCGACGCCCTCCTCGCCGGCCGCAAGAAGGAGGTGCGCCGGCGCGCACAGGAGCTGGCCTTCTAGGTGGGTCTGCGCCACTGGTCCTACGTGGCCGTGCTCGTGTTCTGCCTGATCGGCACGCTCCCGCTCGTGCGCGCCTACCGGTTGACCGTCTTCCGCCGGCCGCTGCGCCTGCTCGCTGCGATCGTGCTCGCCGGCGCGCCCTTCCTGGTCTGGGACCTGTGGGCGACTCGGGCGGGGCACTGGCACTTCGACGCCGCCCAGACGTTGCCGCCGCGGATCGCCGGACTGCCGCTCGAGGAGATCGCCTTCTTCGTGGTGGTCCCGCTGGCCTCGATCCTGGCCTTCGAAGCGGTCCGGGCGGTGCGCGGCGAACGCGACGGCCTGGCGGGGAGGGGGCGTGCCACGGCGCACGGCC
>NZ_VOHR01000320.1 GCF_009192725.1 Segeticoccus rhizosphaerae | reverse complement strand
GCCCGCTCGCCGGGGGCCAGGTCGCGCCACGGCGGGAACGCCGCCGCGGCCCGCTCGATGGCGGCATCGGTGCGGTCGACGTCGGCCAGCTCCACCTCCGTCACCGGGCTGGCGGTGGACGGGTTGATGACCGTGTAGGTCGTGCTCACGTGCGCTCTCACATCCTCTCGAAGCCGCGGCGCAGCTCCCAGTCGGTCACGGCGGCGTCGAACGCGGCGAGCTCGACGTCGGCCATGTTGGTGTAGTGGTCGACGACGGTGTCGCCGAAGGCCTTCCGGGCAAGGTCGGATCCGTGGAACGCATCGCGGGCCTCGCGCAGCGTCTTGGGCACGTGCGGCCTCCCCGAGGTGTAGGCGTTGCCGGTCAGCTCCTCGTCGAGCTCGAGCTCGTGGTCGATGCCGTGGAACCCTCCGGCCAGCATCGCCGCCAGCGCCAGGTAGGGGTTGACGTCGCCACCGGGCACCCGGTTCTCCATCCGCGCCCCCGCTCCGTGCCCGACCAACCGCATGGCGCAGGTCCGGTTGTCCGTGCCCCAACCGATCGTGGTCGGCGCGAACGAGCCATCGGCAAACCGCTTGTAGGAGTTGATGTTCGGCGCATACAGCAGCGTGAAGTCGGTCATCGTCGCCAGCACCCCGGCCACGAACTGGTCATACAGCCTGCTGCGCCCACCGGTCTCCTCGTCCCAGAAGACCAGCGACCCGTCGGTCCCCCGCAGCGACAGGTGGATGTGGCAGGAGCTGCCCTCGAGGTGGTTGTACTTGGCCATGAAGGTCAGCGACTTGCCGTGCTGCGCCGCGATCTCCTTGGCCGCGGTCTTGTAGACCGCGTGGTTGTCCGCGATGTGCTTCGCCTCGTCGTAGAGGAACCCGATCTCGTGCTGGCCGGGGTTGCACTCCCCCTTGGCCGACTCGACGTCCATACCGGCGCCGTACATGTGGTTGCGGATGTCCCGCAACAGCGGCTCCACCCGCGTGGTCCCCAGGATCGAGTAGTCCACGTTGTACTGGTTCGCCGGCGTCAGGCCGCGGTAACCGCGATCCCACGCCTGCTCGAAGGTGTCCTCGAAGACGATGAACTCCAGCTCGGTGCCGGCCAGCGCGACGTAGCCGTCCGCGGCCGCACGCTCCAGCTGCGCCGACAGGATCCGCCTCGGGGACTGCTCCACCCACCGGTGGTCCATCCAGGCCAGGTCGCACTGGATCATCGCCGTCCCCGGCAGGTGCGGCAGCAACCGGATCGTGTCGTAGTCGAGGACGAACTCCATGTCCCCGTAACCCTTCTCCCACGAGGTCATCTCGTAGCCGGCCACCGTGTTCATCTCCACATCGGCCGCCAGCAGGTAGTTGCACCCCTCCGTGCCGTGGTCGACCACCTGGTCGAGGAAGTACTGCGCGTGCAGCCGCTTGCCCTTCAAACGCCCCTGCATGTCGGTGAACGCGACGATGACGGTGTCGACCGCCCCGTCATCGATGCGGGCACGTAGCTGCTCCAGCGAGAGCAGCCGGTCGTTGCTGCGGATCGAACTCATCATGATCTCCTTCGGGCCTCAGCCCAACAGGCCGCGAAGCAGGGCCGCGGTGTCGTCGCAGTGCTGCTCCATACTCCGCCGGGCCCGAGAGGGGTCGCCGGCGATGATGGCGCGCACGATGGCTTCGTGCTGGGCGTCGGAGTGCTCGATGTTGACGCTCAGCACCGGGATGGCGGTCAGCAGCGTGTGCAGGTCCGCCTGGGACCGGGTGACCGCATCGATGATGTGCGGCGAACCGGTCAGGGTGGCGATCCCCAGGTGCAGCCGCGAATCGGCCTGCCGGTGGGCCCGCCGGCCCTGCGCCCTCGCCACATCCGCCAGGGCCGCCCGCAACATGGTCCGCTGCTTGTCCGACAGCGGACGAGAAGCAGCCACGTGGCACGCCCCCGCCTCGACGACCCGGCGAAACACCAACGAGTCCAACAGCTCCTCGCGTCGCTCACCCAGGTCAGGCGGATTGGTCGGCACGATCTCGGGCAGCGCCAGCACTCGCGTGCCGCCGCCCCGACCGCGCACACTCTGCAACAGGCCGGCCGTGCGCAGGGCAGCGATCGCCTCCCGCAGCGTGGCCCGTGACACCCCCATCCGCGCCGCCAGCTCCCGCTCCGGCGGGAGCGTGCTGCCCTTGGGGTAGACACCCAGCCTGATCGCAGTGGCCAACTGCTCGAAACAGCCCTCGAAACCGTGGTGGGCCCGGACCGGACGGAGCATGACCTCCATCAACGGTTCGGACTCCATCGACGGGTCCGCCTGGGCGGCCTGACCGTTCACGACTCCAGCGCCCCCTCCGGGTCGCCCTCCTCCAACACCTTCTCCGGGTCCGCCGCGTTGTGGTCCTCGGGCGAGGCGCCGTGCATGAACCGGTTGCGGCCGCCGAGGAACCAGGAGATCGTCGCGAAGAGGAACACGACGAGCACCGCGATCGGTGCGTAGTTGAAGGTGTCCACGGTGATCGGCTTGCTCGGGGGCAGGACGAACATCACCACGATGACACAGACCCACACGACCGCAACCCACCCGATCACCGGGCTCCAGCGGCCGAGGTTCCACGGACCGGGCGTGAAGTGCTCCGCCCGCCGGCGCAGGAAGACCGGCACGACATACGCGATGTAGAGGCCGATCACGGCGATCGACGTCACCGCGAGGTATGCCGTCTGGTTGAACAGGGCGGGTAGCGCGAGCAGGATCGACAGGACGACGCAGAACCAGATCGAGTTGGTCGGCGTGCCCGTCCGCACGTTGACCTTGGCCCAGAGCCTCGAGCCGGGCAGCGCGTTGTCGCGCGAGAAGGCAAAGGTCATGCGGGAGTTCGCGGTCACGGAGGCCATCCCGCAGAAGAACTGGGCGACGCACACGATGAACAGCAGGAACTTGGCCACGCCTGGGCTGCCGAGGGCGTCGAGGAACACCTGGGCGGGCGGCAGGCCGGTGTCGGTGGCGGCGAGCTTGCTCAGTCCGGCGGCGCTGCTGTCCGGGATGGCCGCGGTGATCGAGTAGAGCAGGATGAACCCGCCGATGATCGACACCACCACGCTCATCACGATGCCGCGCGGCGCACTGGTCGCGGCCGACTTGGTCTCCTCCGCGACGTGGGCGGACGCGTCATACCCCGTGTAGGTGTACTGGGCCATCAGCAGGCCCATGAAGAAGACGTATGGCGTGAAGCCCCAGCCGGTCTCGTTGTGCCACCCGGTCAGGGTCCAGCCGACGCTCTGGTGGTGCTCGGGGAGCAGCCAGAGGAAGCCGACGATGACGAGGACGCCGACCACGTGCCACCACGCGGAGACCATCGACAGCAGGCTGACCAGGTTGACGCCGAAGGTGTTGAGCAGCGCGTGCGCCACGATGATCGCGATGAACAGCAGGAAGACGCGTCCCGGTGTGACCTGGACGCCCCACACGAGGTTCATGAACGCGCTCCACGTCGTGGCGCAGCCGAAGTCGATCGCGGCCGTGACACCGATCTCGCCCATGAAGTTGAACCAGCCGACGTACCACGCCCAGACCTTCTTGTTGCGGCGGGCGAGGCGGCCGGCCCAGAAGTAGAGGCCACCCGCGGTGGGGTAGCGCGAGCAGACCTCGGCCATCGCCAGGGCGACGCAGGCGACGAAGACGCCGACGATGAGCCAGCCGAGGACGATCGTCGACGGGCCGCCGGATCTCAGCGCGATGCCGTAGGAGGTGATGCAGCCCGCCAGGATCGAGATGATCGAGAAGGAGACCGCAAAGTTGGAGAAGCCGGACATCCCCCGGTGCAGCTCCTGCTTGTATCCCATCTCCGCCAGGAGTCGGGAGTCGTCGTCGAGTTCCTCGTGCTGCTGCGCTGATTCGGTCATCAGTTTTCCCATACGCCGGCGACGGTGATGCCGCATGAGTATGTCGCTCCTGCGCCGATCGGTCAATGGTCCGGCCCCAGACCTTTACTGCTTCCCACGGGTACCCAGAGTTCGGACGACCGCGACGGGATGCGCTGAGCTCAGGCCTGCCCGAGGACGTCCTGGGCCAGCGCCAGCACGACGGGCAGCACCGTCATGAGCACGAAGGCGGGCAGGAACGCGAGGCCGAGCGGCAGCACGAGCGCGACGCCCAGCTTCGACGCCGCGACCTCCAGCCGGGCCTGCTGGGCTCGGCGCACGTCGGCCGCGCC